>NZ_JBFIGP010000193.1:0-7355 GCF_041602235.1 Paraconexibacter sp.
ACGCCCCGACAGCTCACCTTCCACACGTTCGGCTCCCGCCTGTCGGGCGGCGCCTGGGCGCAGGGCACCCCGGTCAGCTCCGGCACACCCACCGCCGGACGTCCCGCCGCGTCCGCGGTCGGCAGCACCGGGTTCGGGGTCATCGCCTGGAGCCGGGTGGAAGGCGCCTCGGAGTCCGTCGAAGCGGTGTCGGGCACGGGCGTCCTGGCGGCTCCCTCCGAGCGGCTGTCCGTCGACGGGGCCGGGGAGATCGCGTTCAACGACACGGAGACCGTGACCGCCGGGGCCGACAGCACCGGCACCACCCACGTCCTGTTCGCCCAGGGACCGGCAGCGACCCGACGGATCGTCGTGGCGACCGTGGCCGCGCCGGCCATCGTCCCGCCGCCGCCACCACCGGGAGGTGGCACGGGCGGCTCGCCGGGCACCCCGCCGAGCGCCGGTGGCGCCCCGAGCGGCGCGCCCGCCCCGTCCACCGGGACCCCGGTCGTGCCTGGTGCCCCCGTCGCACGGCAGGCGTTCGGCAGGGTGCCCGCGCTGCGCCTTCCCGCGACCGTGCTGCGCCGTCGCGGCCGGCTCGCGATCACGATCCGCAACAGCGAGCCGTTCGCGGTCCGGACGACCGTGCGCGTGAGGACGCGTACGCGCAAGGGGCGTCGAGCCCGGACGCTGCTCACGACCACCGCCACCATCCCGGCACGATCGCAGCGGACCGTGCGCCCCAGGATCCGGTCGCGTCGGGCCCGCAGCACCCTGCGGTCCCGGGCGAAGGTGACGCTGCGGGTGACCGCCCGGGCCCCGAAGGGGAAGGCCAGGGTGGTCCAGCGGGCCGTGCGGGTCCGCGTCGGCTAGACGCCGCGGCGCTAGGTGGCGCCGACCCGGCGGCGTTCGCGGGTCTCGCGTACCGCCTCCAGTGCCTCGGCGCGCGTGTGCACCCCGAGCCGCTGGAGGAGGTGCTTGATGTGGGAGCGAACCGTCTCGACCCGGAGGTCGAGTTCCCCGGCGATCTCCTCGGTCGTGAGCCCGGCGGCGACCAGATCGATGACCTGCCACTGGCGTTCGGTCAGGTCGCGTCGGGTGAATCGCGGACCGCGGTGGCGATCTGCTGACCGCAGTTCGGTGACCAGGGTCCGTACGAGCGTTCGGGGCACGATCATCTCCCCGGCCGCCGCCGCGCGGACGACCCGCGGCAGCGCGGCGGGGTCGGCGTCCTTCGGCAGGACCCCGTCGGCTCCGGCACGCAGGAGCGTCAGCGCCCCGTCCTCCGACCAGCGACGCACGAGAACGAGGAGGGCGGGCGAGCCAGGAGCGTTCGAGACCGGCGCGAGCGACTGCACCTGTCCGGACGGCGAGGTCTCGCCGCTGACGACCACGTCGACGTGGCGGCTCTCCATGCACCGTGCCGCGGCGTCGGCGTCGTCGACGAGCCCGACGACGGAGATGTCCGCGGCCGGGCGAAGTGCCCGCCGCACCTCTCCGCGCGACAGTGGGTCCTCGTCGGCGATCAGCACGGCGATCGGTGCGCCCGCGTCCATGACCGTCACGGTACGAGCCGAGGGGCGGACCGTCGAGGGGATCTTCGCGCCCCCTCGGGGCAGGATCCTGCCCGCCATGGGGGGCGTTCCTGCCCCATAGGGGTTGCGGGATGCGGCACACTGGTCCGGCACGGTCTCCTCTCGGCCCGCGACCATCGCCCCGCCCAGCCATGGCCACCGAACATCCCGATGCACCTGTCCGCGTGGTCATCGCCGACGACGACCCGCTCGCGCGCCGCGCCGTCAAGGACGTGCTGCAGGAGGCCGGTTTCACGGTCGTCGCCGAGGCGACCACCGGGTTCGAGGCCGTCGAGCTCTGCCGGCACTACCGCCCCGACGTCGTGCTGCTGGACATGGTGATGCCCGACGGGGACGGCCTGGAGGCGCTGCGTCGCCTGCGCGAGCAGGCTCCCGACGTGCGGCCCGTCGCCCTGACCTCCCGTCAGGACGAGGCGCTGGGACTCCTCGCGTTGCGGCTGGGCGCCGCCGGCTACCTCGGCAAGCAGAGTCCGATCGAGGCCCTCCCCCGCATCCTGCGCGGGGTCATGGCGGGCGAGGCTGCGGTCTCTCGCCGCCTCACGATGCGCCTGGTCGAGCACCTCCGGTCCGAGCCCGTCGCCGCCGGCATGCGACCGATCCGCAGCGTGCTCACGCCCCGGGAGTGGGAGGTGCTCGACCTCCTCGCCGCCGGTCGAGGTACCGCGGAGGTGGCCGAGGACCTCGTGCTGTCGACCGAGACGGTGCGCTCGCACCTCAAGCGGATCAACCGCAAGCTGGGCGTCAGATCGCGCGCCGAGGCCATCGCGTTCGCGCGCGCGGCGCGCGGCCAGGGCGGGGTCGATACGCCCGACCCACGGCGGTAGCTGCCCGCCGCTCAAGCTACATCTGCGAAGCTTCCCCCGTGACCAACACCGCCGCCGCCCCGCCGAGCACCGATCCGCTCGCCACGCCGTTCGTCCTGCCGTGCGGCCAGCAGCTCGGCAACCGCCTCGCCAAGGCCGCCATGAGCGAGCAGCTGGGCGACCGCCGCAACCGGCCGACCGTCGCGCTCGAACGCCTGTATCAGCGGTGGGGACGCGGAGGCGCCGGCCTGCTCATCACCGGCAACGTGATGGTCGACCGCGACCACCTCGGCGAGCCCTACAACGTCGTCATCGACGACGACCGCGACCTCGAGGCACTGGGCCGGTGGGCCGCTGCCGCCAAGGCCGACGGCGCCAGGATCTGGGCGCAGGTCAACCACCCGGGCCGGCAGGCCCTGCGGATCGCGGGCAAGCACCCGGTCGCCCCCTCGGCGGTACGACCGCACCTCCCGGGCGCGCCGACGCCGCGCGTGCTCACCGGCGCGCAGATCGAGGACATCATCGCCCGGTTCGCCACGACCTCCGCGGTGCTCGAGCGGGCCGGCTTCGACGGCATGCAGGTGCACGGCGCCCACGGCTACCTCGTCAGCCAGTTCCTCTCCCCCCTCGCCAACCAGCGCACGGACGAGTGGGGCGGGACCCCCGAGCGCCGCATGCGGTTCCTGCTCGAGGTGGTCCGGGCGATCCGCGCGGCGGTCACACCGGCGTTCGCGGTGAGCGTGAAGCTCAACTCCGCCGACTTCCAGCGCGGCGGGTTCACGCAGGAGGAGTCCATGGCCGTCGTCCAGGCGCTCGACTCCGAGGGCGTCGACCTGCTGGAGATCAGCGGCGGCACGTACGAGGCACCCGCGATGACCGGGCAGGACGTCAGGGAGAGCACCCGCTCGCGCGAGGCGTACTTCCTCGAGTACGCCGAGGAGGTCCGCAGTCGCGTGTCGATGCCGCTGATGCTGACCGGCGGGTTCCGGACAGCGTCCGCGATGCGGGACGCGCTCTCCTCAGGGGCGATCGACATCGTCGGCATCGGCCGCCCGCTGGCGGTCGACACCCACGGCCCGGCGGAGCTCCTCACGGGCAGCCGCGACGCGATCCGTGCCGGCGACAAGCGCATCGGCCACAAGCAGCTCGACGGGCTGACCGATCTCTACTGGCACACGCGGCAGCTGCACCGCCTCGGCGCGGGCCGCGAGCCCGACCTACGCGAGCCGGCCGCCGTGACGCTCGTCCACGCCATCGTCGGCAACGGCTGGCGTGCCCTGCGTCGCCAGCGCGGCGGCTGACGGCCGCGCGACCGCGACGCCCTCGACCAGGGCGTGGGTGAGCGTCTCGTAGACCTCGCCGACCGTGAAGCCGGCGCGGAGCAGCAGCGACCGCAGCTGCGCGACGGACCGCTGCCGGCCACCTTCGCACTGCGCCAGCATCTGGAGATCCTCGATCGACGCGAAGGGGTGCGGGGCGTTCGGCTCCTGCGGCGTCTCCACCAGCACGATGCGAGCGCCGTGCGGAGCGGCCGCGCGGACGCACTCCAGGATCTTCAGGCTCCGCTCGTCGTCCCAGTCGTGCAGCACGTCCTTGAGCACGTAGACGTCGGCCTTCACCTCGATACGGTCGAAGAAGTCGCCGACGACCAGGTTCGCGCGGGCGACGTGCCCCCGAGCGGCGAGGAGGCGCCCGCCCTCCGCGAGCACCGAGCAGTTGTCCAGGAGGATGCCCCGCAGCGACGCGTCGGTGTCGAGGATCGCCGCGAGCAGCGCGCCGGCGCCCCCGCCGACGTCGCACACCGATCCTCCGGCCGGCCACGGATAGGCCGCCGCGATGGCGGGCGCGCTCGCCGCCGTCATGCGCTGCATGGCGCCGGTGAACGTCCGTTCCTCCTCCGGATGATCGGCGAAGTACTCCCAGACCGTGCGCCCGTGGACGTTGTGGAAGGCGCTCTCGCCCGTGCGTACCGCGTCCGTGAGCCCGGCCCACGCCTCCGTGACGGCCGGCGAGCTCATGTAGATGCACCAGTCCCGCTGGGATCGCGGGTGCGATGACCTCAGCGTCTCGCCCAGCCGCGTGAGGCGCGCCGTGCCGGCGTGGTCCATCTCGACGATCCCGGCCGTCGCGGCCGCGCGCAGGAGTCGGTGCAGGGCGTCCGCGTCGGCCCCGATCCGCGGCGCGAGCTCATCCGCGCCCATCCGGCGTTCGTGGAGCACGTCGGCGATGCCGAGCCGGGCGAACGCGCCGAGCGCGTGCGTCACGCCGACGCCCGTCGCGAGATCGAACGTCGCGATGTCCGGCGGCAGGAAGCGGTCCGCTGCCCGTCGCAGCCTGCGACGGGCGTTGAGCACGACGTTCGCGACGAACGGTGGTGCGGCGACGGTCACCCCACGAGCCTAGTGCGTGACCGCATTGACCGAAAGGACAGATTTTGGGTCCTCCGATCGGAGGACCCCGGCGACGAGGGCCGTCAGCCGTGCAGCGGTGACGAGAGCTGCCCGCGGAGGGTGGCGATCTCCGTCACCGCCGACCCGACCCACGCCTCGGTCACGTGGCGGATCTCCTCGTCGAGGTCGCGCAGGACGATCTCGAGCTCTTCGTCGTGCGTGCCCGCCGCAGGCTCGACGGCGACCGCATGGGTCCGCAGGGCGTCGCGGTGCGAGCGCAGCTCCTGGAGCGTCTGATGGAGCACGTGGGGGGCGTCGTGGGCGGACATCTGTTCGAACTAACTCCCTGGGCGTGCGTGAGTTACGGCGCGGTGCGTGAGGTGGCGCACAGGTTCGCCGGGCGGTGGCGTTCCCCTGCCACGAGACGACGCGGCGTCACTGCTACCTTCAGCGGACGCAGCAGACGATCTCAGCGCACCCGACTGAGATCACGATTTCCTCCGTGATACAGTTGTCCACGCAACGGTTGACCTCCTCAAAGGACTCCTCGCTCTCATGGCCACGCTCCTGCTGATCCCGCTCGACGACACCGTCATCTTCCCGACGATGGACGTCACCCTCCCCGTCGACGTCGGCGACGAGGACCGCGTCCTGCTCGTCCCCCGCCACGAGGGCGAGTACGCCTCCGTCGGCACCATCGCGGCGGTGCGCGACCGCGTCCGCCTCCCCGGCGGCGCCCGCGGCGCCGTCCTCGAGGGCATCGCCCGCGGTGTGATCGGCGCCGCCCACAACGACCCGCTGGGCAAGCTCCGCGCGGAGGTCACCGAGTCGCCCGACGCCGGCGGCGAGGGCGAACCGCTGCCGGGCCGGACCCGCGAGCTGGAGCGCGAATACCGCGCGGTCGTCGACGAGCTCCTCGAGCTCCGCGGTGACGACGGGCGCATCGCGGGCTTCGTCCGGTCGATCGTGGAGCCCGGTGCACTGGCCGACACCTCCGGCTACGCGCCGGACCTCACCTTCGAGCAGAAGGTCCGCCTGCTCGAGACGCTCGACGTCACCGAGCGCCTCGAGCTCGCGCTCGAGTTCCAGCGCGAGCGGCTGGCGCAGCTGCAGATCCGCCGCCGCATCCGCGACGACGTCGAGTCGGGCGCGCAGAAGCAGCAGCGCGAGTACCTGCTGCGCAAGCAGATGGAGTCGATCCGCAGGGAGCTCGGCGAGGACGACGGCTCGTTCGTCGACGAGTACCGCACCAAGATCGACGAGTCCCGGATGCCCGACCACGTGCGCGAGCAGGCGGTCAAGGAGCTCGGCCGGCTCGAACGCGCCGGCGAGGGCGGCGGCTCCGAGGCGCAGATGATCCGCACCTACCTTGACTGGCTGATCGCCGTCCCGTGGGGCGAGGTCAGCGAGGAACGCCTGGACCCCGTCCACACCCGCGAGGTGCTGGACGGCGACCACTTCGGCCTCGAGGACGTGAAGGACCGGATCGTCGAGTACATGGCCGTCAAGAAGCTGCGCGTCGAGCGCGGGCTGGACGCCGCCACCGAGGCCGGCGCGGAGGGGACGGAGAGCCCCGCGACGACACCACGGCGCGACCAGGGCGCCATCCTCACCCTCATCGGCCCTCCCGGTACGGGCAAGACGTCGATCGGCGAGTCGATCGCCAAGGCGACCGGACGCGAGTTCGTCCGCATGTCGCTGGGCGGCGTGCGCGACGAGGCCGAGATCCGCGGGCACCGTCGCACCTACATCGGCGCGATGCCCGGCCGCCTGGTCCGCGCGCTGCGCGACGCCGGGACGATGAACCCGGTGATCCTGCTCGACGAGGTCGACAAGGTCGGGGCGGACTGGCGGGGCGACCCTTCGGCCGCGCTGCTCGAGGTCCTGGACCCGGCCCAGAACTCGACGTTCCGCGACCACTACCTCGATCTCGAGCTGGACCTGTCGCAGGTGCTGTTCGTCGCGACCGCCAACCAGGCGGAGACGATCCCGGGTCCGCTGCTGGACCGCATGGAGGTCATCCGCTTCGACGGCTACACGGTCAGCGAGAAGACGGCGATCGCGCGCGACTACCTGTTCCCGCGTCAGCGCGAGCGCAACGGATTGCGTGAGGACGAGGTCGCGATCTCCGACGACCTCCTGCGGACGATCGTGTCGGAGTACACGCGCGAGGCCGGTGTCCGGCAGCTCGAGCGCGAGCTCGGCACCCTCATGCGCAAGACCGCGACCCGCGTGGCATCCGGCACGGCGGGAGCGGATGGCAGGACCATCACCCTCGACATCGAGACCATCCGCGACGCACTGGGGCGGCAGAAGGTCTTCCAGGAGGCTGCCGCCCGTACCGCGGTCCCGGGCGTGGCGACCGGCCTGGCCGTCACCGGCACCGGAGGCGACGTCCTGTTCGTCGAGGCCGGCGCGATGCGCGGCAAGGGCACCGGCGGCCTCACCCTCACCGGGCAGCTCGGGGACGTCATGAAGGAGTCGGCGCGGATCGCGCTCACCTACGTCCGGGCCCACGCCGAGGAGCTGGGCATCGACGACGACGTGTTCGGTGACCGCGAGTTCCACGTCCACGTCCCTGCCGGGGC
>NZ_JBFIGP010000194.1:0-7350 GCF_041602235.1 Paraconexibacter sp.
ACCGCCGCCCCGTTCTTCGACGACACGCTGATCAACGAGGGCTCGGCCGAGAACGTCGACTCGGCGACGACCGTCGCCGGTCTGCTCGGGCTCGATCCCCCCGCGCAGAACGACGGCCGTTTCCTCTCCGAGGCCTTCGACCTCGCCCGGCTTCCGGGACGCGGCGGCCCGGAGCAGCTCCCGAAGCTCCGCATCTCGCGTCCCAAGCGGGGCGTGCTGCGGATCCGCACCTTCCGGGTCCGTCAGCGCGAGGCCGACGTCACGGTCAAGGACCTGCGCACCAAGCGCATCCGCCGCGTCAAGCGCGCGGTCGCGCTGCGCGAGGTGCTGTTCAAGGGCCGGCCCGGGCGCCGCTACGAGGTCCGGGTCCGGACCACGAGCCCGATCACCGGTGGTCGGTCCGCGTTCGTGAAGAAGCGCATCACGGTCCGCTCGCGCTGAGCTACGACCCTAGGGACGCAGCCGCACCGGCAGCGTCGTGAGCTGGTTGATGAAGATCGCCTGGGCCATCTTCGGCTCTCCGGCGATCTCCATGTCCGGGTAGCGCTTCAGCGTCTCCTCGATCATGACCCGCAGCTCGAGGCGGGCGAGCGCGGTGCCGAGGCAGAAGTGGCGGCCGCCGGCGCCGAAGGCCTGGTGCTCGGGCTTGCGGGTCACGTCGAAGCGGTCGGGGTCCTCGTAGACGGCTTCGTCGCGTCCGCTGGACGGGTACCACATGACGACCTTGTCGCCCTTCTTGATCGGGCAGCCGCCGAGCTCCGTGTCCTTCGTCGCGGTCCGCCGGAAGTGCGCGAAGGCGGGAAACATCCGCAGCGCTTCCTCGACCGCGTCGGGGATCAGCGACGGGTCGTCGAGCAGCAGTTGGCGCTGGTCGGGGTTCTCGATGATCGCCCGCATGCCGCTGCTGTAGGTGGCCTTGGTGCTGTCGTTGCCCGCGGTCATCAGCAGGATGAATCCCATGACGATCTCGTGCTCGGTGAGCTTCTCGCCGTCGATCTCCGCGTTGACGAGCACGCTGGTGAGGTCGTCGCGGGGCTCGGCGCGTCGTTCGGCGATGAGCTTCTGGCAGCGCGCGACGATCTCGGGGAGGTCGCGTTCCATGACGGTGGCGGGACCTTCGGGGTTGACGTTCGGGTCGTCGGCGCTGACGAGCGCGAACATCAGCCGCGCCCAGACGACGTCGTCCTCCTCGTCGATGCCCATGAACGACCCGATGACGCGGGCGACGATCGGCTGCGCGACGTCGTTCACCAGGTCGACCGTCTCGCGGTCGGCGATGCCGTCGAGCACGCGGCAGGCGATCTCCCGGATGGTGTCCTCGTGCTCGGCGGTGCGCTTGGGGGTGAAGCCGCGCTGGAACAGGGCCTTGATCCGATCGTGCTTCGGCGGGTCCATGCCGATGAACATGCCGTTCTGGACCTCGACCGGGAAGAACTTCGCCGGGTTGGCGAGCATGCCGCCGACCTCGGAGGAGAAGGTCTGCCAGTCGCGGCTGACGGTGTGGATGAACTCCTGGTTGAGCACCGACCAGAAGCCGGGCTCCTCCGGGTAGTCCGACATCCCGGTGCTCCAGTGCACCGGGCACGCTCCCCGCAGTCGCCGGAACTCCTCGAGCGGCGGGCCGTCGCTCCACAGCTCGCGGTCCGCGATGCGGACCTCCTCGACGGGGATCTCACGGGTGGCCATGGTGCGACAGTGCCGAAAACTTGACACCGTGTCAAGTATGCGGCGCCTGCTTGCCGGATGGCGGCGCCACGAGCCGCACCGGACCTGCCAGTGTCTCTGCATGAGCACCCCGTCGCAGGATCTCGCCCGGTTCGCCGCCGAGTTGCGCGCCGAGGACCTCCCCGACGAGGTGCGTGGCGCCGCCGGGCTGCACGTCCTCGACACCATCGGCTGCGGGCTCGCCGCGCTGGCGACCGGTCAGGGCGGTGCGGTGCTCGGTGCGGCCACCGAGGAGGGGTCGACCGGAACGGCGACGGGCATCGGCGCGGATCACGGACTGCCTTCTGCCGACGCGGCCCTGGTGAACGGGACGCTCTGCCACGCCCTGGACTACGACGACACCCACGCGGCCTCGGTCGTGCACGTCAGCACGACGGTCGTGCCCGCCGCGCTCGCGGCAGGGCAGCAGGCCGGCGCCGGCGGCGCCGACGTCCTGCGTGCCGTCGTCGCCGGGGCGGAGACCGCCACCCGCATCGGAATGGCGGCCCGCGGCCGGTTCCACGCGCGCGGCCTGCACCCGACCGGGGTCTGCGGGGTGTTCGGGGCCGCGGTCGCCGCCGCCGTCGTCCGCGGACTCGACGCCGATCGGGTGGCCGCCGCGGTCGGGATCGCCGGCAGCATGGCCGGCGGGCTCCTGGAGTTCCTGGCCGACGGGTCGGGGACGAAGCCGCTCCACGCGGGCTGGGCGGCGCACGCCGGTGTGGTCGCCGCTCGGCTCGCGGCGCACGGCGCGACCGGCCCGGCCTCGGTGCTCGAGGGCGAGAAGGGCTTCTTCGCGACCTACCTGCACGGGGAGGCCGTCGACATCGCGGCGCAGACCGACGACCTCGGCGTCCGCTGGGAGACGCCCGCGATCGCGTTCAAGCCCTACCCGGTCTGCCACTACGCCCACGCCCCGCTCGACGCCCTGGACCGGCTCAACGGCGAGCACCGGTTGCGGCCCGACGACGTCGCGGAGATCGTCGCCGTCACCGACGCCACCGGCATCGGCCTGGTCCTCGAGCCCGTCGAGGTCAAGCGCGCTCCGAGGACCCCGCACGGCGCGAAGTTCAGCCTGCCGTACTGCCTGGCCCACCTCCTGGTGCACGGCAGCCTGGACGTTGCGTCCTTCACCCCCCAGGCGATCCGCGATCCGGCCGTGCTCGCGGTCGCCGCACGCGTCACCTACGAGCGCGCCGACCACGACGCGGCGCCCGACGCCTTCCCCGGTGGTGTCCGCGTCACGCTCCGCGACGGCCGGGTCCTGGCGGCCGAGGTGCAGCACCAACGCGGTGGCGTGCACGCCCCGATGACCGACCGCGAGATCCTGGAGAAGTGGCGCCGGGGAGCCCTCCTGGCGCTCCCGCCGGAGGCCGTGGAGACCCTCGAGCACGCGCTGCTGCATCTCGGCGAGCAGGAGGACCTGGCGGCGGTGCGCCTGCTCTCCCGCGCGGCTTCCCCGAGCGACGTCCGGCCCGCCACACTGTCGACATGACCGCGAGCAAGCCCGCGTCGCTGCGTCTCGTCCAGGGCGTGATCCTGCTCGCGGGCGCCCTGGTCCTGGCCACCGCGGTCGACCGTGCGACGCTGTCCTTCTTCTGGACGCCGCTGGTGCTCGGGCTGACCTACCTCGTCGCGGCCGCCGCGGGAGGACGCGAGGGCGGCTACTGGGCCACCGCGCTGCCGCTGACCGGCTGGGGCCTCGCCGTCGTGTGGATCGGTGAGGTGCGCCCGGAGGACGTGGACATCGCCGGGGCCTATCTCGCGGGGACCGGGCTGGGGCTCACCGCCGCCGCGGTCCTGGCCTCGCGCGGGGTCCCGATCGCCACGGCGGGACTGGCCGCCACCGTCGCCGCCGCGGGCCTGATCCTCGCGTTCTCGCCGCGGGCGGATGCCCTGACCGACGCCACGACGTACGCGATCGCCGTGGGCGCGGTCGGCGCGGTCAACGTCGCCCGCGGCCTGCTGGGCCGCTGAGGACCGTCAGGCCGGGAGCGCCGGCGGCTGCGGGCCGTCGACATCGACGTCCGCGGGCCTCGGGACGCCGTGGCGGGGGAGGGCCCCGTTGCCTGCAGGCGCTTCGATGCCCAGGCAGTCGTGGCAGAAGTCCTGGCCGAACGGGGTCAGGTGGATCGACCGTCGCACGATCTTCGCGAAGCGCACCGAGTGCATCGCCGCGAGAACGTCCGGTTGCGCCTCGATCACCTGATAGCGGTGGGCGTCGCGCAGCGTCTCGCGGGAGAACCAGATCATGCCCAGGCGGAAGAGGTTGTTGAGGTACGCGGGGACGCGGTCGAGGTAGCGCACGCCCGCGCGCGGCCCGATCATCGACAGCCCGGGTGCGACGAGCTCGGAGCTGAGCATGCCGATCGGCCCTCCGGTGCGGACGTCGACCGTCGGCTGCGGCCCCTCGAGTTGCAGCAGGCGCAGGATGCGGCCCTCGTCGGGGGCCAGCTCGTCCAGGATCCGCTCGTAGGCCGGGTGGGCGTGCTCCTCGTAGCGCACGTCGCTGGACTGCTGCAGGAGCGAGGTGCCCCGCCGGCGGAGCTCCTCCCGGGTCTCGTGGGCCGGGTCGCGTGGCGGCGCCGCCGCCGCGTCCTCCTGCCCGCGCGGGGTGACGGCGGACGCCACCGCCGACGCCATGCCCGTCGTTCGCGGCGCGACGCTCCGGACGCGCTCCTCGAGGTCGGTGACCCCCACGAGCTCACGCGCGTACCCGCGTACCGTGTCCTGGAGGTCGCTGGCCAGGGTGGCCGCCGACTCCGGCGAGACCGCCGCCTTCAGCAGGCGACGGGTCGCGCGCAGTCCGGTCGCCGCGGTCCACTCCGCGGTGTGCAGCCAGGCGCTCGCGGCGACGCGTGCCAGGCCCGGCACGACCTCCAGGCCCAGCGACGGTGAGGCTGCCGCCGGCGCGGCGGGGTCGGACTGCTGGCTCTCGGCGGGCTGGCTCATGCGGCGTACGTCCCGAAGATTGCCAGGTGGATGGCGCCGCCGGCCGCACCCATCACGGCTCCGTGGACGTACAGCATCCACTCGTCCTCCTTGATGGCCGAGCGCAGCATCTCCACGAAGTCGCTGGGCGGCATCTCGCGGGTCCGTGCGGCGATGAGCGCCTCGATGCGCTTGGCCTGGCGCTTGCTGAACTCGGGGTCCTGGAACGGCGCCATGGTGAACCCGACGGACTCCTCGGCGACCGATCTGCGGATGGCGTCGTACTCGCGGCCACCCACGGCGACGCGGACGGCACCACGCAGCGGGCCCGCGGCCCGGTCGATCGCCGGGCCCATCGCCTCGACGAGCATCTGCCGCGTACGGTCTCCGCGCGGGCCGTTGAGCAGGAAGTTGCCGATGTTCTCGAGCGTCACGACGTCGTCGGCGATGATGCCCGCGTAGACGTCGGCGACCTCGTTCTGGCGGCGCAGGAACAGCCCGTGGAGCTTGATGCCCCACACGCGCTTCTCCTCGACCGGTTCGAAGATCAGCGACATCCCGAGCAGGTTCGTGGTCCAGCCGACGATGACGCCGAGGATCGGCAGCAGCCACCACTGGTGGAAGGTGAAGTCCATGAGCGCGACGGGGATCCCGAGCACGAACCCGAACAGCGCGCCGAAGTTGACCATCAGGTTCAGCTCGCGCTGACCCACGTCCTTGAAGATCCGGTTGACCAGCGCCGGGTGCTTCTCGAAGTGATCGATGATCATGATCTTCGGGTCGAGCAGCTGGTCGATGTGCTCGCCGATCTCGTCGGTGATCTGCTTGACGATCGTCGGGAGCTGCTGGCGCACGCGGTCGTAGACCCCGGCGCGCACCGCGGGTGGGACGTCGGCCCAGAGCTGCGGGTGCTCGCGGGTCATCACGCGGTCGACGATGCCGGGGATCTCCGGCTCGAACATCGTGACGATGTGGTTGGCGATCTGGTCGGGCTCGAGCTGCTGGTAGAACTCGGCGGGCGTCCCGAGCTTCGCGATCGCCTTGTCGGTGGCGATCGAGCCCATCTTCGCCGCCCGCGCGGGCACGATGCCCTGCCAGCCGACGCCGCCCTGCATGATCCCCGGGACCTCCTGGAGCTTGCGCGGGAGCAACGTCGACACGGCGCGCAGGCCGGGGATCGTGAACCCGTGGAAGCGCACCGGGTTGAACAGCATGATCACGCCGCTCCAGTTGATCAGCCACCCGATGACCCCGGTGAAGATCGGGATCGTGATCAGGTGCAGCCAGTGGATCCCCTCCCCCGATGCGATGTGCAGCACGCCCACGGCGGTGACGGTACCGCCTTTGTGGAGCTTCAGGTGGCGGCTGGCGGCCCGCTTGCCGTCGCCGGGGCGTGCCCGCCGGGAACGGGGATGCCCCGCAGGAGCAGCCAGGCGAGCCAGGACGCCAGCGCGAACAGCGGCAGCCCCATCGCGACGCGGGCGACACCGAGCGCGACGAGGGCGTCGGCGAGGTAGAGCGGGAGCTGCACCGCCAGGCGCCCGAGGAAGACGACGACGAAGACCCAGCTGGCGCGTGTCGCCGCCTTGACGAAGACCGAGTCCTCCCGCCATGGCCCGGTCGGTGGATGGCCGTGCAACACCATCGTGAGGTACCCGACGATCGGCCGGCGCACGACGATCGAGACGGCGAAGACCGAGCCGTAGGCCGCGTTGGCGAGGAGGCCCGGAAGGAAGAAGTTCTCGGCCTTGCCGGTGCGTGCCGCGATGAAGGCGGCGAACGCGACGCCGATGAGACCGCTCAGCGCGTACTGCACGGTCTGGCCCCGGGCCAGGCGCGCGAGGGTCAGCAGGAGCGCGAGGCCGACCGCGACGATCGCGGCCAGGGTGGTGTCGCCCCCGGACGCCGTGGAGGCTGCCACGAACGCCGCCGCCGGCAGCGCCGACTCGGCGACGCCGAGGGGACCGCCGATCGCCTCGGCGAGTCCGGGCGGCGCGGTGGGCTGTGAGGAGGGCTCGGTGGTGGCCACGGTCCCAGGATGATGGCGTGCTCGACGCTCCGGCGCGCCCGGACCCGCCGCGTGGCGTGGCAGCATCGCGCAGCGATGTCCCGCACCGTTCCCCAGATCCCGGTCTCGCTCGCGCGCCGGATGGCGCTGCACGCGCAGGGCCTCGGGCCCGTGCGTCCGACGGGGTGGACCGCGCCCGACGGCACCGATGCGCAGCGCATCGGGCGCGTCGTCGAGCGCATCGGGTGCCTGCAGCTCGACCCGGTGTCGACGGTGGCCCGTTCGCCGCTGCTGGTGCTCCACGCCCGGCTCGGTGACTTCGACGACGCCGCGCTGGGTCAGGCGGCCTACGAGCGCCGGACGCTCTTCGAGTACTGGTGCCACGAGGCGTCGCTGTGCTTCGCGGGCGACCTGCCGCTGCACCGCGACTGGATGCGCCGGTACCTCGGTCGGCCCTCGCCCCGCGGCGAGCGCGCCCGGGCCTTCCTGGCGGAGAACACGGCGTTCGCCAGGAGCATCGTGCGGATGCTCGAGCGGGAGGGCCCGCTGCCCGCCGCCGCGCTCGAGGACCGATCGGCGCGGCCCTGGCGCCACGGGCACTGGACCGACGAGGTGTCCGGTCGGCAGACGGTCGCCCGGATGCTCGATCTGCTGTGGATGACCGGGAAGATCGGCATCGCCGACCGCGCCGCCCCCGGTGGCGCGCG
>NZ_JBFIGP010000195.1:0-7325 GCF_041602235.1 Paraconexibacter sp.
ATCGCTGCGCTGTGCCAGAGGTCGTCGACGATGAAGTAGGCCCAGTAGGGGACGCTGCCGTCGCGGTTGCGGTAGTCGAGCGCGATCCCGTCCACGAGCAGCGTGCCGCTGGCGACCCCCGCCGGCGATCCGGCGACGTCGGTCCGCGCGTAGAGCAGGCTGCCCTGCAGGTGCTGGAAGCGCCGGGTGGTGATCGCCGCGCCGTCGGCGAGCCGCAGGGCGACCGCGTCACCGAAGATCAGGTCGTCCCCTGTGCCGCCGTCGATCGCGTCGCCGCGTCCGCCGCCGATCAGCACGTCCTGTCCGGCGCCACCGGTCAGGACATCGCTGCCCGAGTCGTTCAGGCGCACGCTGCGCAGGCCGACCACATCGCCGGTGGTGAGGATGCGGTTGATCCCGGCCACCTGGTCGATGACGCCGTGGTCGCCGAAGATGAGGTCGTCCCCGCCCTCGCCGTGCAGCACGTCGTTGCCGGCTTGGAGGCTGTCGCTGGTCTGGAAGTGCCCGGGCCGCGCGACGTTGTCGGTGCCCGACGGAGCCGTGACGACCAGCAGGATCTGGGTGGAGAGGCTCAGGCGCTTCGACAGGTCGAGGTTGAAGCCGTCGTCGCCGTAGATGTGGTCGACGCCGTCCTGGCCGAGGATCGTGTCGTTGCCGGAGCCGCCCGCGAGGTGGTCGCCGGCCTGGCTGCCGATGATCAGGTCGTCGCCCGCGCCGCCGTAGATCGCGACCGACCGCGTCGCGTTGCTCGCGTCGATGATGTCGTTGCCGGCGAACTGGAACTCGCGCGCACGCCCGGTGATCTGCGCGGTCACCGAGTCGTAGAAGCGGCCGTTCTGGCTGGTGTCGCCGAAGATGATCAGCGGCGCGCTCGCTCCGCCACCGCCGTTGACGGTGATCCGGTCCGCACCGCTCGGGGTGCGGTTGCCGCCGCCCTGGACCACCGTGATCGAGCCCTCGAGCGTCGCGTCCACCGTGAACCGGTCGTCGCCCTGACCCAGCATGATGTCCACGACCTCGACGTCGTGGTAGCTGATGCCCGCCGCGAAGGTGCGCACGTCGGGGACTGCCGGCGTCCCGAAGTCGAAGCTGCGCGGGCCGCCCATCCCGAGGCCGCCGATCTGCGCGAACTTCGTGGCGTCGACGCTCTCGTCGGGCGCCAGGCCGTAGATCGGACCGAGGGCGTGGGCCTGCAGGGCGGAGATGAGACCGAGCGTGCCGATGTCGTCGGCGACGCTGCCGTCGTTGAACACGTTGAGCGTGTCCGTCTGCTGCGTCTCGTCGGTCTCGACGATGACGATCGGCAGCGGGATGTCCGTCTCGGTCGGCAGCTTCGCGCCGTTGATGAGCGGACGATCCTTGATCTTGCCGCCCTCGATCACGAGCGGGCCGAAGAGGTTCGCGACGACGTGCTCCTGGGCGGCGAAGAACTTCTCGGGCTGATCGGCCTGCGGGTCACCCGTGCTGGGGTCCGTCCAGTCCGGGTTGATCTCCAGGGACACCAGGAACGGGATGTCCCAGTTGGACTGGTCGAACACGACCGCGGGCATCGTCGTCGTGGTGCCGGGCACCCAGCGGGTGTCCGCCGGGTTGCCGCGGAGCGCGATCGTCTTGCCGTCGGTGAAGATCGACACGGTGACCGGAGCGGTGGGTGCGCGGGTCAGGCGCAGCGTGTAGGTGTCCGCCACGCCGGGCGAGACGAGCGTCGCGCCGTCGGACTCGACGACGAGCACGCCGCCGGTGTCGTTGTCGCGGATCTCGACGTCGAGCTCGCGGATCGCGTTCGGTCCGTCGTAGAGGCCGCCCGTCGTCGACACCTCGTGGAAGAGCGTCCGGAACATCCGGTTCTCGGGAGTCGTGTCATCGACGGCTGCGACCCGCAGCACGAAGGCGTCGCTCCAGTTGGTCTCGTCGAACGTGATCGTCCGTGCGAGCGCGTCGAAGCGGGACGCTTGGGAGGGCAGGTCGGCGGAGACCTCCAGCTGCGTGAAATCGCCGACCAGCGCGACGGTGACGGTCTCACCCGGGTTCGGGGCGCGCGTGAGCTTCACCGTGTAGGTGTCGGTGAGGATGCCCTCGACGACGCTGGTGCCGGTCGCGGTCTGCTCGACCGAGACGTCCGGCTTGTCGTCGTCGATCGTGCGCACCTCGACGTTGCGGATGTTCACCCGGTCGAAGGCGGCGTTGGCGCTCTGGAGCGAGTGGCTGATGACGACGGTCCGCTCGCCCTCCCACACGGTGTCGCTCACCGCGCGCATGAAGATCGTCTGCGTCCGGCCCCAGGCGTTCGCGCCGCCGTCGCTGGTGTCGAACGTCAGCACGAGGGCGTCGTGCCAGGTGATCCCGTCGGTCGAGACCTCGACCGACCCGGCGCCCTGCGCCAGTTCCTTGGACGGGGACAGCGCGGCGGACACGGTCAGGTAGGCGACGGTCTGGACGGTCGGCGTCACGGCGAAGCGCACGGTGTAGCTGTCGTAGGCCGCGCTGCCGCCGTCCTCGGTGACGACGGACTTCCCGCCGGACTCCTCCACCACGACGACCCCGGTGCCGGCGGTCGCGACGTTCAGCTCGATGCCCGGCGCGAAGATCCCGTTGTAGATCGGGTCGGCGCTCACGACGCTGTGGTTGACGGTGCCGCTGACGCCCTCGACCGAGAGCGCGATGATCGACTTGGTCACGTCGCCGCCGACGTCGAACGTGTCGTTGCCCAGCCCGCCGATGATCGTGGTGATCACCTTCGCGTTGGTGCTGAGGACGAAGAAGTGGTCGTCGCCCTCCATGCCGTCGACGTCCACCCGCTCGACGCCGGTGTACTCGATCGCCAGGCCGGCGCCGAACACCGCGCTGTGGGTGATGACGAAGTTGTCGGCGGCCTCCGTGCCGACGACGACGATCGTGTCGACACCCTCGCCGCCGTCGATCGAGACCGGCGCGTTGATGTTGTACTCGATGCGGTCGTCGCCACCGCCGCCGTTGAGGATGGTGTCCTCGCTCGACGAGCCGCCCGAGTTCTTGATCAGGAAGGCGCGGACCAGGAACTCGTCGTCGCCCGCTTCGCCGAACAGCTTCAGGAGCGCCTTGTTGCTGTAGACGACGAACTGGTCCTCGCCGTCCCCGCCGTAGACGACGGCCGGGAAGCTGATGCCGCGGGTGAGGAAGCCCCGCGTGGTCTGCAGCGTGGTGAGCTCGTCGCCGGTCGCGACCGTGCCGGTGGTGCTGAGCGACTCGTCGGTGCCGTCGCCGTCCTGGTCGGCCTCCCACGCCCTGTAGATCGACACGCGCGGTGCCCCGAAGAGCTGGCCGAACTGGAAGTAGTCGTCGCCGTCTCCACCGTCGATCGTCATGATCGCGCTCGTGTCGTCGGAGTAGAAGCGGTCGTCGCCGTCGCCGCCGTTCAGGCGCAGCACGTTGATCGTGCGGTCGTAGTTGACGCGCTCGTAGGTGTCCGCGAAGTCCGTCGGGCCGCCGTTCGGCTGCATCCGCGCGACGAAGGCCAGCCCCTCGGCCGAGGCGTAGTTGCCGCGCACCAGGAACGTGTCGGCCTCGTCCGTGCCGTTGATGGTCAGGACGTCCGCGCCGTCGCCCGGGTCGCCGCTGTCGTGGACGCGGATGATGTAGTCGGTGCCGTCGACCCCCGTCAGGTTCACGGTCACGTAGTCCTGGGCGCCCTGGCCGTCGACGTCGACCATGTTGCGGCTGCGGGTCGACTCGTTGCCGGTGATCAGTGCCGTGGGACCGCTGACGGCCAGGTTCAGCTTGTGGGCCAGGTCGACGGTCGGCAGCTGGTCGACGAGGATCTGGTCGGTGCTGTCGCCGCCCCAGATCTGGGTGTGTCCGACGAGCGCCCACGGCGTGTAGGTGATGAGGTCGGGGTCCGCGGCTCCGTAGACCTCGATCAGGGTCGCGGCGAGCTTGCCCTCGAGCAGGATCGTCGCGCCGGCCGGGTCGTCGATGCCGAGCTCGTCGCCACGGAAGGTGATCGTCTGGCCCGCGTGGACCGTGGCCGCGTCCCACTGGTGGATGGCGTTGCCCGCCTCGATCAGGACATCACGGCCCGCGGCGATCGTCACCGTCGTGTTGGACTGGCCGATGTGGACCTCGCCGTCGATGGCGGAGAGGCGCACGTCCTGCTGGGCGGTGACGAGGACGTTGTCGTGCAGGACGACGTTGCCGGACGCCGTGGCCGTGACGTCGATACCCGCGCTGACGCGGATGTCCTGCGACAGCAGGACGTCGCCGCCCAGCGCCGTCAGGTGGACGCTCCCGGCGCTGCTGATGACCGAGGTCGGGTCGAACACGGTCAGGAAGGAGCCCGCGGTGAAGGTGACGTCCTTGACGCCGTTGACGAAGCTGTCGGACCAGATGTAGACGGAGCCGCTCGCCGTGCCGGTGATGGAGTCGCCGGACTGGACGGTCGCGTGCGTGAGGGTGATGGAGCCGGTCCCGGCGTCGCCCGGACCCGCGTCGGCGCGCATGGTGATCGCGCCCGTCGCGGTGATCGAGCTGCCGTCCTGCAGCACGATGTCGTCCCCGGCGTCGATGCTGACGGTCGTCCCGGAGACGATCGCCCACCCCGGATCGATGACGACGCTGTTCGAGTCCGGCGTGTCCTGCGCGATGATCTGGACCGGGCCCGACGTCGCCTGGACGTTCTTCGTCAGCTTGATCCCGCTCTGGCCGGCCCCTCCGGCGGTGAAGAAGACGCCGGTCGGCGCGCTGATGCCGTTCGGGTCGGTGCAGCCGGTGATCGGGTCCTCGCTCACGCAGCCGATCTCCACCGGCCCCGTGTTCTGGATGAAGACGTTCGCCGTGGTCGACCGGCCCTGCAGCAGGCCGGTGCTGGTGAGCAGCCAGTTGCTCGACGTCCCGATGTGGTCGCGGGCGAACAGCCAGACCTTGCCGGACACGACGTTGTCGCCGTCGCCCTGGCCGTCGCCGCCCACGTCGGCGCTGCCGTTGAGGATCGCACCGGCCAGCGCCGTGATGAACGCGAACTTGTCGCTGCCGGCGGCCACGCTGTTCAGGGCGAGATCGCCGAACGGCTCGATCACGTAGGTGTTCGCCGTGCTGCTGGAGGTCAGCGTGCCGGGAGCGCTGTGGGCGCTGTCGATGTCGAGGTCGTTCCCGGCGGCCCCGATGCGGCCCGAGGTGGCGATCAGCGTGATGTTGTTGCCGACCACGTCGACCGCCGGTCGCGATGCGCCGGTGCTGGCGTTGGGACCGAACAGGCCGCCGGTCGGGCTCTGCGAGGTGACGTCGGGACCGTCCAGGATCTCCGGAGCGGTGATCGTCACGTCGCCGGTGATCGACTTGACGAGCCGGACCTGCAGGGCGCCCTCGGTCTCCGTCAGCCAGATGCTGCCGCCGGCGAGCGCGGTCAGATCGCCGGTGAGCTCACCGGAGTCGGTCTCCAGAGCGTTGCCGTCGGCCCCGATCGCCCCGCCGGCCACCAGCTCGATGTGATCGGCCTTGACCTTCGTGAAGTCGCTGTTGAGGCCGTCCAGGATCGCCCCGTCGCTCTCCAGCCGGATCTTGCCGGAGGCGGAGTACACGGTCTCGAGCTCGAGGTCGCCGGCCAGGCCGTTGCCGAGACGGTTGTAGAGCCAGATGTCGCCGTTGGCGCGTGCGGTCACCGTGCCGCCCGGCTCGGTGTCGAGGAAGATCGGCGCGGCCTGGGTGCCGATGGTCCCGAACTCCGCCTCCAGGATCAGGTCCCCGGTGCACACGTTGACGTTCGTGGGCGCCGCCGATGTACCGCAGGTCGTGCCCGGAGTGCCGGCGCCGTTGTTGCTGAGGATCGACTGCTTGGTCTTGATCGCGGCCCGGCCCGGGGTGTCGATCACGCCGAGCTTGAGCGTCTCGCGCGAGCCGATCTGGACGTTGCCGGTTGCGGTGACGTCGAGCTTGCCGGTTGCCGTGACGTCGAGGTCGTCGGTCTCGTCGATGATCAGCCGGGTGGTCGCGGGACGGTAGCCCCAGCTGATGTCGAGGCTCACGCCGGACTGGCCCGTGAGGATGTCGCGGGACGAGAGCGTCAGCGTCGTCGCGGTGACGTCGGCGATCGTGTAGCTCGTGAACTGGTCGGTGGCGTTCGCCCCGCTCCCACCGATCTTCAGCAGCGCGCCCTTGACGAAGCCGTCGTCGATCCAGCTGCCGCTGGACCGCGTGATCGTGTCGCCGGCGCGTCCGAGCGTGTTGAAGCCGTTGTCGGCGATCGTGACCTCGACCGCGTTCACGCCGCCGCGACGCTCGAACGTCGGGTTCAGCGCGACCGGGCGGACGGTGATGTTCGGGATGCTCGCCTGGCTGGTGAGGACCGTGCCCTCGGCCAGGGTGATGACCGCGCCGTCGACCGACGCCACGACGTAGTGGCTGTAGGCATCGTTGGCGTTCGGCGTGACCCCCGAGACCTTGATCGTCTGCCCGGCGCTGATCGTCGTCCACGTGCCGCTGCTGCGCGTGATCGTCCGCGTGGTCGCATCGAAGCTGACGGTCGTCGTGACGGACGGGTCGACGATCGGGGTGACGGTGATCGGCACGCTCGCCTGGGTGGCGATCACGGGCACGGCCCCGTACATCGGTGCCGACGAGATGCTCAGCACGTTGCCGACGACCGCGCTGACCGTGTAGTAGGCCACGCCGATCGGGGAGCTCAGGGTGATGCCGTCGACGCGGATGACGTTGCCCGGGGCGATGCCGACCCAGGCGCCCTCCGACCGGGTGATCGTGCGGGCACCCGCGTCGAACGTCGCGGTCGCCCGGATCAGCGTGCCACCGACGAAGACGACGTCGGGACGCTCCGCGGACCCGAGGGCGACGTTCTGCTCCGGGGTCAGCGGGCGACCGTCGAGGATGATCTCGGTCTGCCCGACCGCGCGGCCGACGGTGCCCTTGCCGCTGATGGTGTTGCCGCCCACGATGATCGTGATGTCGTTGGCGACGATGTTCGGGTCCTCGTTGGTGGCCTGCGTGCCGGTCGTGGACTTCAGCAGCCCGACGCCCGCGAGGTTCAGCAGCTCGTCCGCCGTCCACTTCTTGAAGCTGCCGTTGAAGTGGTTGTTCTCGGCGTCGGACAGCACGTAGACGAAGGACTCGTCGTAGGCCGCCGGGATGCCGCTGCCGCCGTTGCGGCTGAAGTACTCGGTCCACTGGCCGTGCAGCGTCCGGTACTGGATCGTCCGAGAGGTCGCCAAGGTCGTCAGCGAGTCCAGGATCTGCTGCGGAGTCTGGCCGAGCGCCGTGTAGTAGTCGGTGTAGTAGGTGACCTCGGCGGCGGTCAGCGGGATGTCGCAGGTCGCGCAGAACGCGGTGCCTGGAACGGGAGC
>NZ_JBFIGP010000196.1:0-7320 GCF_041602235.1 Paraconexibacter sp.
CACGACCTGGCGACCCAGCCGCAGGGCGTCCTGCTCGTCGACGGCCATGTAGTCCGAGAGGCCCGAGACGCGCGAGTGCATGTCGGCTCCCCCGAGCTCCTCGTCCCCGGACTCCTCGCCCGTGGCCATCTTCACGAGCGGGGGTCCGCCGAGGAACACCTTCGACTGGTCCTTGATGAAGATGTTCCAGTCGCACATCCCCGGGATGTAGGCGCCACCCGCGGTGCTGTTGCCGAACACGATCGAGATCGTCGGGATGCCCGCCTTCGACAGGACGGTGAGCCGACGGAACGTGTCACCGCCCGGAACGAAGATCTCGGCCTGCTTGGGCAGGTCGGCGCCCCCGGACTCCACCAGCCAGATCAGCGGCAGGCGGTTCTGCTCGGCGACCTCCATGGCCCGGGTCGAGCGCCGGCCGGTGAACGGGTTGATCGTGCCGCCCCGGATCGTCGGGTCGCTGGCGATCAGCACGCACTCCACGCCCTCCACGACGCCGATCCCCGTGACGACGCTGGCGCCGATCTCGTAGTCGGTGCCGAACGCGGCGAACGGACTGAGCTCCAGGAACGCGCTGTCGCGGTCCAGCAGCAGCTCGATGCGCTCACGCGGGAGCATCTTGCCGCGCTTGCGGTGGCGCTCCACCTTGCTCTCCCCGCCGCCGGCGCGGGACTGCTCCAGCAGACCGTCCAGCTCGTCGAGCAGCGCGAGCATGCCCGCCCGCTTCCGTGCGAACTCGTCGGAGCCGCGGTCCACCTTCGTCGCCAGAACGCTCACCAGCGGGTGTTTAAATGACCGTTTGATTGATGTCAACCGCGCTGGCATCATCGGCGCGTGGCCCGCAGCGCAGATCTGACCGCCGAGAAGCTCCTGCAGGCCGCGCACGAGCTGCTCGTCGAGCGACCCGGAAACGAGCCCTCGGTGAGCGAGATCTGCGCCCGCGCCGGCGTGAACGTGGCGATGGTCAGCTACTGCTTCGGGGGCAAGACCCAGCTGCTCGACGCGCTCCTGGCCCGCACGGTCGCCGACGTGGTCGTCCAGCTCGACCGGCTGACGGCCCTGGACCTCGGGCCGGCCGAGACGCTGCGACGGCACGTCGCCGGGGTCATCACCAACTACGTCCGCTACCCCTACGCGGTCGCGCTCGGCGAACGCCTGGGGGATCCCGACGGCCGGATGGCCGAGTCCTTCGCCCGTCCGCTGCTGGACTTCCACCGCCGTCTGCTCGCGGCCGGCGAGGAGAGCGGGGACTTCCGGCCCGGCGTCGACCCCACCTTCTTCTTCTCCACGCTCGTGGGCGCCTGCGAGTTCCTCTTCTCCGCCCGGACCTGGGTCGAGGGGGCGACCGGTCAGCCGATCGACGCGGGCCTGGTCGCCCGGTTCACCGAGCACACGGCGGGGCTCCTGCTCGACGGCCTGCGCCGCTGAGCCGCCGACCACGGGCCGGCGTGGCCAACTGGCCGAATAGACGACGAACTCCGTGGGAAATGGGGATGGTGGGGCAACCCACCGGTCAGGAGACTGTGCAGGAACCTGGCACTGCTGACGGCCTTCACGCGGCCCGACGGTTGCCCTGAACTCCGTGGAGGCACCACCTTGCGTATCCCGCATGCCGCCGTCGTCGCCGCACTGGCCGTGAGCCTCGCCGGCGCACCGTCCGCCCTCGCCCAGGACCCCACCGGCGCGGGCGGCGTCGACACCACCAGCACGCTCGAGGACTACACCTCGACCGTTCCCACCGTCGCTCCGACCGAGACGACCCCCGAGCCCACGACCACCGCCGAGCCCGAGAGCGGCGTCCTGGGCGAGACGGCGTCCGGCGCCGAGCCGACGACCGCCACCCCCGCGGCAGCGCCGGTGGCCGCCACCGGAACCACGCCCCAGACGCTCGCGTTCACCGGCGCCAACGCCGTCCTCGTGATGCTGCTCGGAGCAGCGATCGCGGTGCCCTCGGGCTGGTTGGTCCTCCGTCGCAGGCGCCAGGGGTGACGGCGCGGCACGCCACGCCCGCCGCCCGGACCGTCTGAGGATCATGCCCGACACCACCACCGAACTCCCGATCTCCGCCCTCGTCCGCGTGCGCGCCGAGCCGCGGCGCCGGGCGGAGCGCGTCGCCGCGGTGCTCGAGGAGCTCGGAGCGATCGAGGTGGGTCCGCGCCGCGACAGCCACGACCGTCTCCTCCTGCTCCCCGCCCTGGGGACCGAGCTCGACCCGGCGTTCGACGCCGTCGACCGGCTTCGCGACACGATGCCCCGCGGGGGGACGTGCGCCGCCGCGATCGGCCGGATCGCCGAGGACGAGTCGTTGGAGGCCCTCCTCGGCCGGCTCCGGCACCGGCTCGCGCGCGCGGGACGCAACGCCTCGGTGCTGTGCGCGCCCCAGCCGCTACGCGGCGAGCCAGGCGGCCGGGTTCACGTCGAGCATCTGCGCGACGTGGTCCTCGGTGACGCCGAGGTCGGCCAGCGCCGGGATCTCCTCCTCGAAGATCAGCGTCGCCCGCCAGCGCGGCGCCAGAACCGGAATCATCTCCGGCGGGTACCAGTCGATGGTCGCGCAGGAGTCCTGCCCGAGCATGAGCCGGTCGGCGTATCCGCGACGGACGAGCTCGGCGGTCGTGGCGTTGCGTGACGCCGACGGGTTGAAGATGTCCAGGCCGTAGCGGTCCAGGCCGATCCACACCCCGGTCTCGATCACCTTCTCGATCATGTCCAGGTCGCTGCAGTCGCCGACGTGCGCGAGCTGCACGGCCGAGGCGGGCACGCCGCCCTCGTCGACCAGGATCTCGATCTGGCGCAGGGTCTGCGCCAGCGACTTCTCGCGCTCCTCGGGCGTCGGCGGGATCGGTCCCTCCGGCCCGAGCGCCACGCCGCTCAGGCGGCAGTGACTCATCACCGGCAGGCCGGTCTCCTGATGGGCGGCCGCCACGGCCCGCAGCACCTTCTCCACGTCCTCGGTGATGCCGTGCTCGTCGACCGCGCACTTCAGGAAGCCCGGCTTGACGCCCGTTCCCTGGATCCCGTGTTCGTGGTCGTGCACGAACGCCGCCGTGAGCGCCGATCCCTCGCGGAAGCGGAAGTACCGCGGGAGGCTCTCGTACACGTAGGCGCCGGTCGCCATGACGAGGTTCATCCCCGCGGCGTCCGCCACGCGCTTGGACATGGCGGCGTTGCGCCCGAGGTTCATCACCGCGGGATCGACCCAGGTGCGGACGCCGTGTCCCTTGGCGGCCTGCATCGCGGCCAGCGCGGCGGCCTCCTCGGCCTGCGGGTCGGCGAGGTGCGGCCATTCGCACCGGACGACGTCGCTCACGGTCAGCAGGTGCTCGTGGACAAGCGTGCGACCGAGGTCCTCGGCGGGGACGGGGCCGGCGGTCGTCTCGATGTGGGTGCGGGGCACGGCGACTCCTGGGTTGGGGATCTCTCCTGCTGCGACCCTACCCCTGGCGGGGGTCCCGCACGCGGCGCGACCCCGGCGAGGTCAGTCGGGCGCGCCCGCGACGGACGCCCCCGGCACCTCGTCGCGCAGCGGCGCGTCGGCGACCACCGTCGCCAGCAGCGCCCGCGTCGCGCCCGCGACCTCGATGAGCGCGTCGCGCGACACCCGGCTGACGGTGGCCGCGTTGGCGAAGCCGTGGATCAGGCCCGAGAAGCGGCGCACGGCGACGAGGTTCCCGGCCTGCCGCAACGCCAGCGCGTAGGCCTCGCCCTCGTCCCGCAGCGGGTCGAACCCGGCGGTCACCACCAGGGCGGGCGGCAGCCCCGACAGGTCCTCCGCGCGCAGGACCGAGAGGCGTGGGTCCTCGGGGTCGGCGGACCCCACGTACTGGTCCTTGAACCACTCCATCTGCGCCTCGGTCAGGAAGAACCCGTTCGCGAACAGCTCCTGCGAGGGGTGGGAGCCGGCCACGTCGACCGCCGGGTAGAGCAGCAGCTGGAACACCGGGGCGTCCTCGCCGGCGCGCACGAGCACGTGCGAGACGACGGCGGCGAGGTTGCCGCCCGCGCTGTCCCCCCCGACCGCGACCCGGCGCGGATCGGCGCCGAGTTCCTGAGCGTGGGACAACGCCCATCGCGTGGCGGCCAGGCAGTCGTCGACCGGGGCGGGGAACGGATGCTCGGGAGCGAGACGGTAGGCGACCGACAGGACGTGGACGCCGGCGTGGCGGCAGAGCATCCGGCACACCGCGTCGTGCGTGTCGAGGTCCCCGATGACGAAGCCGCCGCCGTGGAAGAAGACCAGGAGCGGGTGCGGTCCACCCATCTCCTGCGGCGTGTACAGACGGGCGTCCAGGGAGCCTTCCGCACCGTCGACGTGGAGGTCCCGGACGGCGCCGACCGGCAGCGGCGGGCCCGCGATCGCCGCGGTCTGCCGCGCGACCTGGCGGCGCGCCTCCACCGCCCCGAGCGTCTCCATCGGCGGCAGGCCCTGGCGCTCGAGCATCGCCAGCGTCAACTGGATCTCCGGCTCGAGCGTCTGACCGTCCACGGTGACCGGTGGTCGGCGCGAGAGGCGCACCTGGGCGCGGGGCGGCAACGCCGCGAGCGCGCGGGCGGCGCGGTACTCGAGGCGTTCACGGGGTGTGCGTGGGGCGGGACGGTCCATGCACCCACGATACGAGGCACCGGAAAGCCCGGCAAACCGTTTCCTGAGAACGCTCTCAGGAAAGCCTGAGGCCGGGCTCAGCGCCATCGGCGACCGTTGTTCTCGTGCCCCTCCCTCCCCACCACGACCAGCCCGGCGCGGCGAACCCCGACCGCGCGGCCCAGCGCCGCGAGGCGCGGGCCCGGCGCCTGCGTACCCTGCGCAAGCGCGTCGCGGGCGGGGCCGTGGCGGTCTTCCTCGCCGCCTGGGTCGCGATCTACGTCCCCGCCCAGCGCGACGCGGCGTCCGTCTCGTCGGGCACGACGCCGACCGAGACCTCCACGTCGCCGACCCCGGCGACGACCGACGAGCGCTCGGACTTCGCGGAGCTCACGCCCGACGAGAGCGACGACCTCGAGTCCGCCGATGACTCCTACGAGGTCTACGAGGAGCCCGAGAGCTCCTACGACGAGTCGCTGCCGACCGACGCCACCCCGGCCGCGCCGATGACGAGCGGGCAGTCATGACGACGCCGACCGCGACCGAGCACGAGCTGCGCTTCCCCTGCTTCGGGACGACGGTGACCGCCCGCGTCTCGCACCCCGACGAGGGCATCGCCGCCGATGCCCTGGACCGTGTCCGCGACGCGCTCACCGACGTGCACGTCCGGCTCACCCGCTTCGAGCCCGGCAGCGAGCTGTCGCGCCTGAACGCGGACCCGCGCGGGCACGTGCCCGCCGGCCCGCTCCTGCGGCGGTTCGCCGACGCGGTACGGCACGCGGGCCGACTCTCGGACGGACTGGTCGACGCGACGCTGCTCGACGCGGTCGAGGCGGCCGGATACCGCCACGACCTCTCCCGCCTCCCCACCACCGCGCCACGCCGATCGGCGGCGGCGACCGGCACCGGCGCCTGGGCCGCCGTCCGCAGCGACGAGCGTCACGTGATCCGCCCGCCCGGGGTGCGGCTGGACAGCGGCGGCCTGGGCAAGGGACTGGCCGCGGACATCGCCGCGGAGATCCTGTCCGGGCTCCCGGCCTGGGCGATCGACTGCGCCGGCGATCTGCGGATGGGTGGCAGCGCGCGTGTGCGACGCCTCGTGACGATCACCAGCCCGTACGACCGTGACCGCACGATCCACGACCTGCACATCACCACCGGCGCCATCGCCACCAGCGGCGTCACCCGCCGGACCTGGCGCAGCGACGACGGCCGGACCGCGCACCATCTGATCGACCCGCGGACCGGCGAACCGGCGCGGACCGGGATCGTCCAGGCGACCGCGCTGGCCCCGACCGGCCTCGAGGCGGAGATCCGCGCGAAGACCGCGCTGCTCAGCGGCCCGCTTCGCGCGCATCGCGCGCTCCCCCGCGGCGGCGCCTTCGTCACCGACGACGGGGAGCTGCACCTCGTTCCCGCCCACCGACGCCTGCGCTTCACCCGCCGCTGACCATGCCCGCCGGAGACCCGCACCTGCTCTGGATCACCAGTCGCGCCGCCGGCACGGCCGCGATCGTCTGCTCGAGCGCGTCGGTCGGACTCGGCGTGATGATCGGGGGGCGACTCGTGCCACCGGGCCGGGGCCGTGCCACGACGCTGCGCACCGCGCACGAGACGCTCGCGCTCGCCGCGCTCGTCGCGCTGATCCTGCACGCCGCGACGCTGCTCCTCGACACCTGGTTGAAGCCCGGGCTCACGGGCATCCTCGTCCCGTTCACGATGTCCTACCGCCCGTTCTTCACGGGCCTCGGCATCCTCGCCGGCTACGCGCTGATCGTGCTCGGCCTGTCGGCCTACGCCCGCGGCATCCTCGGCGAACGGTGGAAGCGCATCCACCGGCTCACCGCGGTGGCGTGGCTCCTGGGCGTCGTCCACGTCATCGGATCGGGTACCGACGTGACCCGGCCCTGGTACGCCGCGCTGCTCACCCTGTGCGTGCTCCCGGTGCTCGTCCTGATCTTCATCCGCGTGCGCACCGCACGCCCCGAGCTGTTCACCATGGAAACCCTCAAGCAGGAGGCACGATGATCACCAGACGCGTAGTAGTAGCCACCGGCGTGGCCGCCGTCGTCGCCGCGGGCGGCGCCGCCGCGGTCGCCGCGACCACCAAGGACGAACGAAAGGCGACCGAGGCCGCGATCCTCAGCGACGCGGCGAAGGACCTGGAGGTGTCGCCGTCGGAGCTGAAGAAGGCGCTCGGCGACGCCCAGGACGCCCAGATCGACCAGGCCGTCAAGGACGGCAAGATCACCAAGGAACAGGGTGAGGCGATGAAGGCACGCCGTGCCCAGAACGGCACCGTGCTCGGCATGCCGCATCGCGGCGGCCCCGGCGGCCGCGGTCACGGCCACCATCGCGGCGGTCGCGGCGGGTTGTTCGGCGCCTCGGAGTCCGCGGCGAAGGCTCTCGGGCTGACCGAGACCGAGCTGCGTACCCAGCTGCGGTCCGGCAAGACGCTCAACGAGATCGCGAAGGCCGAGGGCAAGGACATCGCCGACGTCAAGAAGGCCGTCAGGTCCGCGCTCTCCGAGAAGCTGGCGACCGCGGTGAAGGACGGCAAGATGACCGACGCCCAGCGGGACGAGGCGCTCGAGCGGTTCGACGAGCACTTCGACGATCTCGCCGACGGCAAGCGGCCGATGGGCCGTCGTGGCCATGGCGGTCCGCGTCCCGGCGCCGAGTCCGACGACCCCGACGCGAAGCCCGGCTCGTACCCGGGCGAGGTCGCACCCTCAGGCCAG
>NZ_JBFIGP010000197.1:0-7313 GCF_041602235.1 Paraconexibacter sp.
CCTCGCGGTGCTGGTCCCGGCGCTCGGGGACCGGCTCGCGGCTCCCCTGTCGCGCCTGGCGCGGTTCGGGCCGTCGGATGCCGGCAGGGACGGGTTCTGGTCCGGCGTGGCGATCGGGGGTGCGCTGGGCTTCCTCTACGCCCCGTGTGCGGGACCGATCCTCGCCGCGGTGATCGCGGTCAGCGCCGCGACCGGGGAGACCGTCCTGATCGCGCTCGCCTACGCGGCGGGCTCGTCCGTGGTGCTGCTTGGGCTGGCCCTCGGCGGTCGCCGGCTCATCGACCGGGTCCGCTCCGCAGGGAGGGCCCCGCAGATCCAACGCGCCGTCGGGGTGGTGATGGTCCTCACCGCGGTCGCGATGCTCGCCGACCTCGACGTGCGCTTCCAGACGTCGATCGCCGACAACCTGCCGGCCGCCGTCGTGAACCCGACACGCCCCCTCGAGCGTTCGGCCGCCGTCGAGCGGCGACTGCGTGACCTGCGGGGTGCCCCGCGCTTCGAGCGCACAGCCGCCGGCCTGCCGCGGCTCGGGCGCGCCCCAGACTTCACCGGCACCCAGCGGTGGTGGGGCACCCCTGGCGGAACGCCGCTCTCGCTCCCGGAGCTCACACGGCAGCGGCGCGTCGTCCTCGTCGACTTCTGGACCTACACGTGCATCAACTGCATCAGGACCCTCCCGTACCTGAAGGCCTGGGACGCCGCGTACCGCGACAAGGGCCTCACCATCGTCGGCGTGCACACGCCCGAGTTCGCGTTCGAGAAGCGCGCGGGCAACGTCGCCGCGGCCATCCGCCGCAGCGGCCTGCGTTACCCCGTCGCCCAGGACAACGACTTCGCCACCTGGAACGCCTGGGGCAACCAGTACTGGCCGGCGAAGTACCTGATCGACGCCGAAGGGCAGGTCCGGTACACGCACTTCGGGGAGGGCCGGTACGAGAAGACCGAGGCCGCGATCCGCGCCCTGCTCGCCGAGGCGGGCGATCGGCCGCTGGGCGCCGCCGTGCGGACGGACCCCGAGCCCCGGACCTCCCGCCACGCGACACCCGAGACGTACCTCGGCACGCAGCGCGCGCAAGGCTGGGCGCAGCCGCCACGCGACGGCACGCACGACTACCGCTACCGCGGCGAACTGCCCCAGAGCGCGTTCGCGCTGAACGGCCGGTGGCGCCACGACCACGAGCGCGGGACCGCCGTGCGCGACGCCGGCATCCGCGCCGCGATCGTCGGCAAGGACGTCTATCTCGTGCTGAGCCCGCCCGCCGACGGCCCCGGCGACGTCGGGGTCCGCCTCGACGGGCGCACCATCGCTCCCGCCGACGCGGGCAGCGACGTGCGCGCAGGCCGCGTCCGCGTGACGAGCCAGCGGCTGTACCACCTGGTCTCGCTCGACGAGCCTCAGCAGCGCGAGTTCGAGCTGACGCTCTCGCGCGGCACCAGCGCGTTCGCCTTCACCTTCGGCTAGCCCTCGCGGGCGAGGCGGTCCCGCAGGTCCAGCATCGCCGCCGCCTGCAGCAGGTCGTCGGGCGCGTTGACGTTGAAGAACGCCCCGGCGTCGTCGAACTCCACCGTGCGGACGCCGAGCGCCTCCACCGCCTCGGTGACCCGGCGACGCGGGTCGAACGCCGCCAGCGAACCGAGGGCGCGCGGCGCGTACAACGCGCAGAGCGGCTGAAGCCGACCGCCCGCGACCGGGACGACCGCCGCCGCCTCGTCGCGCGGGGTCTCGGTGATCGTCCGGATCGTCGCGACGTCGAGGAGCGCCAGGTCCCCGGCGGCGACCAGCACCGGCCGCCCGCCGGCCATCCGGAGGGCGTGGACGATCCCGGTGAGCGGGTGGCGCGGGGTCGGCGGCTCGATCCACACCTGGGTGCCCGCCGGGAGCGGCGGAAGCTCGACGTCGTGCTTGGCGACGACCGCCACCTCGTCGAACGCCGCCCGCAGCGCGTCGAGCGGATAGTGCAGCAGCGGACGCCCGCGCAACTCGACGGTGGCCTTCCCCCCGCCCATCCTCCGGGCGAGCCCTCCAGCCAGGCAGACGCCGACGACGGACATGCACCGCAGCCTACTCCGGCTCCTGACCGCCCCCCGCGTAGACTGACGCCATGGAAGGATCGTTCGAGACGCGGCCGTGGCTGCGCTGCTACCGCTGCTGGTCCACCGACCTCGAGGTGCAGGTCCACTACGACGGCGTGCACAAGATCGATCTGGAGACGGGCGAGCGCGCCGAGCCGATCGAGCAGATCCAGGAAGCCGTCGTCCAGTGCGTCGACTGCATGCACGACCAGCCGCACCTGATGTTCATCGGGGATCGCGTCGAGCCGATCGAGGACCGCTGGGAGCGGATGGTCGCCGGCACCCCCTGGGTGGCGTCGTGCACGGTCGCCGTGAACACCGATGAGGTCGAGACCTGCACCGGCCCGGAGGCCGCCGACGCGCTCTCCTACGCCGCGTTCGGGGACCACGGCACCCGGGAGTTCTTCACCCACGTTCGCTTCCACAAGCACGAGGACGACAACCGGCAGATCGTCGTGCACCTGCTCGTCGAGCTGTACGCGCGGTCCCAGGACGAGGCGACCGAGGTGCTCGAGGACGCGGCCCGCGGCCCTCTGGCGATCACCTCACTGGCCGAGGAGTCGCGTCCCCCAGCCGCGACCGCCGGCGGCGCCGACCCGCACTGACGCGCGTTACGCCTCGGCGGGGGCGACCTCCGCGAGCGCGATCTCCTGCAACCGGCGGGAGACGAGCGTCAGCCCCGCGAGATCAGCGCCCTCGGCGGTCACGAGCCGCGTCAGCGTCGTGAAGCGGTCGACCGCGTCGGACCGGGCGGTCAGGGCCGCGGCCACCGCCTCGGCCGGCGCGAGCTCGGGGTGCTCCCGCAGCGCGATCCCGGCCAGGTCCTGCGCGCGATCGTGCAGCTCGTCCGTGATCGCGTGCGCCGCCCAGCGTTGCGCGCGGCCGGAGACCGTCAGGTGCTGGACCGCGGTGTGGAGCGCCATCAGCCACAGCGCGTCCTGCACCGCCACCAGGGCGCCGGCGACATCGGTGATGCCACGGCCGGTCTGCTGATCGAGCACCACCAGCGCGGGCACGTCGACGAGCTCCGCCAGCAACGCCACCTCGGTGGCGAGATCGTCGGGCAGCCCGGATTCGGCGAGGGAAGTCGCTCGCTGCTCGTGCGCCATCGCCCGCTGCTCGCCCAGCACGGCGGCGACGTCCTCGCGGATGACGTTCGCCGCGTTCCTCGCGGCCTCGACCGTCCCGCCGATGGGCACACGGGGCTGATGGCGCAGGACCCAGCGGCTGCTGATCCGCACCGCCTCGTCCACCAGCTTGATCGCCTCCCACTGCACCGCGGGATCGACGCCCTCGAGCTCCTCCAGCCGGTCCCACAGCGCGACCGCCTCGAGCGCCTCGCGCGCGATGCGCTGAGCGCGCACGACGTGGGCCGCCGGGACTCCGAGCTCGGCGACCCGGCGCGCCACGAACGTCGGCCCGTGCGTGTTGATGACGTCGTTGGCCACCCCGGTCGCGATCAGCTCGCGGCGCAGCGGATGGCTCTCGACGCGGTCGCCCACCCGCTCCAGCACGCGCGCCGGAAACGACGCGCGGAGGTCGACGCCGAGGGCCGGATCGTCGAGCAGGTCGTCCTGCAGCAGCGTGTCCGCGAGGTGCTGCTTGCTCATCGCCAGCGTCACCGAGATCTCGGGCCGCAGCAGGCCGTGGCCCGCGACGCGGCGCTCCGCGAGCTCCTCGGAGCTCGGCAGGCGCTCCAGCCGCCGGTCCAGCATCCCCGCCCGTTCCAGCTCGGACATGAGGTCGTCGTAGGCCAGCAGCGCGTTGGCGGACTCGCGCTCCTCCTGGGTGATGATCTGGGCCTGCAGGAACGAGTTGGTCAGCACGTGGCTCGTGACGTCGGGCGTCACCTCCTGCAGCAGCTCGTCCCGCTCCGCGCGGTCCATCGGATGCTCGGGGTCGTGCTCGAGGAGCCCGAGCAGGATCTTGAGGTTCACCTCGTGATCCGAGCAGTCCACGCCCGCGGAGTTGTCGATGAAGTCCGCGTTGATGTGCACCCCGCACTGCGCGGCCTCGATGCGCGCCCGCTGCGTGAAGCCGAGGTTGCCACCCTCCCCCACCACGCGGCAGCGCAGGTCGCGCGCGTCGATGCGGATCGCGTCGGACGAGCGATCCATCGCGTCGGCGTCCGACTCCGCGGCCGCCTTGACGACGGTCCCGATGCCGCCGTTCCACAGCAGGTCGACGGGGGCGCGCAGCACGGCGCGGATCAGCTCGTTGGGCGCGAGCTCCCTCGCGTCCGTCCGGAGCGCGGCCCGGATCTCCTCGCTGAGCTCGATGCGCTTCGCCGCCCGGGAGAACACGCCGCCACCGGGGCTGATGAGCTCACGGTCGTAGTCGTCCCACGAGGACCCGGAGAGGTCGAAGAGCCGCTTGCGCTCGGTCCACGACCGCTCGGCGTCATGGGGATCCGGGTCGATGAAGATGTGCCGGTGGTCGTAGGCGGCGATCAGTCGCAGCGACCGGGAGAGCAGCATGCCGTTGCCGAACACGTCGCCGCTCATGTCCCCGATGCCGACCGCGGTGATCGCGTCGCGCTCCGGGTCGACGCCGAGCTCCCGGAAGTGGCGCTTGACGGACTCCCACGCGCCCCGGGCTGTGATCCCCAGCGCCTTGTGGTCGTAGCCCGCCGACCCGCCGCTGGCGAACGCGTCGTCCAGCCAGAAGCCGCGCGCCTGCGCGATGCCGTTGGCGACGTCCGAGAACGTCGCCGTCCCCTTGTCGGCGGCCACGACGAGGTAGGGATCGTCGTCGTCGTAGCGGCGCACGCCGTCCGGCGGGACGACGCTGTCCCCGTCCCGGTCGTCCGTCAGGTCCAGGAGCGCGTTGATGTAGGTCTCGTACCCGCTGCGGACGGCCGCCCGCAGCGAGGCCGGGTCCGCCGGCGGATGACGCAGGTAGAACCCGCCCTTCGCCCCCGTGGGCACGATCACCGCGTTCTTGACCATCTGCGCCCGCATCAGGCCCCAGACCTCGGTCCGGTAGTCCTGACGCTCGGACCACCGCAGGCCACCGCGAGCGATGCGGCCGCCCCGGATGTGGATGCCCTCGATGTCGCGCCCGTCGACGTAGATCTCGACGAACGGCGCGGGCTGCGGCAGCGCCGGGACGTCGCCGCTGCGCAGCTTGAAGGCCAGCGCCCCGCGGCCGGGACGGTAGGCGTTGGTGCGCAGCGTCGCGTCGATCAGACCCAGCTGGTTGCGCAGGATCCGGTCGTGGTCCAGGGACACGACCGCGTCCAGGAGCTCCATGATCTCCGTGCGCAGCGCCTCCTCCGCGGCGGGGTCCGGAGCTCGCGTGTGGTCGAAGCGCAGCTCGAACAGCTCGACGAGCCGCTGCGTCAGCGTCGCGTTCTGCGCGATGACCTCGTTCTGGTAGGCCTCGGTGAAGCGGGACCCGATCCGCTGCCGGTACCGGCGGTAGGCGCGCAGGACCTCCAGGCGCTCGTGCCCGAGCTCGGTGAGGACCACGAGGCGGTGCAGGTCGTCGCTCTCCGCCTCTCCCCGCAGCACCGCGGCCACGCAGGCGCCCACGCGCTCACCGCACGCCTCGAGGTCCAGGGGCGCGTCGTCGGGGCCGAGCACCCCGAAGTCCTGCAGCCAGGTCTCCTCGTCCTGCTCCAGGCGCGTAGGCCGCTCCTCGACCACCCGTAGGCCCAGGTCCTCCAGGACCGGCATGACCGCCGACAGCTCGGCCTTGTCGCCGCGGCGGACCACGGTCAGGCGCGTCAGCGTCGGCTGGTCGCCGACGCCCTCCTCGGTCCGGAGGTGGACCGCGAGATCCGCGCTGCGACGCTGCAGGCGCTCCAGCGCGTCGACGTCGGCGACCGCCGCCTGCGGGTCGGTCCGCGCCTTGTACGAGGACGGCAGCCGGACCGCCCAGCGTGCGTGCAGCAGGCGACCGCGCTCGTCACCGTGCTGCGCGACCAGCGCGTCGCGCAACCGGTCGTCCCAGGTCCGCGAGAGCGCCGCGACCCCCTGCTCGAGCTTGGCGAGATCGAGGTCGGGCAGGCCGTGCTCGGCGTGGAGCGCGAGGTGCAGGCGGACGTGGTCTCCCTCGCCGAGCACCTCGTGCACCGCGACCTGATCGGCGCCGGTGGTGCGACGGGCCAGCTCGCCGACCGCGTCGCGCAGTCGGGCGTCGTAGGAGGAGCGCGGGACCGCGGCCAGGAGCGCGCCGTGGCGGGCGTCGGGCTCCAGGCGACCGAGCACGCGGACCGCTCCGGGCGCCAGCGCCAGCAGCTGGACGATCAGGACCCTGAGGTCGCCGGTCGGCGTCCCGAACAGCACGTCCTTCGGGAAGGACTCGAACAGCGCCACCGCCGCCTTCCAGTCGTGCGACCCGGCCACCAGGTCCTCCGCGGCCAGCAGGCGCTGCAGCTTCTGGCGCAGCAGCGGGACCCGCCCGGCGGGCTCCGCGTCCGCCCGCCCCGTGAACAGGCCGACGAACACCTCGTGCGCGCCGTCGCGTCCCCGCACGTGGATCTCGTCGAGCCGCACACGACGGTGGACCGGCGAGCGCAGGGCGCTCTTGCGGACCACGACCGGGGACCCGGCGTCCTCCACGACGTTCCCCTCGACCGTGATCCCCGCGGGACACCCGGGTGTGAGGAGGCCGAGGGTCGTCCCGTCGACCGCCCGGTGGGCCAGCAGCACGAAGTGCTCGTCGGCGATCCACAGCAGGAAGCGGGCGGCCTCCGCCTCGTCCCCGTCGTCCGGCCGGCCCTCCGAGACCCGGGCAGCGGCGGAGACCAGCGCGCTGCGCATCGGCTCGTGATCGGCGACCACGCGGCGCACGGCGCTCAGGACCGCCGCGACCCCGTCCTCGACGCCCGCCAGTTCCTCCGGTGCCAGACGCCGGTCGAGCGTCAGGTGGATGACCGACTCGGCCGGCAGGTCCGCCGATGGCGCCCCGACCTCCTCGATGCGGCCCGTGCCGTTGCGGCGGACCCCGATGATCGGATGGCTCGAGCGTTGCACCGACGCTCCGTGTCGCTCCACCTCGCCCGTGACCGAGTCCACGAGGAACGGGAGGTCCGGCGTGTTGGTCTCCACGACGCTGGCGGCGACGTCGTAGCCGTCGTCCCTCAGGCTCGGCGTGTGGGCACGGACGACCGAGGGCGCGTCGCCGCGCTCGTCGGCGAGGGCGAAGGCCCCCGCGACCTCGGCGGCGACCATCTCCGGTTCCTCGGCGTGCGCACCGGGACGCCGTCGCAGGTACCGCTCGGCGAAGGCGGCGAG
>NZ_JBFIGP010000198.1:0-7295 GCF_041602235.1 Paraconexibacter sp.
GAGCCAGGTCCCCGCCGGGAGCGTCAGGGACAGGATCGTCGTGTAGGTCGAGCACGTCGTCGCGACGGGCTCGGCGTCCTTGCGCGTGTAAAGCACCTCGCTGGGACCGCGCGGTCCTGTCGCGCCCTGGGCTCCCGGGGTACCGGGATCCCCCTGCGGCCCTGCCGGACCGGCAGGTCCTGCCGGCCCGGCCGGTCCCTGTGGCCCCGCCGGTCCGGCAGGTCCCGCAGGCCCGCCGGGCCCCGCCGGCAGTTCACCGGACCGGAAGTCCCTAGCCAGGAGCGACCCGTCCTTGACCTCCGACGAACGCACGGCGCCAGCCTTGATCTCGGAGGCGTTCACGGCGTTCCTCCTGATCTCCGACGCGCGGACGGCGTTCTTGCGGATCTCGGACGCGTTGACCGCGTTCGTGCGGATCTGCGCCGCGCCGACGCTGTTCCTCGGGATCGTGATCGCCGCGTAACTGGTCCCGCTCAGGGCGATGACCAGCGCCAGCGTCGCCGTGACGTTCGCGTAGCGGCTCGTTCCGAAGATGCGGCGCATGACTGCTCCCCAGGGTCGATGGCGGCATCGACCGTGGGAAGGCCGACGGGTGATGCACTACGACCCTATCGGGTGAGCGGCGGCGCGGACGCCGGTGGATCGACCCGGACGGGTCGGTTGATGTCGCGCAGGCGCAGGTCGACCTCGACCTTCAGGCCCGATCCTCCTCCGGTCTTCGCGCGCAGTTCGGGCGGGACCGCAAGGTCGACCGAGAGCGTCAGCCGCCGCAGGAGCCGGTCCTTCGCGCCGGTCCGGATCTCGATCGAGGAGCCCGACACCGTGCGGGAGAGGCGTTCGGCCTCGTCCTCGCCGAGGGTGTCCCGCCCCGCGATCCGCGCGAGGTCACCCAGTGCCTCGGACGCGTCGAGGGTGCCGGTGATCCGGTCGAGGTCTCGTTGCCGCGTGGTCCTGGCGTCCTTGATCCACCGGTCGATGTTCAGTCCGAGGTCCTCCAGGCTGGTGGCCTCGCCCTCCCCGACCCGAAGGCCGGAGGCCTGGTCGTCGCTGAGGCGCACGGTGCGTCCCGCAGTGGCCACGAACGCCTGCTTCCCCGTCGAGATGAACGTCGCCTGGGTCCGTTGGCCGGCACGCCGGTCGAAGCGGATGCGCGCGACGGGGAGCGGCTTGTCGCCCGACAGGGAGAAGGGGCCCCGGAGCCCGACCGACACCCCGGCGCTCCCGCTGGGCACCAACCGGATCGTGAAGTCCAGCTCGCCACTCCGGATGTCGGCGAGCCGGTCGGCGGTCTGCTGCAGCGGCGAATCCGATCCGCCGCACGCGCCGAGGAAGAGGCCACCCGCGGACAGCGCCACCGCGGCGGAGCGTCGTGAGCGCAGCACGCTCATGGCGCGGTCGTGGTCGGGGTGGTCTGGGTCGGCGTGCTCGTCGTCGGCGCGGTGGTCGTCGTCGGGGGTGTCGTGCCGCCGGGTGTCGTGCTCGTGGTCGGAGCGGGGGTCGGCGTCGGCGCCGCCGTCGATGTCGGTGACGTGGTGGTCGGAGGTGACGTGGTGGTCGTCGGTGTGGTGGAGGTCGTGGTCTCGGTCCGTTCGTCGTCGTCCTCCTCGTCCTCCTCCTCGTCCTTGTCGCGCTTCGGCGCGACCGCGACGAGCTCGGTGGACAGCACCTTCGCCAGATCGGCGGTGATCGCGTCGACCTCCGCCTGGATGTCGGCGATCGGCTTCCCGGACTTGCGGAGGTCCTGCAAGCGTCGGCGCAGCTCGGCGATCTGCTTGGACCCCTCGGGGGTGAACCGCGTCTTCGTCCCGACGCCGACGGCGAACTGGTAGGCGCTCGCCATCGTCTGGCACAGCGTGCAGTTCTCGTTGAGGGCGACCGCGATGTTCTCCGGGGTGACCGTGTCCGGGGTGCCCGCGATGAGGAGCACCTGGATCGAGATCGCCACCGTCTGGCATTCGGTGCAGCTCGCGTAGGCGACGGCGGCGTTCTGGTTGTCCACCACCTCGCCGGTGACCCGGCGGATCTCGAAGGCCAGCTTGAAGACCGAGGAGCCGTCCTTGGTGTTGATCGCGACGGCCGACGTGTCCCCGCCGGACGATGCTCCGGTCGCGGGGCTCGCGGGGCCGACGACGAGGGCGACGGCGGCCAGCGCGATGGCTGCGGCTCTGCGGGCGGAAACGTGTCGGTTCATGGGCTCGTAGGGGGTGTGGTGGTCGTGGGGGCAGGAGTGGTCGCGGGCGTCGTGCCGGTGCCGGAGGGGGCGGTGGTGGCCGGCGCGGTCGTGGCCGGCGGGGGTGCCGTGGCGGGTGCCGTCGTCGCCGGGTCGACGGCCGCCGGGGTGGTCGCTGCCGTCGTCGGCGCCGTCTGCGTCTGGGTGCGGGACGTCGTCTCGGTCGTGGTCGTGCGCGTCGGGGTGGACCTCTCGCGCTCCGCGTCCTTCTGCACGGCGACGTCGTCGTCGGTATGACGGAACGGGGCGCCCTCGAGATCCTTCGCGCGCTCCACGGGCAGGGCGGCGCGGCCGCTGGGCACCGCCGTGAGGCTGCGAACGGCGGACACGAGCGTCCCGCGCTCCTGGCGCTGGATCGGACGGTAGTCGCCGTTCGGCCACCACGCCAAGGCGGCGAGCGCACTCGCCGCGACGGTGCCGAGGACCAACCCGCCGCGCCGCGCCGGGGCCGCCGCGGACCATGACCACGCACCCTCTCCGACACGGCGACCGACCCGGGAGACCGAGTAGACCATCCCGGCGAGCGGCAGGACCAGGACGAGCGTCTGAACCACGTTGAGGAGGCCCTCCCCGACATCTCCGGCGGAGAAGTAGCGGTCCGCGCGAGACGTGTGCAGGAGGAACGAGTCGTAGCCGGTCGCGAACGCGCGGGGAGCGTGCACGAGCATCACCACGAACAGCAGCGCGATCAGCGGGACGACGATGAAGATGTAGCTCGTCACCACCCGGCGCACCCACGGCTTGAGCTCGGTGACACGAGGGTCCGGCTCCCGGCCGGGGATCAGCCGTGACAGCACCGGCTTGATCCGCGTCAGCATGTCGGGCACGCCCGTGAGGTCCGAGATGATGTAGAAGCCGTCGAGCCTCAGGAGCGGCAGGGACTGCTGGATGATCGCGAAGGTCTGCAGGACCACGAGCAGCAGCAGCGGCTCGAACCCGGTGGCCGCATAGATCCCGGCGATCGCCAGGGCGAAGACGGCGTTGAAGTACATGCCGCCGAGATCGGCCCGGAGCCGACCCGCCTTCCCGAGGCGGTACGAATCCGTGATGTCCGTGTAGAAGGCCGGCCAGACGATGTAGATGCCGACGCCCATGACGCCGGGCTCGGCGCCGCCGTAGCGCGTGCCCGTGGCGTGCCCGATCTCGTGGAACGTCGTCGCGAGCACGACGCCGGCGAACAGCATCAGGATGAGCGTCGGGTCGTAGATGACGCTCCGCAAGCTCTGGCTGATGCCGTGGATGCCGAAGAGCCAGACGTCCAGCGCGACGAACGCGAGGAGGACGGCGACGACGACCGGCGGGAAGAAGAGCGGCTTGAAGACGGTCGTCACGCGGCGCACGGCGCCGGCGGGGATCACCCTCGTCTTGAACTTCAGCGCGAGGAGCGGGTCGACCTTCTCGATGGCTGGGCTGGAGCCGTCGCGGGCCGCGACCACGCCGAGCGGGCGGAGCTGCTCGTCGAGCAGCGTCGCCACCATGTCGGGCTCGACCTGGCGTTCGATCTCGTCGCTGAACCGCTGGGCCAGGGCGGCCTCGTCGGATCGGCCGTCGATGACCGTCGCGAGCGAGTAGAGCATCTCCGGCATCTGCACCATCTGCCCGTCGCTGCGGCGGGCGATGTACGGCGCCTCCTTGAACCCCGAGTCCTCGTACCGCCCGATCAGCTCGACGCCCTCCGCCAGTCGCGGTGGGGGCGCCGACGCCTCGGTGGCGCGGGTGGCGGGGCCCATGTCGGGCGTGGTCGTCTCAGGGGGAGTGGTCATCGAGGGGGATGCCGGGTCGCGCGACGAGGGGCGGCTCGTGAGCCGCCCCTCGGTCGTGCTGCGCGCGATGTGCGCGGTGGCTAGTTGCTCTGGTCGATCGTCACGTCCTGCGTCGCATCGGCGTACGCGACGGAGTTGTCGGACAGCACGTTCGCGGCGACCGCGGCGTTGACCGGTGCCGCGAGGTTGGCGTTGATCAGCGACATCGCTGCCTTCTCGGGCAGCTCCTCGCCGGCCAGGGCGTTGAGGTCTTCGCGGGTGAGGGGCTTGTACTCGGACATGTGGCTCCTTAGTTGCTCTGGTCGATGACGGCGGTCTGCTCGGCGTTCGCGTACGCCACCGAGTTGTCGGAGGCGACGTTGAGGGCGGCGGCGAGGTTCACGGGGGCGGCGACGTTCGCGTTGATGAGCGACATGGCGGCCTTCTCGGGCAGCTCCTCGCCGGCCATCGCGTTGAGGTCCTCGCGGGTGAGGGGCTTGTACTCGGACATGTGGCTCCTTAGTTGCTCTGGTCGATCGGCGTGGTCTGCGCGGCGTCGGCGTACGCGACCGCGCCGTCGGAGAGCACGTTGGCTGCCACCGCCGCGTTGATCGGGATGGCGACGTTGGCGTTGACCAGCGACATGGCGGCCTTCTCGGGCAGCTCCTCGCCGGCCATCGCGGTCAGCTCTTCGCGCGTCAGCGGTCGATGGGACTCGGGCTTGCTCATGGGCTCTCCTTCGCGGGGGGTGGGTCGGTCGGGTCCGCGCGCGAGGGATCCCGTGGCTCCGGGACGTCGTGCTGGGCCACGTTGGTGCTGCTGTGAACGACGGTCCGCGAGCACTGGCCGTCCTGGCCGGTGTTGAGCGACACCGCAGCAGTGATGTCCGCAGCGAGACGCACCCCGTCGGTGGTGCGTCGAACCTGCTTGCGGATCACCTTGCGCACGGAGCCCTTGTGCCCCGGGCGGCATCGGGTGAAACGGCGAGATGCGAATCTCTTCGCGTCTCCACGACACCTCGGAGCGGGCGCGCCGCCGGTCGGACCGACGACGCGCCGCGCACCTACCTGCGGCGGCTACTTGCCGTCGCAGACCTTCTTGAGCTTCAGCTCCTGGCCACGGGCGACCGTGACCTCGCTGGTCTCCTTGACCTGCCCGTCGATCTCGCAGGTGAGGGTGTAGGCCTCCGGGTGGCCGGTGGTCACCCTCCTGGTCGTCGAGTACAGGCCGACCGTGGCGGTCCACTCGCCGACCGCCGCCGCGAAGTTCACGACGCGGATGACGTAGGTGCCGCCCGGCACGATCTGGTCGCCGGTCAGGACGACGTGCTCCGGAGTGCCCGGGTTCTTGCCCGAGCCCGGGAGCGCCTTCAGCGTCCCGTCCGCCTGCTTGAGGTACAGCTCGAGGTCGTAGTCCTCGGGCGTGCCCCAGGTCACGTCGAACTGCAGCGCCTGCGGATGCTCGTCCGCGCCGAGCGTGAACTCACGGTCGGCCGAGGAGCTCGCCGGCGCGTTGTTCTCCGGGTCGAGGCCGCCGCCGGTGTACGTCGCGGTTCGCGACGGCGTCTGGGACAGCTCCTCGATCACCGCGCCACCGCCGACGAACGGCCGGGTGGACGGGTTGACGTGCCACTCGAACCTGCCCTTCTTCGGCACGACCGTGCTGACGTCGAGCTCGTCCTTGATCGTCTGCGGCTCCTGGAACCCGCCCGGGCAGGCGAGCGGTCCGGGGGTCTCCGCGACGGTCACGACCGGAGCGATCCCGATCGCGCAGTACGGGCTGGTCACCGTGTCGAACTGCTTGCGCAGTCGCAGCACCGCGCCCTCGGGCTCCTTGCCCGTGAGGATGCTGTGATCGGCGTCGGTGGCGGCAGCCTCCGCGGCGAGCAGCAGGGACTCCCGCAGACCGCCCTTGCCCGTGCCGACCCATTCCTTGACGACGCCGGTCTCGTACGGCATGTGGAACTGCCCGTCCTTCGGACCGATCTCCACGGTGAAGCCGTAGCCGCCCTGCGCGGCGTAGGTGTCGTCCTCCGTGGTGCCCGCGGTGTCGTAGAGCTGGAACGAGTACTGGGACTCGTAGCCGGCCGCGTCCGCCATGGCGTCGCCGATCTGCTTCATCCGAGCCTCGTCCGGGGCCTTGCCGCCGTCGTGCAGGCCGGGCGGGCGCAGCACCAGCGCGGCGACCGTGTGCAGCGACACCAGCGTGGTCACCGCGCGGGTGCGCGTGTAGTTCCACACCGCCTGCGTCTCCGGCTCCGACCGCGGTCCCGGACCGTGGAAGCTCTGCGAGGTCGGGTCCTGGCTGGAACCCGGACCACCCCAGAGGTTGCCGTAGTTGCGGTTGTTGTCCACGCCCCACTGCAGCTCGCACGGGACGTTGCCGTTGGGGATCGCGCCGTCGCAGTTCTTGCGGCGGTAGGCGAGGATGCCGCCGGGAGGGGCGACCGCCTCGACCAGATGGACGTTGTCGTCCGGGCCCAGCGGGTTGTTGTCGTTCGGGTCGACCTGCGAGGTCGTACGGCTGCTGACGTAGCCATCCGGGTTGATCAGCGGCACGACCGTGGTCCGCTCGGCCTCGAGCAGGCTCGCGATCCGGGCGGACGACCGCTCGTTTGCCAGCATGTGGGCGTACTCCATCGACGCCTCGGCGGAGGGCCACTCGCGGGCGTGGTGCACGCCCATCAGGAAGAACGTCGGACGGCCGTCGGCGCCGTCGACGTCCTTGGCCATCTCGACGCCCTGGATCGCGCGCCCCTGGAACGAGGTGCCGATGGTCACGGGACGCACGAGGCCCGGGTTGCCCTCGACCAGCTGCTTGAGCTCGTTCTGGATGTCCGAGTAGGTCCGGTAGGTGGTGCGGCCCGAGGGCAGGGGCGACCCGGCCTCGCCGACGCGGGCGGCGTAGCGCCGGTCGGCGGCCATGCTGCGCGCGCCGTAGGCCTGCATGTCCGACACGCGGACCGTCGACGCCAGCCCGCTGCTGCGCAGCAGGTCACGCTGGTCGGCGCCGGCGACGAGCACGTCGGCCCAGCCCTTGCCGCGGGCGTGCGTCACGTCGAGCCCGGCAGCTTCGAGCCGGGCGATCTGCTGCTTGCTCCCGCGCACGCGAATCACGGACACCGTGCCCAGGGACTTCGGGGGCGCGACGTCGAGCAGGGACACGGTCAGGCGCGCGGTCCGCGCCGCGCCCGCCCGGCGGCACGCGACGAAGTCGATCCGCTGTCCGGCCGTCGCCCAGGACTGCACGACCTCGCGGGACCCGAAGGCCTCCGAGGTCGCGAGCTGCCGACCGCTGGCGCGGTCGATGGCGACGAGATCCCA
>NZ_JBFIGP010000199.1:0-7276 GCF_041602235.1 Paraconexibacter sp.
CGCGCGATCGACGCCGCCTTCCGCATCTACATGCTGCCGCAGGGCATGTTCAGCGTCGCGGTCGCGACGGTCCTGTACCCGGCGCTGAGCCGCTTCGCGGCCCGCCGGGACGCCGACGGGCTGCGGGCGCTCACCGCCAACGGGTTCCGCCAGATCTTCCTGCTGCTCGTCCCCGCCGCGGCGGCGACGATCGCGCTGTCCACACCGATCACGCGCCTGATCTACGAGCACGGCGAGTTCGGTCCCGGATCCACCGAGCTCGTGTCCAGCGCGTTGTTCTGGTTCTCGTTCAGCCTGCCGTTCAGCGGGGTGAACCTGCTGCTGACCCGCACGTTCTTCTCGTTGCAGCGCCCGTGGATCACCACGAAGCTCGCGGGGGCCAACCTCCTCGTGAACCTCGGGGTCAGCGCCGCGCTGTACAAGCCGTTCGGGATCCCGGGCATCGTGATCGGCACCGTCGCCTCGAGCGCCTTCATGACGTTCGCCCAGACCTGGTACCTGCGCCGCGAGCTCCAGGGACGGCTCGAGGGCCGCGAGACGGCGATCGCGATCGCCAAGATCTGCGTGGCGGCGACGGCCTTCGGCGGCCTGGCCTACGGCGTCTGGTGGGGCCTCGACGAGCTGCTGGGACGCGGGATCCTCGCCCAGATCGTCTCGGTGTCCACGGCCCTGGGAGCCGGGGTGTGCGTGTACGCGGGGCTGGTGCTGCTGATGCGGGTCCCGGAGGCGGCGCAGATCGAGCGGCTCGTCCTCAGCCGCCTGCGGCGGGCGGGCTGACCGCTCCGCGGGGCGGCGCGTCCAGCGGACTGCCATCCTTCGCGCACGCATGGCCGACCAGTCGCACATCCGGAACTTCTCGATCATCGCCCACATCGACCATGGCAAGTCGACGCTGGCCGATCGCATCCTGGAGCTCACCCAGACCGTCGACCCGCGTCTGATGCGCGCGCAGCTGCTCGACTCCATGGAGCTCGAGCGCGAGCGCGGGATCACGATCAAGTCGCAGGCGGTCCGCGTGTACTTCACGTCGCAGCGCGACGGCGAGACCTACCAGTTCCACCTCATCGACACGCCCGGGCACGTCGACTTCACCTACGAGGTGTCGCGTTCCCTGGCGGCGTGCGAGGGCGCGCTGCTGGTCGTGGACGCCTCGCAGGGCGTGGAGGCGCAGACGCTGGCCAACACCTACCTCGCCGTCGACGCGGGCCTGGAGCTGATCCCGTGCCTGAACAAGATCGACCTCCCGGGTGCGGAGCCCGAACGGGTGGCCGGCGAGGTCGCGGAGCTGCTCGGCGAGCCCGCCGACGCGATCAAGCGGATCTCCGGCAAGACCGGGGAGGGGGTCCTGGAGGTCCTCGAGGAGCTGGTCGAGAAGGTCCCGCCGCCCGAGGGCGACCCGGACGCCCCGCCCCGCGCGGTCATCTTCGACAGCGAGTTCGACCAGTACCGCGGCGTCATCGCCTACATCCGCGTGGTCGACGGGACGTTCAAGAAGGGCGAGGCGATCCGCGCGATGGCGACCGGCACGGAGGCCGACATCGACGACATCGGCTACTTCACCCCGGCCATGACCAGCGCGGACCACCTCACGGTGGGCGAGGTCGGCTACGTCATCACCGGCGTCAAGGACGTCACCAAGCTGCGCGTCGGCGACACGCTGACCACCAAGCGCCACGGCGCCGAGGAGGCGCTGCCGGGCTACCGCGAGATCCAGCCGATGGTGTTCTGCGGCATGTTCCCGATCGAGGCCGACGACTACGGGGACCTCCGCGACGCGCTGGAGAAGCTCACGCTCAACGACGCCGCGCTGCACTGGGAGCCGGAGACGTCCGACGCGTTGGGCTTCGGCTTCCGCTGCGGGTTCCTGGGGCTGCTGCACATGGACATCGTCCGTGAGCGCCTGGAGCGCGAGTACGACCTCAACCTCATGGCGACGATGCCGTCGGTCGGCTTCGAGGTGACGCTGACCAACGAGGAGGAGCTCGAGGTCCACAACCCCTCGGACATGCCCGACCCGGCGCGCATCCAGGAGATCCGCGAGCCGTACGTGAAGGCCACGATCATCACGCCGAAGGAGTACGTCGGCACGATCATGGAGCTGTGCCAGGACAAGCGCGGCGACCACGAGGGGATGCACTACCTCAGCGCCGACCGCGTCCAGATGCAGTACGCGCTGCCCCTGTCGGAGATCGTCATGGACTTCTTCGACCAGCTGAAGTCGCGGACGCGCGGGTACGCGTCCCTGGACTACGAGGTGTCGGGGATGCGGGCGTCCAACCTGGTGCGCCTGGACGTCCTGCTGGCCGGCGACGTGGTGGACGCGCTCTCGATGCTCGTCCACAAGGACAAGGCGTACACGATCGGTCGCACCCTGACCGAGAAGCTGCGCGAGAAGATCCCGCGCCAGCAGTACGACGTGCCGATCCAGGCGGCCATCGGGTCGCACATCGTCGCCCGGGAGACCGTCAAGGCGTTCCGCAAGGACGTCACGGCCAAGTGCTACGGGGGCGACATCTCCCGCAAGCGCAAGCTGCTCGAGAAGCAGAAGGAGGGCAAGCGGCGGATGAAGCAGGTCGGCCGGGTCGAGGTGCCGCAGGAGGCGTTCCTCGCGGTGCTGGAGCTCGGCGACTCGAAGTAGGGCGGTACGGCGCGCGTCGTAGGCTGCGCGCATGGACCTGGGACTGACCGGTCGCGCCTGCATCGTCACCGGGGCATCCCGGGGCATCGGTCGCGAGATCCTCGAGCGGCTCACCGCGGAGGGCGCGGACGTGCTCGCGGTCGCCCGCGACGCGGATGCCCTCGAGCGGGTGAGCGACGACCTGCGGGGAGCGGGGCGCGGCCGGGTGGTCGCCTGCGCCCGCGACGTGACCGACCCGCAGGCGGGTCGCGAGATCGTCGCCGCGTGCGTGGAGGCCTTCGGCGGCGTCGACGTGCTCGTCAACAACGCCGGCACGTCCTCCGTGAAGGCGCTGGAGGAGCTCCGGGACGACGACTGGCACCTCAACCACGAACTGCACGTGATGGCGCCGATGCGGCTCATGCAGGCCGCGGCGCCGCTGATGGCCGAGCGGGGGTGGGGGAGGATCGTGAACGTCGCGTCCTCGGCCGGGAAGCGTCCGTCCCCGATGAACGCCGCCTACGCGGTGTCGAAGGCGGGCCAGCTGTCGCTGAGCCGCGTGTTCGCCGACGCCTACGCCGGCCAGGGCGTCCTGGTCAACGCGGTCGCGCCGGGGGTCACCGCCAGCGAGCTGTGGACGGGGGAGGGGGGCATGGCCGACCAGATGGCCGCCCAGCAGGACCGGACCCGGGAGGAGGTCCTCGCCGAGCGCGCGGCGAAGTCCCCCCTGGGACGGATGTCCGAGCCCGGCGAGATCGCGGACGTCGTCGCGTTCCTGTGCAGCGGCCGGGCCTCCAGCGTCGTCGGGGCGGCCTGGTCGGTGGACGGCGGCGCCGTCCAGATCATCGTCTGAACGTCCACGCGGGTTTCCGTCGGGTCGCGGGCGGATACGGTCCTCCTGCATGACCGTCTCGACCGCAGCCATCGGCAAGCGCTTCCCGGCGGTCACCTACGCGGTCGGCCGCGAGAAGGTCCGGGAGTACGCCCGCGCGATCGGTGAGACCGGCGGGCTGCATCTCGACCTCGACGAGGCACGCGCGGCGGGGCACGCCGACCTCGTCGCCCCGCCGATGTTCGCCGCGGTGTACTGCGCACCGGCGATGGGCCCGGCCCTGTTCGACCCGGACGTCGGGATGGACTTCGCCCGCATGGTCCACGCCTCCCAGGAGTTCCGCTGGGGGCCGCTGGTCGTGGCCGGGGACGAGATCCGCACCGAGGTCCTCGTGCAGGACATCCGCGAGCGGGACGGCCGCGCCTTCTACGTGTTCACCTCCACCTCGACCAACCAGCGCGGCGACATCGTCTGCGTCGGGAGCTGGACCAACATCGTGCGAGGACGGTGACCGATGCCCGACCTCGAACCCGGCCAGGAGATCCCTGAGCTCAGCGTGACGCCGGACCGCTACCTCACGGTCCGCTACGCCGGAGCGTCCGGGGACTTCAACCCCATCCACATCGACGACGACTTCGCCCGGTCCGTGGGGCTGCCCGGACGCATCCTCCACGGCCTCTGGACGATGGCGCAGGTCGCCCGGGCCGCGACCGCGGTGGCCGACGGCGACCCGCAGGCCCTCGCACGGCTCCAGGTGGAGTTCCGCGGCATGGGCGTCCCGGAGCGCGAGCTCACGGTCACCGGCACGGTCGAGGACGTCGCGGACGACCTGACCCACGTGGTGCTGCAGGCCGAGCAGGAGGGCAACACGATCGTCCCGTCGGCCCGCGCCGAGTTGCGGACCGGGTAGCACCTCCGGGGGGCCGCGGGCACCGGCGGACCGTCCGGGCCGGGCTCGCCCGCCGAGGCTTCTACCATGCAGTGAGCGATGCTGAGCCCGCGACAACAGGTGATCCTGCGCAAGGTCGTCGACGCCTACCTGGTGTCGGGCGCCCCGGTGGGCTCCAAGGCGCTCGCGGCCGACCCGGATCTCGACTGCGGACCGTCCACGATCCGCAACGAGCTGGCGCTGCTGGAGGAGCACGGGCTCCTCGCGCACCCGCACACGTCCGCGGGCCGCGTCCCGACCGAGGCCGGACACCGCTACGTCGTCGACGGCCTCCTGGAGGGGCACGTCCCCTTGCCCGCGCCGAGTGAGCCGCTCGAGCTCCAGCTCGTGCGCCGCGAGGTCGACGAGGCGATGCGGGTCACCACCGAGACGCTGTCGCAGGTCACGAACCTGCTGGCGATCGTGTCCGCCCCGCCGCTGGACACCGCCACCATCCGTCACATCGAGGTCCTCGCCCTGCAGCCGACGGTCCTCATGGTCGTGGTCATCACGTCCACCGGCGGCGTCACCAAGCGCCTGTTCACGTTCGAGCGGCCGGTCGACCCGGGTCTGGTCGCCTGGGCGTCGGACGAGCTCAACGGCCGGCTCGTGGGCATGGGGCTCGGGGCCCGGATGCTCGCCCAGCGCCTCCACGACCCGTCGTTCGGTGCCGTGGAGCGGGCCTTCCTCGACGCCCTCAGCCCAGCCTTCACCGATCTCGCGGAGACGGCCGACGACACCCTGTACGTCGATGGTGCGGCCCGCCTGCTGGCCGACCACGGGGTCCAGGACCTGTCCGAGATCAACGAGCTGCTGACGATGCTCGAGCGGCGCGTCTCGCTGCTGGGCGTGCTGCGGTCCGCGCTGGGCGAGCGTGACGTGCTCGTGCGCATCGGTCAGGAGAACGAGACGCCCGCCCTGCGATCCTTGGCGGTCGTCGCCTCGGGCTACGGCCTTCCCGCCCGCAAGCTCGGGACGGTGTCGGTGATCGGTCCGGTGCGCATGGACTACGGCGCGGCGATCGCCACGGTCCGCGAGGCAGCCTTCCAGCTCTCCCGGTTCATCGAAGAGGTCTACGACGCATGAGCAGCAGTTCCACGAAACGCGACGCCTACGAGGTCCTGGGCGTCGCCCGCGACGCTGACGAGAGCACGATCAAGAAGGCGTTCCGGAAGCTCGCCCGCGAGCTGCACCCGGACGTCAACGCCCACGACCCCCAGGCCGAGGAGAAGTTCAAGGAGGCCGCGGAGGCCTACGAGATCCTCTCCGACGCCGAGCGCCGCGCCACCTACGACCGGTACGGGCACGAGGGTCTGCGCGCGGGCGGTGCCGCGCCCAACTTCGACGGCTTCGGCTCGATCAGCGACCTCTTCGACGCCTTCTTCGGGGGCGGCGGCTTCGGTGGCGGACGCGGAGGGCCGGCGCCGGGCGGCGATGTCGCCGTGGAGATCGAGATCGATCTCGCGGACGCGTTCGCCGGCGTCAAGCGGCCGATCGCCGTGGAGATCGTCGGACGCTGCGAGACCTGCAACGGCAACGGGGCGAAACCCGGGACCCCGATCCGCACGTGCGATCGCTGCGGAGGCGCCGGCCGCCTCCAGGCCGTGTCGCGCACCCCGTTCGGTCAGGTGGTGCGGACGGTCGAGTGCGACACCTGCGCGGGCGACGGGCGCATCGCCGAGCAGCCGTGCGAGCAGTGCGAGGGGCTCGGCCGCGAGATGCACCGCTCGGAGCTCGAGGTCGACATCCCCGCGGGCATCGCGGACGGCCAGCGGATCCGGCTGGGTGGCCGCGGCCACCAGGGCGATGCGGGCGCGCCGTCCGGCGACCTGTACGTGCTCGTCTCGGTCGCCCCCCACGAGCGCTTCCTGCGTGACGGGGACGATCTCGTCACGGTCCTGGACGTGCCCGCTCCGCTCGCAGCCCTGGGCACCAGCATGGACGTCGACGCCATCGACGGCCCGGCCACCTTCTCGATCCCCGCCGGGACGCAGCCGGGAGAGGTCATCACCGTGAGGGGCAGGGGGATGCCCGTCCTGCGCCGTCCCGGTCGTCAGGGCGACCTGCGGGCGATGGTCAACGTCGTCGTCCCGCGCCGGCTCACGAAGGATCAGAAGCGCCTGGTCGAGGAGCTGGCGGCCACGATCACCGACGACAACCTGCGCAGCGACGAGACGATGGTCGGGAAGCTGCGGCGCCTGATGGGCCACCGGTGATCCGGCTCGCGGTCCGGGTGCGGCGCGAGGACGCGGAGCTCGCGCTGTCGGACCTGCTGACGTTCGCGCCGTCGGGGGTCGAGGAGACCGCGATCGGCGACGACGTCGTGGAGTACGCGATCTACGGTGCGCCCGGCGAGATCCCGGACCTACCGGACCTCGAGGCCGCGGCCGGCGGCGCACTGGTCGAGATCCGCACGAGCGAGGTCGCCGACGACTGGTCGGAGCGCTGGCGTGCCTTCCACCAGCCGATCCTGGTCGGCGGTGCGCTGCACGTCCGGCCGCCGTGGTGCCCGCCGAGCGCGGACACCACGGTCCGCGAGATCGTGATCGACCCGGGGCAGGCGTTCGGGACCGGAGCGCACGACACCACCCGGCTGTGCCTCGAGCTCCTGCTCGAGCTGGAACCGGGCGGAGCGGCGGTCGACGTCGGGTGTGGCTCCGGCGTGCTGGGGATCGCGGCGTCGGCGCTGGGGTGGGCCCCCGTCGTGGGCGTGGACCACGACGTGGCGTCGGTGCAGGCGACCCTCGACAACGCGCGGGTCAACGGCGTCGACATGACCGCGCACCGGCACGACCTCGTCTACGACGGACCGTCCCCGTACGCGCCGCTCGTGCTCGCCAACCTGCTGCGACCGCTCCTGCTGCGCGTGGCCTCGGAGGGGTTCGCGGACGGCGCGATC
>NZ_JBFIGP010000200.1:0-7267 GCF_041602235.1 Paraconexibacter sp.
GGGCGCACCTCGTCCGGCACGGTGTCGATCCCCGCGGCCTTGTCGAGGATCACGTCCGCGACGACGCGCGCCATGTCGTGCAGCGCCTCCAGCGGCTGGTGCGCGTTGCGTCGCACCTCGAGATCGGCCTGCGCGATCGCGTCCCGCCCGCAGGCGCGCAGGGTGTCGATCAGCAGGCCGACGTCGACGCCGTAACCGAGGTGGAAGGGGAGCGACCACAGGAGCTCGCGATCGACCGCGATCTCCCCGGCGAGCGGCTGGCGGATGTCGGCGAGCTCGGGGAAGAACCTGCGCAGGAGGGGCCGCGCGGTCAGCTCGGTGACGCGCCCGCCGCCGGTCGGGAGCTCCACGTCGCCCACCGTGAACGGGCGACGGTAGTAGCCCTTCACGAACCGCACCCGCGGGTCGGACCGCAGGGGTGCGAGGAGTCCGGTCACCAGGCGCGGCGAGGGGTCGGCGGTGTCGGCGTCGAGGTAGACGATCGTGTCGCCCTCGAGGACCGAGAGGGCGCGCCACATCGCGTCGCCCTTGCCGCGCACCGGACCGAGATGCGGCACGAGCGAGGACTGGTCGTACACGGTCGCGCCGGCGTCGCGGGCGATTCGCGCCGTCGCGTCGGTCGAGTCGTCGACGACCACGATCTCGTGGACCAGGCCGAGCGTCCGCAGGTGCGAGCAGCAGCGTACGAGCGGACCGATGGTGGCCTCCTCGTTGCGCGCGGGGAGGCAGACGGAGACCGTACGGCCGGGGACGGACAGGGGTGCGTTGGTCACGAATCGAGGCCCCCGCGGATGTCCCCCGACGACGCTGGTGGCAGGGCGCGCGGGAAGGAAGTACGGACGCCGCGCTGTGCTGCCACGGCGTCAGCACTCCGGATACCCGCGTCACCGGCGCAGGAAACCCGCCTCGAGATCCACGCGGGTCCCGGTTGCCAACCGCACGCGGGCGCGGGATGCTCGCAGTCGTGCCGAACAACCTCGTGGAGCTGGTCCGCCGCCATCACGCCGTCCCGGCCCCGACGGTCCTGGACCTGTTGAGCGCCGCCGCGGCAGGCGGCTCCGGCACGGTCACGGCGGAGCACGTTCGCGACGTGGCGGCCCGCACGGGCGTGCCGGAGGCGACCGTCCACGGCGTGTCGACCTTCTACGACGACCTCCTCACGCCCCGGGGCGACCGCCACGTGCGCGTGTGCACCGGCACGGCCTGCTTCGCCGCGTGCGGCGAGGACCACGTCCGGCGCCTGGAGGACGGGCTCGGGGTCGCGGTCGGCGAGTGCGCGCAGGACGGGTCGGTCTCGCTGGCGGAGACCGTCTGCCTCGGCTACTGCCACAGCGCTCCCGCCGTCCGTGTCGGCGACACCGTCGACGCCGGTCCCGGCGCGGTGGACCGCGTGCTCGCCGGCGCGTCCGCACCGGCCGCCGAACCGCCGCTCCGCAGCCTGCTGGACCGCCCGGTGCTGACACGGCCCGGCGACTGGTCGGGCCTGCGCCGGGCGCTGGGCGGCATGAGCCCCGCGCAGCTGCTCGACGCCGTCGAGGAGGCCGGGCTGCGCGGGCGCGGTGGCGCGGGCTTCTCGACCGGGGCCAAGTGGCGGTTCGCCGCGAACGCCCCCGGGACCCGGAAGTTCGTCGTGGTCAACGGCGACGAGGGAGACCCCGGCTCCTACATCGACAAGGCGCTGATGGAGGGCAACCCGGAGCTCCTCATCGAGGGCATGGCGCTCGCGGGGTACGCCGTCGGCGCCGACCACGGCTTCGTGCTCGTCCGGTCGGAGTACCCGCGCTCGAAGCCGGCGCTCGAGGCCGCGGTCGCGCGCGCCCACGCGGCGGGCCTGCTGGGCAGCGACATCCTCGGCAGCGGGTTCAGCTTCGACGTGACGATCGTCCTCGGCGCGGGCTCCTACGTCGTCGGCGAGGAGACGGCCCTGCTGGCGTGCCTGGAAGGCCTGCGGGGCACGGTCTCGGCACGACCCCCGTTCCCCGCGCAGGAGGGCCTCTTCGGACTCCCGACCGTCGTCAACAACGTGGAGACCCTCTGCAACGTGCCCGTCATCGCCGCGTGCGGCCCGCAGGCGTTCCAGGAGCTCTCCCCCGACTCGCCGACGGCCGGCAGCAAGCTCGTCTGCTTCAACGAGCGCTTCGCGAACCCCGGGGTCGTCGAGGTGCCGTTCGGGACGACGGTCCGGCAGTTGTGCGAGGAGGTGGGTGGCGGCCTGCGCGACGGCCGAACGATCAAGGCCGTGCAGATCGGCGGGCCGCTGGGCGGCATCCTGCCCGCGTCGCTGCTGGACACCCCGTTCGATCTCCACACGCTCCCGGAGGTCGGCGCGATGGTCGGGCACGGGTCCATCCTCGCCTTCGACGAGACGACCGACATGCGCGAGGTCACCCGCCACCTCCTCCGCTTCGGGGCCCACGAGAGCTGCGGGAAGTGCTTCCCCTGTCGCATCGGGCTGCACCGGGCCCACGAGGAGTTCGCCGCGCCCCCCGGGGCCGCGCCGATCGACCGCGCGCGCCTGGAGGCCCTCCTCGAAGCACTCGAGGTCGGCAGCCTCTGCGCGCACGGCAGCGGGATGCCCGCGCCGATCCGGTCGCTCATCACGCACTTCGAGCAGGAGCTCGGCCTGGCATGAGCGACCGCCTGTCCGTGACCGTGGACGGCACCGCCGTCGAGGTGCCCCCGGGCAGCACGGTGCTGCAGGCCGCCCGCGCGGCCGGCCACCCCGTCCCGGTGCTCTGCTTCGACGACCGCCTGACCCCGTTCGGCGCGTGCCGGGTGTGCCTCGTCGGCGTCGAGGGACGCGACGGGGGGATGGACGTCATCGCCTCCTGCACCACGCCGGCCCGGGACGGCATGGTCGTCCACACGCGGGAGGACCGCGCGCGCCGCGTCGCCGCAGCGGTCGTCGAGCTGGTCCTCTCCGAGCTCCCGACGCCACCCGCCCCCCACACCGAGCTCGCCGCCGTCGCCCGCGAGTTCGACCTGGAGCCGGGCGCGCTGCGCTGGACCGGGGAGCAGCGCGCGGTCCGCCACGACACCCGCCACCCCTACCTCGCGCTGCAGCACGAGCTCTGCATCAGCTGCGGGCGCTGCGTCCGCGCCTGCGACGAGATCCAGGGCACGTTCGCGCTGACGGCGGTGGGCCGCGGCTTCCACGCCGGGATCGCCGCCGGGATCGACGAGGGCTTCCGGGACTCGGCCTGCGTCTCCTGCGGGGCGTGCGCCGACACCTGCCCGACCGACGCCATCACCGAGCTCTCGCTCCTGGATCTCGCCACCGAGCGGGCCCAGGCCGCCGCCCCGAACGGAGCACCCGCATGAGCGACCCCCGCTTCGACGCCACCGTCCCGACCACCTGCGGCTACTGCGGCGTCGGCTGCCGCCTGGAGGCCCACGTCGCCGGGGACCGCGTGCGGTCGATCACTCCGGCCCTCGACGGACCCGCCAACGAGGGACACACCTGCCTCAAGGGCCGATTCGCGCATCAGTTCTCCCGTCACCGCGAGCGGCTGACCACGCCGCTCATCCGGGACCGCGCCGGGACCCTGCGACCGGCCACGTGGGAGCAGGCGTTCGGACGGATCGTCGACGAGCTGCAGCGGATCAAGGGCGCCCATGGACCGGACGCGATCGCCGGGCTCGCCTCGAGCCGCGCGACCAACGAGGACTGCTGGGTGATGGCCCGCCTGATGCGCGCCGCGATCGGCACCAACAACATCGACAACTGCTCGCGCGTCTGTCACTCGCCGACCTCCTACGCGTTGCGCAAGGCCCTGGGCCTGTCCGGCGCGACCGGGTCGTTTCGCGACATCGACCACGCCGACGCCGCGATCCTGATCGGCGCGAACCCCACGGAGGGGCATCCGGTGGTCGGGGCCCGGATCAAGCAGGCCGCGCTCCGCGGCCTGCAGCTCGTCACGATCGACCCGCGGCGCATCGAGCTGTCCGACCACGCCGTGCTGCACCTCGCGCCCCGGCCCGGCACGAACGCCGCCGTGATGCTCGGCCTGGCCCACGTCGTCCTGCGCGAAGGCCTCACCGACGAGCCGTTCATCGCGGCGCGGACCCGCGGCTGGGACGAGGCACGCTCGCTGATCGAGCAGTACGACCCGGACGAGGTCCAGCGCATCACCGGCGTTCCCGCCGGCGACCTGGAGTCCGCGGCGCTCGTCTACGCGCAGGCGCCCGACGCCGCGATTCTCTGGGGGCTCGGGGTGACCGAGCACAAGTACGGCTCGGAGGTCGTGCAGCTCATCTGCAACCTCGCGCTGATGACGGGCAAGATCGGCCGTCCCGGTTCCGCCCTGCTGCCGCTGCGCGGGCAGAACAACGTGCAGGGGTCCTCCGACATGGGCGCCCTGCCCGACACGTACTCCGACTACCGGCCCGTCACCGACGAGGCGACGGCCCGCGCCTTCGAGACGCGGTGGGGCGTGCCGCTGTCCCGCCGCAAGGGCATGACGATCCCGCAGATGTTCGACGCCGCGGTCGCGGGCGACCTGAAGGCGATGTACATCTTCGGCGAGGACGTCGCCCAGACGGACCCGGACACCCATCACGTCGTCGCCGCCCTCGAGCGTCTGGAGTTCGTGGTCTGCCAGGACATCTTCGAGACGGAGACGACGCGGCACGCCGATGTCGTCCTGCCCGCCTCGTCCTTCCTGGAGAAGACCGGCACCTTCACCAACGCCGAGCGGCGCGTGCAGCTCGTCGGCGCGGCGATCACACCTCCGGGCGAGGCGCGGACCGACTTCGCCATCCTCACGGAGCTGTCCGCGCGGCTCGGCCACGACATGGGTCTCGCCACTCCCGCCGAGGCCATGCACGAGATCGCGGCGCTCACCCCGAACTTCGCCGGCGTCAGCCACGCGCGCGTCGGTCGCACCGGGCTCCAGTGGCCCGTGGCCGCGGACGGGACCGACTCCCCGACGCTCTACGGGCAGCGGTTCGCCCACCCCGACGGCCTCGCCGCCTTCGCCGCCCTGCCCCATCGCGAGCCCGGTGACCAGACCGACGAGGAGTTCCCCCTCGTGCTGATCACGGGGCGGCGGCTCCAGCACTACAACGCCGGCACGATGACCCGCCGCACCGCCAACCTCGAGCTGCAGGACGGTGACTGGCTGGAGATCCACCCCGCGGATGCGGCGCGTCTTGGCGTCACCGACGGCCAGCGCGTGGAGGTGCGCTCGCGGACCGGCCGGATCGAGACCGACGCGCGGATCACCGAGCGGATCGAGCCGGGGGCGGTGTTCACCGCCTTCCACTTCCCCGAGATCCGCACGAACGTGCTCGTCGGATCGAGCGCCGACGTCAACACCTCCTGCCCGGAGTACAAGGTCGTCGCGGTGGCCGTCACCCCCTTCGACGAGGAACCCGCGATGCGTCCGGCGCTCGGCGAGCCGGCCGCGGCGTGAGCGCCACGCGATGACGGCGGGCGGTCCGCTCATCCCGGAGCGCGCGGTCGCGCAGAGCGTCGCGACCGTGATGCGCGACGGTGAGCGCGACGCGGTCGCCGTCGAGGAGCCGCTGGAGATCCGCGTCGACGGCGCGCCGCTCGTGGTCACGATGCGCACGCCCGGGCACGACGAGGAGCTGGCCCTCGGGTTCCTGGTCACCGAGACGCTGATCGACCGGGTGCACGCGGCGGGGCCCAGTCCCGACATGGCGAACAACGTCGTCGACGTCGCCGGTCCGCTGCTGCGGGATCCCGGCTCGCGATCGTTCTCCACCTCGTCCTCCTGCGGCGTGTGCGGGAAGGGCGCCCTGGAGGAGGTGGCGTTGCACGCCCCGGACCTCCCGGACGGGCCGCTGGCGGGCGGGCTGCTCGACCGCGACCTGCTGGCGGCCCTGCCCGACGGTCTGCGTCAGCCCGGCTTCCTGCGGACCGGCGGGATGCACGCGACCGGGCTCTTCGACCCGTCGGGCGACCTGCTGCTCCTGCGGGAGGACGTCGGCCGCCACAACGCGATGGACAAGGTGATCGGTCGGGCGCTGCTCGACGGCGCGCTCCCGCTGCACGACCGCATCCTCTGCGTGAGCGGCCGTCTGTCGTTCGAGCTCGTGCAGAAGGCCGCGGTCGCCGGCGCCCCGGTGCTCGTCGGCGTGGGGGCGCCGACGTCGCTCGCCGTGTCGCTGGCGGCCGACCGCGGGATGACCCTGTGCGGCTTCGCCCGAGGACACAGCGTCGCGGTCTACGCCGACCGCGGGCGCATCCGCGCCTGAGGAGACGCCGGGGTGGCTACGCCACACCGGCTCCGCTCACCGCGTCGCGCTCACCGAGTAGACGGGTGGCAGCCGCGAGGCGGCCGACGACCAGGAGCCGCCCGCGTCGGCAGACCCGAACACGTCGCCCGAGGTGGCGCCGAAGTACAGCTCGAAGTCCGCGTCGTCGCCCGCGCGGTCGAACGCCTCGCGGAGGACCGTCAGGTAGGCGTGCGTCCCCGGCAGGCCGTCGTCCAGGCGCGCCCAGCTCGCGCCCGCGTCCCGGGTCGCCCAGACGGAGACGGCCCCGTCCGGGGTCACGCGGTCCGTGTCGGCCGTCAACGGGATCACGTAGGCGCTGTCGGCGTCGGTCGGGTCCAGGGCAATCGGGAAGCCGAAGTCCGAGGGCAGCCCGGCCGCGATGTCCGTCCACGAGCGTCCGGCGTCGTCCGAGCGGTAGACGCCACCATGGAACTGCATGAACAGGCGCTCCGGGCGTGTCGGCGCCCGGTGGAGCCGGTGGACGCACAGGGCGATCTCCTCGTCTGCGGGCTCCTCGGGCAGGTACCGCGGGACGAGCCCCTCGTTGCCGCGCGTCCAGCTGCGCCCGCCGTCCTCCGTGAGCCACACCCCGGTGGCGGACATCGCCAGGGCGAGGCGGTCGGGATCGTCCGGCCAGGTCGCGATGGTGTGCAGGGCCAGGCCGCCGCCACCGGGATGCCACTGCGGTCGCGTCGGGTGCCCCCACAGGGCCCGGTTCAGGCTCCAGGACGCTCCGTCGTCGTGGCTCTCGAACAGGACACCCGGGTCGCCGCCGGCGTACAGCGTGCAGGGAGCCTCCCCCGGCACGATCACCCAGATCCGCTCGAGCGCGAGGTCTCCGCCCTCCGGGAGCGCCAGACCCGCCGCCTGCTGCCAGTCACCACCCGGGTCGTCCGTGAAGAAGATCTTCGGGCCGTAGAACGGCGACGTGAGCGCGGCGAACACCCGACCGCTGCGGCGATCGCGGACCGCGTACTCCACCGGTTCGCCCGCGAACGCCCGGGCCGTCACCGCGAACCCGGAC
>NZ_JBFIGP010000201.1:0-7257 GCF_041602235.1 Paraconexibacter sp.
AGACGGGGCACTCCTGGCGGAAGCGCTCGAACACCTCGCGGTCGCGGTCCATGTAGGGCTTGGCCCAGAAGTCGCGGGCGGAGATGTCGGCTTCGGGGGCGTCGATCGTCGGGCGCGAGGTGGTGGTGCTCATGGAGGCATGCTCGCGGTGCGCCGCGTAGCGCACATCGACCGCGCGAGGGATCGGGATCCACCCCGCGGGGGATACCGGCCCCGCGAGGACGACCCGAGCCCCGGTGAGACGACGGCAGGGTCTTCGCCCGGCCATCGTCACCGCCTCAGGTCCGTGCGCGCTTCGCGCAGGTGCGGTAGGTCCGCGACTGCCGCACGATGCCGCGGTTCGTCCGCGCGACGAGCCGCACCCGCACGGTGCCCTTCTTCACCCGGCGCAGGTCCAGCCGCACCGAGTAGCCGGCCCTCGTCCGGCGCAGGCGCAGCTTGCCGGCGCTCGTGAACACCGTGAGCCGTCGCACCTTCCGCGTCCGCGACAGCCGCGTCTTCACGTGCATCGTGATCACCCGGCGACTGCGGCACGTCGTCGCAGGCTTCACGAGCCCGCCGGCGCGCTGGTCGATCTCGGCGAAGCCGTGGGCGAGGTACGCGGTGGTGGACGTGGTGGCGCGCAGGCGCGTGATGTCCGCGTCGGTGCTGCCCGCCGGAAGGGTCCAGCGGTAGCGGCCACCGCCGAGCCCCTTCGCCGAGCTCTCCGCCACCGCCCACGTGTCCCGCTGGTCGGCGAGGACGAGGACGTCGTCCCCGTCGATCGGCTGCCCGAACGGATCGGTGACCGTGATGTCGATCGGCACGGCGGCACCCGCCGCGGCCTTGGCAGGCGCGTCGACCTTCACGACCGGGACCTCGCGCATCTGGAACGCCTGCGGCGGCAGCGACTGGGCGCTGCGCGTGAGGTCGCGGATGTAGCTGGTGACGCGCTCGAGATCGGCCGTGTTGATCGTCTCGTGGGTGTCCTCGGTCGTGTGGTAGTAGGGCGAGGACGAGGCGGTGCTGATGCCCTGGACGCCCTGCGCGTAGAAGCCCTCGATGTCCGTGGCGATGATGCCACCGCTGACCGCCCGCGCGGCGAAGGCCGGCGCGACCACCGGCGGCAGGACCACGTTGGACGCCGCCGCGGCGGTCGTGAGCGCCAGCATCGCCGGGGAGGACGAGCCGAGCGTGAGCACCGGCGCCGGCAGCTCCGTGGCCACTCCGTCGCGGAAGGTGGCGGTCGCGGTCTCCTCCAGGTTGATGTTCAGCACGACCTTCGGCATCAGGTCCTGGTGGCGCGCGATCCACTCGTACGAGCCGACGAGCCCGGGCTCCTCGGCGTCCCAGCCGATGTAGAGCATCGTGTACGCCGGGGCGACGTCCCGGTTGGCCTCGACCACGCTCAGCAGCGTTCCGACCGCGGTGCAGTTGTCGTTGGCCCCCGCGTACCAGGAGTCGTAGTGCCCGGCGACCACGATGTAGCGGTCGGGGTACGTGGTGCCCTTGCGCATGCCGATGATGTTGCGGCCCACGGCGTCGACCCGCTCACCCGCCACGCTCAGGTCGAGCGTGACGCGGCCGGCGTCGAGGCGCGCGCGGAGCGCCGCGCCCGTCACCGAGCCGACGGTGATCGCGGGGATCGACGCGGGCGGACGCTGCCCCCAGCGCACGGCCCCGGTCTGGATCAGGTTCTTCGGGGACGCCGAGACGTACACCATCGCGGCGCCACCGCGCTTCATGATCTCCTGGACCTGGACCGTGCGGTGGTACACGCCGCCGTTGTCGACCATCACGATCTTGCCCCGCACGTCCTTGCCGTCGAAGTCCGACGGCGACGCCCCTCCGACGTCGACGACCTCGGCCCGCACGTCGCCCGTCCCGGAGTAGGCGAAGCTCTGCGCCTCGAGCACCTCGCCCTTCCCGGGCCCGTCGGCGATCGACAGGCGGGTGCCCGCCGACTTCCAGACCGGCATGTGGAACTCCTCCGCGCTCGTCTGCAGGCCGGCGGCACGGAAGCGGTCGATCAACCGGTCGCCCATCGCCGTGTCGGCCGCGGTTCCGGGGCGCTTCGCACCGAGCGCGGCACACGTGATCATCTCGTCGGTCGCGGTCCCTGCGAGGGCCGTCGGCGCGAGCGTGAGGGCCAGCACGAAGGAGAGCGGAGCGGCGAGCCGGCGGGAGAGCATCGGGCGACGGTAGCGCCTGAGCGCGCCCGGGACCTCGCCCCGCGGCACGAGCACGACCTACCGAGTGTCGAGCGGTCCGTGACTCAATCCGGTGTGTCGGGCGAGACGATGCGGACCAACCGCGCGCGAGCGTCGCCGTCGGCCGTCCGGGCGCCGGGGGTGACCAGGCCCTCCACCACGAGCTTGCGCCCGGTCTGGATGGTCGCCTCGATCTCGTCCTCGGTCAGCGCGAGCCGGTCGGTACGCAGACCGAGCGCCACGACCCCGTTCCAGGCGCCCCAGAGGAAGCGGGAGAGCTGGTGGGAGCTGAGCTCGGAGCGGACCTCGCCGCCGTCGATGGCCTCCTGGATCTTGGCCCTGAAGCCGTCGATGAGCTCGGCGACGCGCCCGCTGATCCGGGCCGCGACCTCGTCGTCGGCGATCGGCGGCCCCGCCTCGACGCCGTCGAAGGCCATGAACCGGAACGCCCCGGGGTGCTCGAGGTGGAAGCGCAGGTAGGCGTCCCCGGCGGCCATCACCTGTTCCAGCGGGGTGTCCCCTGCCTCGTAGGCGGCGGCCATGTACCGGGCGAACAGCTCGGCGGAGCGCTCCGCGAGTGCGTGGTACAGGCCGTCCTTGTCACCGAAGTGGTTGTAGATCGAGCCGATCGAGACGTCCGCGGCCTCGGCGATGTCCTCCATGCGCGACCCGCGGTAGCCCTCGGCGCGGAACGACCGCTCGGCGGCGTCGAGGATGGCCGCCCGGGTCCGCGCCGCGCGCCGCGCGCCACGTGCTGGGGGCGGGGCGGGGGTCAGTTCAGTTGGAGGCGAGTTCATATCTGAATCTAGTTGCAAGTATAGCGCGGTTGTGGGTAGGCTCACCAGCATGTCCCAACACGATGTCGTCATCATCGGCGCCCGCTGTGCCGGATCCGTCGCCGCCGCCGTCCTGGCCCGCGAGGGTCGCGACGTCGTGGTGCTCGACCGCTCCCGCTTCCCCTCGGACACGCTCTCGACCCACGTCCTCTTCGGTGGCGGGGTCGACGTCCTGAAGGACATCGGGGCCTTCGACAAGGTCACCGCGAACGACCCGTCGTTCATGCGCGACCTCGAGCTGACCTTCGACAACGAGGTGACCGTCCGTGAGCCGTGGGGCGCACCGGACGGGTCGAGCTCCAACTACGTGTGGTGCATCCCCCGTCCGATGCAGGACCAGATCCTGGTCGACACCGCCCGCGAGCACGGCGCGGACGTCCGCGAGGGCTGGGAGTTCCTCGACGTGCTGTGGCGCGGCGGACGCGTCAGCGGCGTCCGCGCCAAGGACCCGGACGGCGAGATCCACGAGCTCCACGCGAAGCTCGTGATCGGTGCCGACGGACGCAAGTCCTCGGTCGCCGCCCGCGTCGGCGCCTGGCACCCGTACCGCGCGTCGAAGAACGGGCGCGGCCTCGTGTTCCGCTACCTGGACGACCCGAAGGTCGACACCCATCTCAACGAGACCCTCTCCCAGTGGCGCGACGGCGACTCGTTCTGCATGACGTTCCCCAGCGCTCCGAAGCCACGCATGATCGCCCTGGTCATGGGCCCGGCCTCCGACGTCGCCCGCGCCCGCAAGGACCCCGAAGGCGTGTGGAACGAGTTCCTGCGCCGCCATCCCGGCTGGGCGAAGCGCATCGAGGGCGCGACCAACCTGTCGAAGCTGCGCTCGACCGCCGACGTCCCCGCCTACTTCCGGGCCTCGAGCGGGCCGGGATGGGCACTCGCCGGCGACGCCGGGCACTTCAAGGACCCCGTGATCGGCAACGGCCAGCGCGACGCGATGTGGATGGGGCACACCCTGGCGACCATGGCCGCCCCCGCGCTCGACGACGCCGCCACCCTCGACGCGACGCTGCGCCGGTACGAGCAGGCGCGCGACGAGGAGTGCCTGTCGGCCTACCACTTCGCCAACAGCGAGACGCGCATCCAGGCCCAGTCGCCGGTGCTCATCGCGCTGGCCCGTGAGGCGTCCAAGCGCAACCACGCCGCCGACGCCGACCTCAGCGACATCTTCCAGCGGGTCCGCGACCAGCAGGACGTGCTGCCGCTGCGCCGCCTCGCCCGCGGGTTCGCCCTCGCGATTCGCCACGACCTGCGGCACCGGCCCACCGCGCTGCCCGAGACGATCAAGGGCGGCCTCGGCGACCTAGCGGTCGACTTGAACATCCGCGCCGAGATGCACGCGCGGAGGTTCCGGTCCACCCGTCAGATCCGCGGGTCCGAGCATCCCGGATGGACCTGGCCGGACACACCGCGCCGCCCGGCCCTGGCGACGGCCCCGGCGATGCCCGCCGCCGAGCCGTCCTCCGACGGTGACGTCGCGACCCTCTCGGTGGTCGCATGAGCCCGCGTACGCCGATCAAGGTCGCCGCCGTCCAGGCGAAGCTCACCCTCGCCGCGGTCGAGGAGAACCTCGTGCGGATCGAGGATCTGATCCGCGACGCCCACCGCGAGCACGATCCCGCCGTGATCGTGGTGCCGGAGGCGATGACCTCGCCGAACGTCTTCAACAAGAAGATGCGCGGCGCGTGCCGTCCGGTCGACGGCGCCCCGTTCCAGCTGCTCACGCGGCTCGCCCGTGAGCTCGACGTCGTGATCGCCGGCGGCTTCCTGGCCCGGCGCGGCAACGACGCCTACGGCACGTACGTCCTCGCCGAGCCCGACGGTGGCGCGCACCTGCACGACAAGGACATCCCCTCCGCCTGGGAGAACCACTACTACCGCGGTGGGGACGACGACGGCCGCGTCCACTGCCGGGCCCTGAACCTCGACGTCGGGCTGGCCTCCGGCTGGGAGTGGGGTCGGCACCGGACCGCGAAGCGGCTGCGCGGCGTGGACCTCGTGCTCGGCGGCATGTGCTGGCCGTCGTTCCCGAACAACTGGAACGTGCCGCCCCTGAACTGGTGGGCGAAGCGCGAGCACGACATCTGGGTCCGACAGAACCGCGAGCTCCCGGGCCAGGTCGCCCGGCTGGTCGGCGCGCCCACGGTCTACGCGGCGCACGTCGGTCCGGTCGAGGCGCAGTTCCCGGCCGCTCCGGTGGTGCCGTGGCGCACCGTGATGCTCGGCGACACGCAGATCTGCGCCGCCGACGGCACCGTGCTGGCCCGCCTGTCGTTCGACGACGGCGAGGGACACATCAGCGCCGAGGTCACCCCCGGCTCGGTGACTCCCCTCGATCCGCTCGCCGACCGCTTCTGGATCCCGGCGATGACCGTCTCGACGCACGTCGCGGCCTGGCACGTGATGAACAACCACGGCCGCCTGGACTACTGGCAGAAGAAGCTGCGCCGCAAGCACGAGTGGCAGTCGCTGCCGGCCGGCGACCTGCCGGACGAGCTGCCGCCGGTCGCCGACGAGCAGGCGCAGCACTTCGCGACGACGCCGTAACGCCCGGGACCTGCGCCCCGCGTTACCGCAGGGCTGTGCCCCTGGTGAGGACACTGTCACCACCAGGGGCACAGCCCCTGGTGCGCGTGGCCTGACCGGCGCCGGGACGCCCAGGTTTTCCCATTCCGCGCCGCGGGGGGAGTACGGTCGAGGGGTGACCCGGTGCGGGACCAGGGCACGAAGGACGCTTCCCATCGTCGCTCTGGCGCTCTTGGGCCTGGCCTCCCCCGCGCAGGCGATCGTCAAGGTCGAGGTCATCTCGGGCAACCAGGTCCACGTCACCGCGATCGAGAGCGGCAGCTTCGTCCCGCGCGTCAACGTGCTCAACCTCAGCCACGCGACGCGCCCCGGCGAGATCGACGTGATCGTCAAGGAGTCGCTCGATCCCGACGGGCTCTTCGCCGGTGCGGGGTGCGTCGAGGCCCCCACCGACACCGTCACGTGCACCGTGACGGGAGTCTCCCCGATCGTGATCGTGGACCCAGGCGGCATGGACGACCTGGCGACGTCGACGATCCCGTACACGACGAACTGGGAGAGCAACCCCGGCAACGACGCCGTCCTCGGCGGCCCGGGCCAGGACCGCTTCTTCGCAGGACCGACACCCGACGGCAACGACGTCCTGTCGGGTCGGGGAGGCGCGTCGGATCACGCCATCTACTCCTTGCGGACCAGCTCGCTGTCGATCGATCTCGACGACAACGCCGACGACGGCCAGGCGGGGGAGGCCGACAACGTCGGGGACGACGTCGAGTGGGTCACGGGCGGGCAGGCCGCGGACGTGCTCGTCGGCAGCCCCGCCGACAACATCCTGCGGGGCTCCACCGGCAACGACACGCTCGACGGCGGGGCGGGTGCCGACAGCCTCGGGGGCGGCGCGGGCACCGACACCGTCACCTACGCCGGTCGGGGCATCCCCGTCGCCGTCGACATCGACGGCAACGCCGACGACGGATCCTCCACCGACGCCGCGGCCGGCGGCGTCACGAGCCGCGACGACGTCATGACCGACGTCGAGCGCGTGATCGGGGGAACGGGCGCCGACACGCTCCGCGCCGGCACCGGCGCGGCAACGCTCGAAGGCGGGCCGGGCAGCGACACGCTGACCGGTGGGCCGGCGAACGACACGCTCAAGGGCGGTCCCGGGGTCGACGCGCTGCACGGCGGCGGGGGCAGCGACGCGCTCAACGGCGAGGGCGACGGCGACGAGCTGCACGGCGGAGCCGGTCCGGACATCCTGGACGGTGGCCCGGGGGCCGACCAGCTGTTCGGCGACGCCGGCTCGGATCAGCTGTTCGGCGGCCTCGACGGCGACACGCTGGACGGCGGGCCCGACCCCGACCGCCTGCTCGGCGAGGCCGGTCCCGACACCCTGCTGGCGCAGGACAGCACCGCGGACACCGAGATCGACTGCGGCGCGGACGTCGACAGCGCCACCACCGACGCCAACGACCCTGTTACCGTCGACTGCGAGAGCGAGACGCGCGCGATCGCCGACGCCGATGGCGACGGCATCGCCGACGGCAGCGACAACTGCCCGTCCATCGCCAACCCCACGCAGGCCGACGCCGACGGCGACGGCATCGGGGACGCCTGCGACCCGACGCCGACGCCGCCCGCACCGGGCCCGCCGCCCCCGACCCCGGGCCCGCCACCCCCGACCCCGGACCCGCCGCCCC
>NZ_JBFIGP010000202.1:0-7223 GCF_041602235.1 Paraconexibacter sp.
GCCCTGCTCGAGCACTGCTGGGACCACGCGGCCGAACCGAGCTCCAACGTCGTCGACGTCCACATCCGCGCCCTGCGACGCAAGCTCGGCGCGGGCATCGTCGAGACGGTCCGCGGTGCCGGGTACCGCGCCGCGGACCGCCCTTCGGCCAGGACGTCCCATGACGCCTGAAGCGCTGCGCCGGCTCCGGCGCCGACTGCTGGCGCTGCTCGCCGTCGCGGTCGCGGTGGCGATCGCCGTGCCGGTCGCGTTGCTCGTCGCCGAGACCTCCGACCGCCGTCACGAGCAGCTCGACACGCGGGTGCTCACCGCGGTCCGCGACGTCGCGAGCGTCGTGGGTGAGTCAGCCGACACCGACGGCGAGGTCGACGTCGAGACGTACACGCAGACGCCGCGGGCGCCCGAGACGCCGCTCACGGCCGTTGCGGACGCCGACGGCGAGTACGTCGCCGGCGACCGCACCGTCCCGGCGGCCCTGCTGCGCCTCGCGGTCCGCCGGGCCCGCGGCGAGCGGGAGGACCCGGTCACCGCGCCCTCCCCCGACGGCGACGTCCGGCTCGCGGCCGTCGAGCTCCAGGGGGAGGACGGGCCGATCGGCACGGCGCTGGGGTACGCGCCGGTCGCGCCGGTGCGGGACGACGTCCGGGCGGTCGTGGTGCGCGCCGCCGCCGCGTCGCTGGCGGGCTGGCTGCTCGTGTGCGGGGCGGCGTTCATGCTGATCGGACGGGCGCTGCGCCCCGCGGGCGTCTCCGTGGCGCGGGAGCAGGCCTTCCTGGCCGACGCCGCCCACGAGCTGCGGACACCGTGGGCGGTCGTGCGCGGCCGCGTCGAGCAGGCGCAGCGGGACGGCGTCCGCGACGAGGACCTCCAGGTGCTGGCGCAGACGGCGACCCAGGCGGGCGACACGATCACCGACATGCTGGAGCTCGCTCGGCTCGACGCCGGGCGGGGCCTCGGCGACGTCGAGCCGCTGCGGCTCGACGCGCTCGTCGCCACCTGCGTCGACGAACGCGCCGAGCACGCGCGGCGGCGGGCGGTCCGGGTCACCGCCGAGCTCGACGAGGACGTCCGCGTCCGGGGCGACGTGCGCCTCCTATCGCGGGCGGTCGGGAACCTGCTCGACAACGCCCTCACCCATGGTGGTGCCGGGGGGACGTTGCGGGTCAGCGTCCGGCGGGCGGGGGACGCCGCGATCGTCGTCGTCCAGGACAGCGGCCCGGGGGTCCCCCCAGGCCAGGCCGACCGGATCTTCGACCGGTTCCAGCGCGGCTCCGGCGCAGCGGCCGGAGGCGCCGGGCTCGGGCTGCCGATCGCCAAGCTCGTCGCGGAGGCCCACGGCGGAACGCTCATCGCCCAGGGTGACGGGCCCGGCGCGCGGTTCGTCCTGACGCTCGACGCGCTCTGACCTCTGCGGGAGGGCCGGCGCTCCCGGACCGCGGCCCGGACTTGGTGTGCCCGTCGCGCGGGCGGCAGACCTGCGGCGGCTACGGCCCAGGCGCACCGACGGCCCGCCGCGCGAACGCGCGGATCGCGGCGACGACCTGCTCGGGCGGCGGCGGGTCCGCGGCCACGGGCGACGTGGGACCCACGAGCGCGTCCGCAGCCCCACCCACGAGCGCCGCCGCGACGATGTCCACGTCCTGCGGCGGCAGCTCCCCCGCGGCGATGCCCTCGCGCAGGAGCGCCGCGAGATCCCGCGCGTATGCGCGCCGGTAGGCGAGCCGCTCGACGTCGACGACGGGATCGACGGGCTCCGCGATCAGCGCCCAGGCCAGCCGCGGGCGCCGCAGGGCCCGCTCCGCGAACCGCCCGATCACGGCCTCGATGCGATCCGCGGCGCTTGCCCCCGCGACCGCCTCCCCGGCGGAGGCCGCGGCGGCCACCTCCGCGTCGCACACCGCGCGGAACAGCTCGGCGAACAGCTCGCCCTTGGACGGGAAGTGGCGGTACAGCGTGCCTGCCGCGACGCCGGCGCGCTCGGCGATCGCGAGCACCGACGCGGCGCCGTACCCGCCCTCGACCGTCAGCTCGCGCGCAGCGAGCAGCAGGCGCTCACGCGTCCCGGCCGCGGCGCCGGACGAGGGGGCTGCAGCGGTGCCGCTCATCCCTTGAACGTGCTGGACCCGACGTCCCCGAACGGCTCGTCGCGCTCGCGGACCGCTTGGCGGAACCCGGCCTCCGCCGCGCGTTGCTGGAAGGCGTACCCCTCCTTGGTGTGCCGGGTGATGCCGTCGAACACGGTGCCGAGCAGCTGGGTCTGGTGCAGACCCTGCGCGTAGAGCTGCTGGTTGGTCAGCAGCTTCATCATCTGCAGCTGGTTGACCGGGTTGCGGGCGATCCGGTCGACGAGGATCTCGGTGCGCTCGTCGAGCTGCGCCGCCGGCGGCGCCTCGATCGCCAGGCCCCACTCGAGGGCCTCCGAGCCGCTCAAGGAGTCCCCCGTGAACAGCAGGCGCTTGGCCCGCTGCGGGCCAAGCCGGTAGGCCCACATCGAGGTCGTCGGCGAGCCCCAGACGCGCGCGGGCGGGTAGCCGATCTTCGCGTCCTGGGCGATCACCAGCAGGTCGCTGCACAGCGCCATGTCGGTCCCCCCGGCCACGCAGAAGCCGTGCACCTTGCAGACGACCGGCTTGGAGCAGTGGAACAGCGACATGAAGGCGCGGACGTTGCGGCTCATCATCGCGTGATCGACCATCGGGTCCCACGTGCCGGCCGGGTCGTGGTTCATCGCCATGACCATCGGGTCGAGCGGGGATCCCGGCGGAGGCGCCGTGGGCTCGACGCCCATCCTCCCCGCCCCTTCGGCGGACTCGACGAGGTCGTACCCGCCGCAGAACCCCTTGCCGTTACCGGCCAGCACGATCACGTGCACCCCGGGGTCGAGATCCGCCTGTTCCACGCAGCGCTCGAGCTCGGTGACCAGGCTCCGGGTGATGCCGTTGCCGCGATCCGGGCGGTCGAGCGTGATGCGCGCGACGCGGTCCGCCACCTCGTAGGTCATCGTCGAGAGGGTCATGCCGGCAGGGCCCGGTCGACGATCGAGCGCGCGTCGACACCGGCGGGGAGCGTGCCGTAGACGCGCCCGCCCCCGCCCAGCCGCCCGGCGCAGTACGCATCGGCCACCGCGGCCGGCGCGTGGCGGACCAGCAGGCTCGCCTGGAGCGCGACGGCGAGGTCCTCGACCAGCGCCCGCGCCGTGAACTGGGCGGTGCTCAAGCGCTGATCCACCGGAGTGGGATCCGCCGGGTCGAACAGGCTCTCCGTGCGGTGTCGAACCGCGGCGAGGTGCGCATCGAGTCGCGCGTCCGCGCCTGCGGCGAGATCACATTCGGCGAGGAAGGCGGGCAGACCCTCGGGCTCCTTGGCCATGGCGCGCAGGACGTCGAGCGCCGAGACGTTGCCCGACCCCTCCCAGATCGACGACAGCGGAGCGTCGCGGTACAGCTGCGGCATGCCGGAGTCCTCGACGTACCCGTTGCCGCCGAGGCACTCGAGCGCCTCCCCGGCGTGCGCGCCCGCGCGCTTGCAGACCCAGTACTTCATGACCGCGGTGGCGAAGCGGCGGAAGGCCGGTTCGTCGGTGTCGTAGCTGCGCGCGACCCGCAGCGCGGACGCCGTCGCGGCCTCGGACTCGATCGCGAGATCGGCGAGCACGTTGACCATCGCGGGTTGATCGACCAGCCGGGCGCCGAAGGCCGACCGGTGGCGGGCGTGGTGGACCGCCTCCGTCAGACCACGGCGCATCGACGCGGCCGAGCCGATGAGGCAGTCCAGGCGGGTGTGGTTGACCATCCGGATGATCGCGGGCACACCGCGACCCTCCTCGCCGACCAGATCCCCCACGATGCCGCGGAACTCGACCTCCGACGACGGCAGCGAGCGCGTGCCGAGCTTGTCCTTGAGGCGCTGGAACTCCATGCCCGGCCCGCGCTCCACGAGGAAGCACGAGAGCCCGGCGGGCGCCTGGGCGAGCACGAGGAACACGTCGCACGGTGGGTAGGAGCAGAACCACTTGTGCCCCGTGATGGCGTAGCGCCCGTCGCCGAGCGGCTCGGCACGGGTCGTGTTGGCGCGGACGTCCGAGCCGCCCTGCTTCTCCGTCATCGCCATGCCGGCGAGCGCGCCGCGGTCGTAGTCGGCCATGGTGAGCCGCTGCTCCCAGCGGTCGGCGAGGTGCGGGGCTCCGTCGCGGAGGGCGGGGATGGCGGCGTAGGTCATCGAGATCGGGCAGGTGACCCCGCCGCTGGCCTGGGCCCAGAGGCCGAAGGTCGCCGCGCGGACGACGTGGCCGCCGCCACGCTCCTCCCGCCACGGGAGCGCGTGCACCTCGCGCTCGATGCCGCCACGCAGCAGCCAGTGCCACGACGGGTCGAGCTCGACCTCGTCCACGCGGTGCCCGTAGCGGTCGTGCGTGCGCAGGATCGGCTCGTTGCGCTCGGCGCGTCGCAGATGACTGTGGGCCTCCGTGCTTCCGGCCACCGCGCCGATGTCGCGTGCGCGGTCGACGCCCCAGGCGCCCCCCTCGCGTTCGAGGCCCTCCTGCAGCGCGTGGTCGAGCTCGAACAGGTTGACGTCGAGCAGCGGCGGGACCTGGTTGCTCACCTCGTGCGTTGCCGGCGCGAGCGACGGGACGGCGGGGACGGTGGCCATGGGTTCTCCTCGGGGCAAGGTTGGGTGAATCGAGATTCACCGTAGTGAATCCGGATTCACCACGTCAAGCCCGTCGGTTCTCTCGCGCCCCACGGCCTCCGCCCCAGCCGTCTCCGGGCTCCGCCGTTGCCCGATGCCACACGGCGCCACCGTTTCCCCCATCCCACCGTCGGGCATGCTCCCGGCATGACCTCCGCGACCCAGGTTCCGACCATCCCCCTGCGCGACGACGTCGCCATCCCGCAGTTCGGGCTCGGCGTCTGGGAGATCCCGGCGGGGGACACGACCGAGGTCGTCACCCGAGCCCTGCAGGGCGGCTACCGCCACATCGACACCGCCAAGGTCTACGGCAACGAGGCCCAGGTGGGAGCCGCGTTCCGCGCCAGCGGCCTGGAGCGCGACGAGGTGTTCATCACGACCAAGTGCTGGAACGACGACCAGGGGTTCGACAAGACCAAGCGCGCGCTCAAGGACAGCCTGGGCCGGCTGGAGCTGCCGTACGTCGACCTGTACCTGATCCACTGGCCGGCCCCCAGCCAGGACCGCTACGTCGACACGTGGAAGGCCTTCATCGAACTGCAGCAGGAGGGCCTGACGCGATCGATCGGCGTCTCGAACTTCCAGCCCGACCACCTCCACCGGCTGATCGAGGAGACCGGGGTCACGCCCGCGATCAACCAGATCGAACTGCACCCCCGACTGCAGCAGGCCGGCCTGCGCCGCGAGCACGAGGATCTCGGGATCATCACGGAGGCGTGGAGCCCGCTCGGCAAGGGCAGGAGCTTCCAGGACGAGACGATCCAGGCGATCGCGCAGGACCACCGGAAGACGCCGGCCCAGGTGATCCTGCGCTGGCACGTGCAGCTCGGCAACGTGGTCTTCCCGCGCTCGGTCCGACCCGAGCGCCTCGAGGAGAACATCGACGTGTTCGACTTCCACCTCTCCGAGCGCGAGATGGACGCCATCGCCGCGCTCGACGCCGGTGAGCGCACCGGCCCGGACCCGGACGTCTTCGTGCGTCCGTGACGCGCGAGCGCCGCTACTGCTTCTCGACGTAGCCCTTCAGCTTCTCGGGCATGCTCTCGACGATCTGCTGGCGCAGGACGCCGACGAGCGGACCGCGGATGAGCATGCCCAGGGTGCGCCCGAAGTCGACCTCCATGTGGATGGTCGCGCGCGTGCGGTCACCGCCGAGGTCCTCGAACTCCCAGCGACCTTCGATGGACTTCAGCGCGCCCTTCTCCTGACGCCAGGTGAGGCCGGTCGGGCCGTTGTAGTCGAAGCGCATGATCACGTCGACGGTCTTGACCTTGAGGTCGGTCGCCATGTTGACCTTGGTCTCCTGCCCCGCGGCGTCGGTCTCGAGGACCTCCGCGTCCTTGATCTCCGGCTGCCACTCCGGCGCGATGCTCGGCTTGGCAGCGATCTCGTAGACGGTGGCGATGGGGGCGTCGATCTCGACGCTCGCGGTTCCGGTGAGGGCCATGACGAGACCCTAACCGGCACGGCTACCAGGGCGCGACCGCGTAGTCCTTGAGGAACACGCCGTGCAGATCCTCGCCCGCCTCACCGCGCACGATCGGGTCGTAGACACGTGCCGCCCCGTCGACGAGGTCCAGCGGGGCGTGGAACCCGTCGTCGGCGAGGCGCGCCTTCGTCGGGTGCGGCCGCTCGTCGGTGATCCAGCCGGTGTCGACGGCGGTCATCAAGATCCCGTCCTGCTCCAGCATCTCGCGCGCGCTGGTCCGCGTGAGCATGTTGAGGGCCGCCTTGGCCATGTTGGTGTGCGGGTGCCCAGGCCCCTTGTACCCCCGCGCGAACTGGCCCTCCATCGCGCTCACGTTCACCACGTAGGAGCGTCGGGACGCCGATGCCGCGAGGGCAGGACGTAGACGCCCGACCAGGATGAACGGCGCCGTCATGTTGCACAGCTGGACCTCGAGGAGCTCCATGGGGTCGACCTCCTCGACCTTCTGGCTCCAGCTGTTGTGCTCGTGCAGATCTGGGACCAGCCCACCCGCGTCGATCGCGGTGCCTGCGGCGACCCGCGCGGTCGTGGCGGAGCGGGCCGCGAGCGCGAGTTCGACCAGGGAGTGGGGCGTCGGCGCCCAGTGCCCTTCCTCGGCGCCAGGAAGCACGGCGACCCCGGTGTCGTCCGCACGGCCGAGGTGCACGACCTCGGGGAGCGGGCCGGCGGGCAGCGGCTCGCGTTCCGCGGCCACGAGGGGTGCGTAGGCGCCCGGTGAACGGCGCACGGTCTGGCACGCGTTGTTGATGAGGACGTCGAGCGCCCCCTGGGCGGCCACGCTGTCGGCGAGTGCCACCACCTGCGCCGGGTCGCGGAGGTCGATCCCGACGATCTTCAGTCGGTGCAGCCAGTCCTCGCAGTCCGGCATCGCCGCGAACCGGCGGACGGCGTCGGCCGGGAACCGCGTGGTGATCGTCGTGTGGGCCCCGTCGCGGAGCAGCCGCAACGCGATGTACATGCCGATCTTCGCCCGCCCACCGGTGAGGAGCGCGCGGCGCCCGTGGAGGTCGGTCCGCGCGTCACGGCGCGCGTGGTTGAAGGCCGC
>NZ_JBFIGP010000203.1:0-7191 GCF_041602235.1 Paraconexibacter sp.
CGTCCCCGACCCCACGCCGGCGCCCACGCCGCGCCCGGAGCCGACGCCGGCGCCCACGCCGCGGCCCGAGCCGACCCCCGCGCCCACGCCGCGGCCCGAGCCGACCCCCGTGGACTGCCGCGCCAACCCGCGAGACCCCGCGTGCAAGGGCACCGGCACCCCGAGGACCTGCACGCCCGGTGCCCCGTGTTCCCCGGGGAGCACCGCCCGCGCCACCCGAGACCGACTTGACTGAGGCCGAGCCAGCGCGGCTGCGGCGTCTCGGACCGGACGACGACGAACGTCCGGCACGTGCGCTCGTGGCCGACCTCCGTCTCGACCAGCCCGTGGGGGAGCGCCCCCGCGTGGTCGCCGCCATGGTCATGTCCGCGGACGGCCGCGCCCAGCTCGCCGACCGGTCCGTGGGACTGGGCAACGCCGCCGACCGGGACCTGCTGCGCGAGCTGCGCACGGGGGCCGACGCGGTGCTGGCCGGCGCCCGCACCCTGCACGCCGAGCGCTACGCGACGCTGCTGGACCCGGCCCAGCAGGAGCACCGCCGGGCCCGGGGCGACGCGCCGCACCCGGTCGTCGTGACCGTCTCCCGGCGTCTGGACCTGCCGGTCGGCGAGATCCCGGTGTTCGGCGAGGCGGGCGTCCCGATCATCGTCGCGACAGAGTCCGCGGACCGGCAGCTCCCCGGCTGCGACGCCGAGGTCGACGTGTGGCGCTACGCGCAGGGGGGCATGACCTTCGGCGGGCTGCTGCGCGACCTGCACGCGCGCCGGGGGGTGCGCGGCGTGACGTGCGAGGGCGGGCCCGGGCTGCTGCGCGAGCTCATCGCCCAGGGCGAGCTCGACGAGCTGCTGCTGACGGTGGCCCCCAAGCTCGTCGCCGGCGAGACCCTCAGCGTCCTGCAGGGCGAGCGGTTCGGCGACCGTGGACTGGATCTCGAGCTCGCCGACGTCCACCGCTCCGAGCACCACCTGTTCCTGCGCTACGTGCGTCCGACGTGAGCGCCGATCAGGTCATCCGCTTCCGCGACCGGCACGTGAGCGTCGCCGCGGGCCGCCCGCTGCTGATGGGCATCGTGAACGCCAACCCCGACTCGTTCTCGGACGTGCGGCGGCTCACGACGCTCGACGCCCAGGTCGACCACGCCATGCGGCTCGTCGCCGACGGCGCCGATCTCATCGACGTTGGCGGGGAGTCGGGCGTCACCTACACCGGCGTCACCGCCGAGCAGGTCGAGATCGAGCGCGTCTGCCCGCTGATCGAGCGGCTCGCCGGCGAGGGGGTGATCGTGTCCGTGGACACGTGGAAGCCCGCCGTCGCGCGGGCCGCGCTCGACGCGGGCGCGGCGATGCTCAACGACGTCAGCGGACTGCGCGAGCCGGTGTTCGCCGAGCTCTGCGCGCAGACCGGCGCGGCGCTGGTCCTGATGCACACGCGCGCCGCTCCCAAGCAGGTGCACTTCGCCGACTACGCGGGCGACGTGGCGGGCGACGTCGCCGCGTTCCTCGCCGAGATCGTCGACGTCGCGCGGGGGCGTGGCGTGGCCGACGACCAGCTCGTCCTCGACCCGGGCCCCGACTTCGCCAAGACCCCGGCCGAGACGATCGCCTCGTTGCAGGACATCGGCACGCTGCGGGCCATGGGCCTGCCGCTGCTCCTGGCCGTGTCCAACAAGTACTTCGTCGGCGCGGTGACGGGAAGGCCTCCCGGCGAGCGGCTGGCCGGCACGCTCGCGGCGGTCGGGTGGAGCGCCGACCGCGGCGCGGCGATCGTCCGCGTCCACGACGTCGCGGCAGCCCACGACTACCTGAGCGTGCGCCGGGTGCTGACCGGTGAGGAGCCGCTCCCCGATTTCGACGCGCAGGACGACGCGCTCAAGTGGATCCGCGCGCAGTCCTGATGAGTGACCGTCCGCTCGACGGGTAACCTCGGGGCATGCGGCTCTTCATCGACACAGGATCCGTCGCCGAGGTGGAGGAGATCGCCCAGTGGGGCATCCTCTCCGGCGCGACGACAAACCCCAGCCTGCTGGCGAAGGAGGACGGGGACCCGGGCGACATCATCCGTCGCATCTGCGACCTCGTGAACGGCCCGGTCAGCGCGGAGGTCGTCGCCAAGGAGCCCGCCGGCATGGTCGCCGAAGGCCGGGCGCTGCGGGCCCTGCACGAGCAGATCTGCGTCAAGGTCCCGTTCAGCGCCGCGGGCCTCGCGGCGACCGCGGAGCTCACGGCGGACGGCCACCCGGTGAACATGACCCTCGTCTTCTCGGCCAACCAGGCCCTGCTGGCGGCGGAGGCCGGAGCGACGTACATCTCCTGCTTCATGGGTCGCCTGGACGACATCTCCGTGAGCTCGACCGAGGTCGTGTCGGAGATCGTCGACGTCATGCGGACCTCCGAGGCCACCTCCGAGGTGCTCGCCGCGTCGATCCGTCATCCCGCGCACTGCGTCATCGCCGCATCGCTGGGATGCGAGGTCGCGACGGTCCCCGGCAAGGTCCTCAAGCAGATGCTCGACCACCCGCTCACGAGCAAGGGCATCGAGCTGTTCGAGAAGGACTGGCAGTCGCGGCCGGAGTTCGGCGAGTGGCTGTCCGGGCTCGTCGCCTCGCATCAGGTTCCGGCCTGACGGCCCCGCTCCGTCGCGCGGCCCGGTAGCCTCCGCCGGGCAACGCGTCGCCGAGCCGCTGTCCAACGCGGCTCGGGCGCCGACCGACGAACCACACCACAGGAGGAGGACTCCCATGTCCGTACTGAACCGCGACGCTCTCGAGGGCTCGCCCCTTGCCGATCTCCACGCCATCGCGTCCGAGCTCGGCCTCGACGGCTTCCGCCGTCTGCGCAAGGCCGACCTGGTCGACAAGATCCTCGAGGCCACGGGCGGCGCAGCCGCCGACGATGGACCGGCCGCCGAGGAGGAGAGCGCGGCGCCGCGCCGTCGCAGCCGCGGCGGTCGTGGACGCGCGAAGACCAAGAGCACGGATGACGACGCCGACGCCGACGCCGAACCCGAGCCCGCCGCGTCCAAGGACGACGACGCCGAGGAGTCCGATGGCGACGCGGCGCCGCGTACCCGTTCGCGTCGCGGTGGTCGCGGACGGTCGCGCAACGGCGGCGAGGACCGTGACAGCGGTCGCGGCGACCGGGACCGCGGCGAGCGCAGCCGCGGCGATCGGGACCGCGGTGACGGACCCTCGGAGACCGAGGAGGTCGTGAGCGGGACGGTCGAGCTGCTCGCCAACGGGTCGGGCTTCCTGCGCGTCGCCCCGCCCGAGCCCTCCGACGACGACGTCTACATCTCCGCCGCCCAGGTCCGCCGCTGCGAGCTGGTGAGCGGCGACACGGTGACCGGGCCGCGCCGCGCGCCGCGGCGCTCGGAGCGCTACCCGTCGCTGGTCCGGATCGACACGATCAACGGCAAGCCCGCGGACGAGGTCGCCGAGGGGACGCCGTTCGAGGAGCTGCCCGCCACGTTCCCGACCGAGCGCCTGGCGCTCGGCAGCGAGGACGTGACCCTGAAGGCGATCGAGTGGCTGACCCCGATCGGTCGCGGCTCCCGCGTCACGATCGTCGGCCCGGCGCGCAGCGGCAAGTCCGAGGCGCTGCGTCTGCTCGCCGGTGCGCTCGTGGGCCAGGACGGCATCGAGACGACCCTGGTGCTCGCGGGTGTGCGTCCCGAGGAGCTCGGTCTGGCGCCCGAGGGCCTGACGCCGGTCGCCGCCATGGCGCTCAGCGCCAGCGCCGACGCGCGTGGTCAGGCGATCGAGCGGGCGGTCGACACCGCCAAGCGCGTCGCGGCCCGCGGTGGCCACGCCGTGGTCCTCATCGACACGCTCGAGGGCGTGCACGAGGGCGTCGCCCGCCGTGCGCTCGCAGCCGCCCGCGCTGTCGTGGACGGGGGCTCGCTCACCGTCGTCGCCACCGCCTCCGCGCCGATCGGCGGCGAGACGACCGTCATCGCCATGGACCAGACCCTCGCGAGCACCGGCCGTTTCCCCGCGGTCGACCTCGTCGCCTCCGGCACGCTGAAGCCCGAGCTCCTGGTCGGCGCCGCCGGCGCCGAGGCGATCGCCGCGGCGCGCGCCTCCGCGCTGGGGTGACGCACGGTCGCCGGCTTGCGGGACGACCTCAGCGGTCGTCCCGTGGCGGGCTGCCGCGGTGTGCGGCTCGCGCTCAGCGCGGGAGGTAGGCGACCCGACCCCAGGAGGGCTCGGGTGCGAGCTCGACGGGCTCGCCGTCGCGCTCGGGCTGCACGTACGCGAAGGACTGGGCGTCGGCGTCGAAGCGGACGTCGAGCTCGCCCTCCTTGACGCGCTGGTCCAGCCAGGCGCTGCGGAACACGAGACGGCGCAGCCAGTGGACGAGCGAACGGTCGGAGGGGCCGACGAGCTCGGGCCAGCAGTCGTTGACGTGCTCGCCCAGGGCGGAGGCCGGATCCTGGATCTCGCCGTTGACCGCGAGGTTCACGAGGTCCTCGAGCTCGTGGTCCTCGAGCCGCCCGCTGACGAAGCCGAGCTTCAGGGCAGCCTGCTCGCAGCGCTCCCCGAAGTCACGCTCGTTGAACGTGAACCGGAGCTCTCCGTACTCGAGGACGAAGTCCTCTCCAGAGTCGTAGTTGCCGCGACGTGTCATGTCCATAGAAGAGAGCGCGACGGCGGGCGGGCATCGCCTCCGGCGCGTCGGCATCGTATGGGAGAACCCTGCGTGGGCGGACGGAATGCAACCGGTCTTGCACTGGGATCACGGTGGCCGGCCCGGATAGGGTCGCGATCATGCCCAACGATCTCACCGGACAGGCCATCGCGATCACCGGAGCGTCGTCCGGCATCGGGGAGGCGACCGCCCTCGCGTGCGCCCGTGCCGGTGCCTCCGTGGCCCTGGCCGCCCGCCGCGCGGACCGCATCGAGGCGCTGGCGGCACGCATCGAGGACGAGGGCGGCCGTGCGGTCGCGCTGCCGACCGACGTGGCGGACGAACGGCAGGCCCGCGTGTTCATCGAGCACGCCTACGAGAAGCTCGGTCGCCTCGACGGGCTGATCAACAACGCGGGCGTGATGCTGCTCGGGCCGGTCGAGGGCGCCGACACCGACGAGTGGCGCCGGATGGTCGACGTCAACGTCCTGGGGCTCCTCTACTGCACGCACGCGGCGATCCCGGTGATGAAGCGCAACGAGGATCCTGCCGGCGGGCACATCGTCAACGTGAGCTCGGTCGCGGGCCGTCACGCCTCCTTCGGCGCGGCGGTCTACAACTTCACGAAGTGGGGTGTCTGCGGCTTCAGCGAGGGCCTGCGTCAGGAGGTCCTGCACAGCGGCATCCGCGTGACGATCATCGAGCCGGGCTTCGTCGAGACCGAGCTGCTGGACCACAACACCAACCCGATGGTGCAGGCGGGCGCCAAGCACCGCAAGGAAGAGATCGGGAAGGTCCTGGAGGCCGACGACATCGCGAACGCGATCGTCTACGCCCTGGCGCAGCCCCCGCACGTGAGCATCAACGAGGTGCTCGTGCGGCCCACCGGGCAGCGCACCTGAGCGTCCGCTCGGCGGCCTACGACGTTCCCGCGGGAACGCGGTTCGTCACGGCACACGCAGGAACGGTGACCCAAGGGGGGCGAAGGTGCGGCGCCGGCCCCTAGTGGCACCGCCATGACTGACACCAACGACCCGGCCGCGACCATCCTGCTCGTCGAGGACGACGACGCCACACGGACCTTTCTCGCGGACAACCTGACCGCCGACGGCTACGACCTGCTCGTCGCGGCGACCGCCACGGACGGGCTGCGCCTCGCCGAGACGCGCTACCCCGACCTCGCGGTGATCGACGTCGGCCTGCCCGACGCCACCGGTCTGGCGCTGCTGGACCGGGTCCGCACGTCGGACGGCGTCGCGTCCCGCCTGGATCGCGACCTGCCGGTGCTGGTCCTGTCCGGCCGTGCCGGCGAGCTCGACCGGATCCGCGGCTTCGAACGCGGCGCCGACGACTACGTGACCAAGCCGTTCAGCTACCGCGAACTGCGGGCACGGGTCGAGGCGCTGCTGCGCAGGGCCGAGATCCGCCGGCGCGGTGGCCGGGTCCGCGTCGGGCCGATCGAGCTCGATCCGACCGCTCGCATGGTCCGGCTGCACGGCGAGCGCGTCCACCTCTCGCAGAAGGAGTTCGGCCTGCTGCGCGCGCTCATCGAGGACCCGACCCGTGTCGTCACCAAGGACGAGCTCATGCGCGGCGTCTGGGGCTGCCGCTCGATGGGGACCAGCCGGACGCTCGACAGCCACGCCTGCCGTCTGCGGCAGAAGCTCGCGGTCAAGGGCGATCGCTTCGTCGTCAACGTCTGGGGAGTCGGGTACCGGCTCGTGGACGGGCCCGTCGCATGAGCGCCCCGGTCGAGATGGTCGTGCTGCAACTCGTGGTCATGAGCGGCATGGTGGCGCTCGTCGGCGTGCGTTCCGCCGTGGTCGACGCGCGTCGGCGCGAGCGCCTGGCGCGGATCAGCCACGAGCTGCGCGGGCCCCTGCAGGCAGCCCTGCTGGGGCTGAGCTGGGCCGGACGGGCTCCGCATGACGCCGACGCCTCTCTCCGGGCGATCACGCGCGAGCTCACGCGGGCGGTGCTCGCCGTCGAGGACCTCGACGTGGAGCGCGGCGCCCGGGGCCCGTCCGCCGTCCGCGAGCCGATCGACGTCGCAGCCCTCGTACGGGACCAAGCGGTCGCGTGGGCACCGGTGGCGGCCGCGCTGCACCGGGACCTGGTCGTCACGCTGCCCACGGACACGCCGGCGCTGCTCGTGGAGGGCGACGACCGGCGGCTGGCGCAGGCGACCGGGAACCTCATCGCGAACGCGCTCGAGCACGGGGCCGGGAGCGTGCGGGTCGTTGCGGCGCACGACGGGGACCGCGTGCGCGTCGAGGTCTGCGACGAGGGCAGCGGCCCGTCGCAGCCGTTGCGCCGGCTCATCGCAGGACGGCGGCGAGGCCGGGGCGCGCGTGGTCGTGGGCTGTCGATCGTCGACGGGGTCGCGCGCGGTCTCGGCGGATCGCTGCTCGCCGACGCGGACGCCGACGGCTGCCGCGTGGCCATCGAGCTCCCGGCCGCCGCGGTGCCCGCTCGCCCGGCCCCATGACCCGGCGCCGCCGCGCGGCGCTGCTCGCCGGGCTGGCCCTCCGGCTCGGGAGCCTCGCCGCCTCCGACGTGGCGCGCC
>NZ_JBFIGP010000204.1:0-7186 GCF_041602235.1 Paraconexibacter sp.
CCGCCGCCCCCAGCCCCCGCACCGGACCCAGCGACGCCGACTCCGACGGCGATCCCCGCCCCCACCGCGGGCACCTCCACGGGAACGCCGCTCGCGGCGACCCCCCGCGACCCGGCCAAGATCCGGGTCCTGCGTGCGGGAGTGAAGTCCGGCTACCTCGATCTGCGGCTGCAGATCACGGGGCGCGCCGACGGGCGCATCGCGATCACCTACCACTCCGCCGGCAAGCGCACGCGCTTCAGCGTGCCGATCCCCGATGGGGCGTCGGCGGCCGGCCCGCGCGCCCGGGCCAGCGCCACCGCGTTCAACGTCAGGAAGCGCCTCCCGTCCGGTCAGCGGAGGAAGACGACGGGAATCGTGACGCTCACCTACGCCGGCAACGCCCGCGTGCGCCCCGACGAGGTGCGGCTCCGAGCGGCCTCCGGCAAGGCGACCCTGGTCCGCGGTCGGACGGCGATCGACGGGCAGGGGAACCTCATCGTCGAGGGCACCATCTCCAAGCGTGCGGTCGGCGTCGTGCGGATCCGCCTCGGCTACGTCGACGCGGACGGCAAGGTGGCCTTCTCCCACCACCGGGCGCGCATCAAGAACGGCCGCTGGACCCTCCGCGACCCCCTTCCCGCCCCCGCTCACAGCGGCGGAGGTCAGCTCTCGATCCAGTTCACCGGGTACGAGAAACGCCGCATCCGGGGTGAGCAGACCGGCAAACAGGTCCTCCCCGAACCTGCCACATAGGACAGCGCGGACCCCCTCCCCCTCAAACGCGGGGTTGCCGAACTCCTATGCGCCAACTACCTTGGCCGGCATGTCCATCGTCAGCGAGATCCCGGGCGGGGCCGGGGTACTGGCCCGGATCGAGGGCGCATGCGTCTCCGGACTCACCGCGCAGGCCCTCCTGGAGGCCGTCGCCGAGCACCTCCCGCGTGCCGTCCCGATGGACGGCATCTTCACCGCAGCGACCGATCCCGACACGATGCTCACGATCGGAGCCGGGCTTGCCCACGGCATGCCCGACTCGGTCTGCGGGCCGTACTGGGAGCACGAGATCGAGATCCCGGACTACAACAAGTTCACCGATCTCGCGCGCGGACCGCAGCACGTCGCCGACCTGCACACCGCCACCGGCGGTCGCCCGGAGCGCAGCGCGCGCTGGCGGATGTTCCGCGAGCACACCGACTTCGACGCCGAACTGCGGGCCGCGTTCACCGCCAACGACCGCGGGTGGGGGATCCTGCAGATCAACCGTGAAGGGACCCATGGCCGCTTCACGGAGAGCGAGGTCGCCTTCGTCGACCTGGTCGCCTCGCAGGTCGGCCGCGCGCTGCGCACGTCCCTGCTGACGCGGGCCACCGACCGCTTCGACGGCCGCGGCCCGGGCATGATCGTGCTCGATCGCGACTACCGGATCGTGTCGGCCAACGACGAGGCGTGGTCGTGGTTCACCGAGATCCCCCGCCACGAGTCGCTGTGCAACGGACTCGCGGACGAGCGCCTGCCCAACGAGGTCCTCCACGCCGCGCAGGTCGAGTCCATGCGGGGCTCGCGTCCCGACCTCCCGCAGGCGCCAACCCGCACTCGCGTACGCACCCACGGCGGCGGCTGGCTCGCCATCCACGCGTCGTGCCTGACGGACGGCAACGGGGACACCGGGCTGATCGCGGTCGTCGTCGAGCCGGCGAACGCGAGCGACATGGCTCCGCTGATGATCGAGGCCTACGAGCTGACGGCTCGGGAGCTCGACGTGACCCGCGCGCTGGCGAGGGGCCTCCCGACGAACGAGATCGCACAGACCCTGCACCTGTCGCGGTACACGGTCCAGGACCACCTCAAGCGCATCTACGAGAAGGTCGGCGTCTCGAGCCGCGGAGAGCTCATCGCCAAGGTCTACGCCGACCACTACCACGAGCGGCTCGACGCCGCGATCGAGCGCGCCGAGGTCCGTATCGCCTGACCGGCCTCCCAGGAGGCCTGCCGGTCAGGCGCCCTCGGTCCCGGAGCGTCGCAGGACGTCGGCGAGCATCAGGGCCACCCGCAGTTCGAGCTGTCGATCCTCGACCGGGTGCCCGAGCAGCTCGCCGGCGCGGCGCACGCGGTAGGCGACGGTGTTCTCGTGGACGCCCAGCCGTCGCGCGGCGCGCACGAAGCTGGATCCTTCCTCGAGGAACACCCGAAGCGTGGCGGCGATCCGTCGTGACGCGTCGGTCTCGGCGCCCAGGGCGCCGAGCTCGCGCTCCGCGAACCTGCGGGCCTCGCCCACGTCGTGGGTCAGGAGTCCTGTGAGGGCGACGTCCCCGTACCGGGCCAGTGCCCCGGGTGCCCGGCGGCCGAGCTGCACGACCCGGCGGGCGAGCTGGGCCTCCTCGTGACTGCGCCGGAAGCCGCCGATGCCGTCGTGGGGATCGCCGACCGCGACGCGCACGCCCACCGCGAGCGCGTCCTTGTCCCGCAGGGCACGCAGAACGCCGACGTCCGGCGTGCTGCGCATGCCGATCCACGCGGCGAGCGTCCGGCGCCCGAGGGGCACGCACAGCGCGTCCGTCCCCCCGAGCGTGCGCTCGATGTCGTGCGCCACCCGCTCGAAGATGCCGATGGTGCCGTCCTCGTCCTCGCCCTCCTCGCCCCACAGGACGACGGCGACGTGGGTCCGGGCGAGCTCGTAGCGCAGACGTTGCGCGGCGCGGCGCTCGTCGACCGTGGTGCCGTCGAGGATCGCCCGCACCTCGTCGGCGCGCAACGCCGCGGCACTGCGCACCCAGCGCTCCCGCTCGTGCATGAACGCCTCGGTGATCCCGAGCTGCACCGCGTCGAGGTAGGGGAACATCCACGCGCTGCAGAACGAGACGGACTCGGCGAGCAGGTCCCGGTCCTCGACGCGGTCGCGGAGGCGGTCGAGCAGCACGCCGACGAAGACCTGGTGACCGACCCGATAGGCGCGCATCAGGTCCTCGATGGGCAGCCCGCGCCGCACGAACTCGCGGGCGTAGTGCATCGCCTCGGCGGGTGCGACGGCCGTGAACGGCTCGACGTCGTCGCGCATCATCTGGGCGATCAGCCCGATGTTCGACCGGCAGCTGCGCGCGGTGTCCTCGTGGATCGTGCGGTCGAGCGTCTCGATCTGCTCGTGGATGGCGTCGGCGAGCCAGGTCGCGACCTCGTCGAGATCGGGGATCAGGTCCTCCGCCATCTCCTGCACTGCTGCACGGCACGCCGGCGACGACGCGATCGAGCTGATCTGTGCCATCCGCTCCTCCTCCCAGGTGGACCGGCGGATCCTACGACCTGTCCGGCCGCGCCGTCCAGCAGCAACCGGCGACGTGACCGGTGGAGATCCCGCCGGGAGCCGGCGCGAGCGCTTGGTGGGAACCACGAGACCAGCGCCCTCTCGAGCGTGGTGTGAGAGGCTCGCGCCATGGAAGCCGTCGCCCCCGACCTGCCGCTCGGCGCGGTGCCGCCGCGCTCCGCGGCGTGCGAGGCCCTGATCACCGAGATCGCGACCCGGATCGAACCCCGGGTCGATGCGGTCGCCGTGCAGCTGATCGACCGGGTCGTGGCCGAGATGGACCTGCCCGCCGACGACGAGGACCTCCGCGAGGACCTGGTGGCCGCGGCCCGCGGCAGCGTCGCGCTCATCACCGCCAACGCGCGCACGTGGACCGATCCGCACATCGTCCCCGCACCGCACGACGCGCTCATCTGGGCCCGCAGCCTCGTGGCGCGCGGCCTGGCGATCGACTCGCTGCTGCGCGTCTACCGGATCGGGCAGTCGGGCTACCACGACCTGTGGCACCGGGAGCTCGGCGACGGCGACCCCGCCGTCGCCCTCGAGGCAGCTCGGGCCATCAGCGCCTTCATCTTCACGTGGATCGACGCGATCGCCGCGCCGCTGGTCGAGGCCTACGAGGACGAGCTGGGCCGCCGGGAGCGGGGTGCGGACGCGATCCGCGCCGAGACCGTGGCCGAGGTGCTGGGCGGAGGGCTCATCGACGTCGGGTCGGCCAGCGCTCGCCTGGGCTATGAGCTCGAGCGGTCGCACGTGGGCATCCTCGCGTGGGTCGAGCCGACGGCGCCCCGCTCGAGCCATGACGACCTCGAACGGGTCGCGGGGGCCGTGGCGACGGCACTTGCCGACTGCGGCGGCCGGCCGCTCGTCCTGCGCCAGACGCCACGGTCGGTTGTCGGCTGGGTGGCACGCGCGTCGCTCGAGGAGGGCACGCTGGACACGTTGCGCGCCACGCTCGCCGGGACGGGCGTGCGGGTCTCGCTCGGCTCCCCGGCCGACGGGGTCGCCGGGTTCCGGACCACCCACGACCAGGCCCGGCGCGGTCGCCGCGTCGCCCGGCTGCTGCGCCGGTCCTCCCCCGTGGTGCGCTACAGCGACGTCGCCGTCACCGACCTGCTCACGCGAGACCCGGAGGCGGCTCGCGTCGTCGCCGCCGCGACGCTCGGCCCGCTCGGCGCCGACAACGACAGCGCCCGGAGGCTGCTCGCGACCCTGCGGGTCTTCCTGCAGGAGGGCCAGAGCTACGCGCGCACCGCCCGCCGCCTGGGGCTGCACGAGAACACGGTCGCCTACCGCGTCCGTCGCGCCGTGGAGCTGTCCGGCCAGCCGTCGGTCGAGGCCCACGCGCTCCGTGCCGCGGTCGAGCTCGCGCCGCTCCTGGAGACGGCCGCGTCCGTGGACGACGAGCACTGACACGTCGCGCGGTTCGTGGACTTCACGAACCGCCGACCGCTGGGGTGGGCCGTTGTGCGTGGCGAGACCCCGCCCCGTCCCGGATCCTCGGGAGACACCCGAGGAGAGGACTTCCATGAGCATCGCCGCCGACCCGCTCGACATCGCCGCCAAGGCCTTCTGGGCCCAGCACCAGGACGTGCGCGACGAGGCCTTCGCCCGGATCCGCGCCGAGAAGCCCGTCTTCTGGAGCGGCCCCGCGGAGTCCGACCTGCTCCCGCCGGAGGAGAACGTCAACGGCTTCTGGTCGCTGACGAAGTACGACGACATCCAGGCGGCCAGTCGCAACCCGAAGGTCTTCTCGTCGGCCAGCGGCATCACCATGGAGGACTTCTCCCCGGAGATGACCGAGATCGCCCAGTCGTTCATCGCGATGGACGCTCCGCGGCACACCCAGCTACGCGGCATCACGATGGACGCGTTCAAGCCCGGGAACATGCGCAAGCTCGAGGGCTGGGTCCGCGGGCACGCGAAGGACCTCATCGACGAGATGGCCCACCTCGGGTCCGGGGACTTCGTCCAGCTCGTCGCCGAGCCGATGCCCGGACGCATCTTCGGCAGCTTCTTCGGGCTGCACGAGGGCGAGCAGCACCAGGAGACCATCCGAGCGGCCCAGGACCTCCTGTCGTGGAACGACCCCGACGTCACCAAGGGCGTGGAGCCCATCGAGCACTTCGCGAACTGCGTCATGACGCTGCGCCTGACCGCGGCGGAGCTGGCCGAGGAGCGGCGGGCCGACCCCGGCGACGACCTGATGACCTGGCTGGTCCAGGCGGAGTTCGAGGGCGAGAAGATGACCGACGACGAGGTCGGCGCGTTCTTCGTGCTCCTGGCGGTCGCCGCCAACGACACCACGCGCCACGCGTCGGCCGGCGCCCTCCACGCACTCACGCGGTTCCCCGACCAGCGCCGCCTGCTGGTGGAGGACGTGCCGGGCCGGGTCGACGACGCGGTCGAGGAGATCGTGCGATGGGTGTCGCCGTTGATCCACATGCGGCGGACCGCCCTCGCGGACATCGAGGTCCGCGGACAGCAGATCAAGGCGGGCGACAAGGTCGTGCTCTGGTACTGCTCGAGCAACCGCGACGAGGAGTACTGGGGCAACCCGTTCGACTTCGACATCCTCCGGTCACCGAACCGCCACCAGGGGTTCGGTGGCGGCGGTCCGCACTACTGTCTCGGTGCCGCGGTCGCCCGGACCACCCTGAAGTCGCTGCTCAGCGAGATCTACACGCGGATCCCGGACATCGAGGCGCCCGACCCGGACTTCCTCGTGGCGAACTTCATCAACGGGATCAAGACGCTGCCGGCGGAGTGGACGCCGGAGCGGCGATGACGGCCGTCGCGGCGTAGGCTGCCCGCCATGCGGATCGGCATCTCGACGGCGTACTGGCCGTGGTTCACCCCCGAGCAGCAGCTCCAGATCGCGGTCCTCGCCGACGAGCTCGGGCTCGACAGCGTCTGGGTGAGCGAGGCCTGGGGTCAGGACGCGGTCTCCATGCTGGGGCTCCTCGCGGGCCGCACCGAGCACGTCAAGCTCGGCACGGCGATCATGCAGATCCCGGCCCGCAAGGCGACCGCGGCAGCGATGGCCGCGGCATCGGTCGACGTGCTCTCCGGCGGGCGGATGATCCTCGGGCTCGGTCCGAGCGGCCCCCAGGTGTCGGAGGGCTGGTACGGAGAGCCGTTCGCCAAGCCGCTCGCCCGCACCCGCGCGTACGTCGACACCATCCGGCGAGCCCTCGCAGGCGAGAAGCTGCCCGTGCAGCTCCCCGAGGGCGTCGAGGGCAGCGGGCTCGGCAAGGAGCTGCGCCTCCTCGGCCGTCCGGTGCAGCAGCACATCCCGATCTTCCTCGGGGCGACGGCCCCGAAGGGGCTCGAGCAGTGCGGCACCATCGCCGACGGCTGGATCGGCGTCTTCATGGACCCGTCGCGGCCGGAGGTCGCGATCACGCCGGTGACGGACGCCGTGGCCGCCGCCGGCCGGGCCCGCGAGGACTTCACCGTGAGCCTGCTGACCCCGACCTCGGTCGCCGCGACGGTCGAGGAGGCCGTCGAGAACGTGAAGCCGTGGGTGACCTTCTACCTCGGCGCGATGGGCGCCAAGGACAAGAACTTCTACGTCGAGCTCGCCGACCGCTACGGGTACGGGGATGCGGCCCGTGAGGTGCAGGAGCGCTATCTGGCGGGGGACCGCGTCGGCGCCGCCGCCGCGTTGCCGGAGGACCTCGTGCGCTCCGTCACCGTCGCGACGGACGAAGCGGGCCTGCCGGGCCGTCTCGCCGAGCTCGCCGGGGCCGGCGTGGACCTGGTCATCGCGATTCCGTGCGGGGATCCGCTGGCGACGGTCCGTGCGCTGGCCGCCGCGAACCGGACCCTCCCGGCCTGAACCGGGTCAGGCGACGAGCGGGCCCAGCACACGCCGCGCGAACCTGCGCGCAGCGTCCTCGTCCC
>NZ_JBFIGP010000205.1:0-7145 GCF_041602235.1 Paraconexibacter sp.
CGGTTCCTCGGTGACCGGGACGTCCTCGCGGTCGTCGCCCAGGCGGGTGGCTCGGCGGACCGTCTCGCCCGTGCGCTGGCGGAGGGCATGGCCCTGTTCGCCGATCCCGGGTTCGCCAAGCGGGCGCAGATCGTGCCCAACGACCTCGCGCTGGCGGGCCTCGCGTCCTTCCACGACCTCGACCGCCTCACGATCTTCGCCGACAACCTCGTGCCCCACGTGCTGCGCTGCGACGGCGTCCTCGCGTACGCCCCGGGTCTCGCGCAGTGGGTCGACGCAGAGCGCCTGCTCCCTCCCGGTCCGTGGGAGCGGGAGATCCGCGCCTGTGCCGTCCACGCGTGCGAGCTGATCGCCGCGCGCACCGGTGTCCCGCCACGCGTCCTCGACACCTGGCTGTGGAACCGCGGCCAGGAGCCGTCCTACAAGGCCAGGCCACGGCACCGCTGCCGCTGCGTGGCCTACTAGCCCCTCAGCCTCCCGCCGGGTTCGGCCCGCGCTTGGGTCGCAGCGGGCGCACGTCGCCCTTGCCCGCGTGCGCCGCGTTCTCGCCGGTCGACTCGGCCACCGCCCGTTCGAGCGCGCCGATCCGGGAGGCGAGCCCCTTGATCGCGTCGGCGACCGGGTCCGGCAGGTGGACCCAGTCGGCGTCCGGTCCCTCGGGCCGCCGGCCGTCCACGCGGACCGGGTGGCCGGGGTTGCCGACCACGGTCGAGTTGGACGGCACGTCGTGGATGACCACGGTGTTCGCGCCGATCTTCGCGCCGTGCCCGATGCGGATGGGTCCGAGCAGCTTCGCCCCCGAGCCGATCGTGACGTTGGCCTCCACCGTCGGGTGCCGCTTGCCCGTCGCGAAGCCGGTCCCTCCGAGGGTCACGCCCTGGTAGAGCGTCACGTCCTCCCCGACCTCGGCCGTCTCCCCGATCACGACGCCCATGCCGTGGTCGATGAAGAGGCCACGTCCGACCCGCGCCGCCGGATGGATCTCGATGCCCGTCAGCGTCCTCGTCGCGTTGGCGATCATCCGCGGGACGACCGGGACGCCGACGTCGTCCATGGCGTGCGCCACCCGGTGGGCGAGGAGCGCGTGGACGCCGGGCCAGCTCAGGAGGATCTCGGCCGAGGTCACACCGCGGGCGGCGGGGTCCCGCTCGTGGACCGCGCGGACGTCGCGGCGGACCTCGCCGACGACCCGCGCCATGGTGCCGAGTCCGAACATGGCCGGATACGGTAGCGAGCGCATGCAACCGCGACACGTGCTGATCCTGCACGGGTGGCAGGGGTCGGGCCCCGATCACTGGCAGACGTGGCTGGCGGAGGTCCTCCGCGAGCAGGGCGTCGACGTGCGCTACCCGCGGCTACCGGAGTGCGGGACGCCGTGCCCGGACCGGTGGGGCCGTGCGCTGCACGAGGAGCTCGCGGCGCTCGGCCACGACGGGGAGCGGATCGTGGTGTGTCACTCGCTCGGCTGCGTCCTGTGGCTTCGCGAGGCGCGCCGCGTGCGGCCGCAGGACCGGGTGCACCGCGTCGTCCTCGTGGCCCCGCCCTGCCCCGGCTGCCGGATCGATGAGCTCGCGGATTTCTTCCCCACCGGGGCCCATGCGGCGCAGATCGCCGCGGCGGCGGACAGCACCCGTCTCGTGTGCAGCGACAACGACGTCTACTGCCCCGGCACGGGGGCGGCGCACCACTGGGGCGCCACGCTCGGCATCGAGACCGACGTGATCCGGGGGGCGGGCCACCTCAACCCGGAGGCCGGGTACGGCCCCTGGCCCGCGTTCGCGGACTGGGTGACGGGACGCCGGCGCGACGTCGTCGCATGAGCACACCGCCGCCCTACCGGGCAGCGGCGCGCGTGACGGACCGGCCCTACGCCGGCGGCTGGAAGAACGCCGCGGAGATGTAGCGCTCCCCCGAGTCCGGGAGGACGGTGGCGATCCGCAGCCCGCGCGACTCGGGGCGGGCAGCGATCTGCAGCGCGCCCCAGACTGCGGCGCCGCACGACATCCCGGCGAGCACGCCCTCGGTCCGTGCGAGGGCCCATGCCGTCGAGACGGCGTCGTCGTCCGGGCAGGCGAGCGTCTCGTCGAGCAGTCCGCGATCGAGCACCGCCGGGACGAAGCCGGCGCCGATCCCCTGGATGCGGTGCGGCCCGGCCCGGCCACCCGAGAGCACCGGGGAGCTCTCGGGTTCGACGGCGACGACACGGATCGAGGGGTCGCGCTCCTTCAGGAAGCGGCCCACGCCGGAGACCGTGCCCCCCGTTCCGACCCCGGCGACGAAGACGTCGACGTCGCCGTCGAGCGCCTCCCAGATCTCGGGGCCGGTCGTCGCGTGATGGGCGGCGGGGTTGGCCGGGTTGGAGAACTGGTCGGGCATCCACACGTCGGAGCCGCGGGCCAGCTTGCGCGCGGCATCGACGGCCTCGTTCATGCCTCCCATCGACTCGATGATCTCGACGCGGGCGCCGTACAGCCGCAGCAGCGCCTCGCGCTCCCGGCTCATCCCCTGGGGGAGCGTGATCACCAGGTCGTAGCCCTTGGCGGCGCAGACGAACGCCAGGGCGATGCCCGTGTTGCCCGAGGTGGCCTCGACGATCGTGGTGCGCCCCGGTTCGATGCGGCCCTCGGCCTCGGCGGCCTCCACCATGGCGATGCCGATGCGGTCCTTGACCGAGCCACCCGGGTTGTACGCCTCGAGCTTCGCGAAGAGCTGCACGTCGTGCTCGGCCGGGACGATGCGGCTGAGCTGGACCATCGGGGTGCGCCCGATGTGCTCGGCGATGTTGACGGGGATCGCGCCCATCAACGGTCCGGCCGGGGAGGTCTGCGAACGGACAGCATGCTCGCGGACCTTAGTGCGATCGGTGGGCGGGCGGGCAGCACGCCTCAGATGTAGTACATCGACTGTCCGGCGGACTGCGCTTCGCGATCGACCACGTCGGTGATCGTCACGCCCGAGAGCACGTCGCGCGCGGCACGGGACGCCTCCTCGAAGATCCCTTCGGAATCCCGGCCCAGCGGACCGTCGAGCAGCTCGACGACCTCCAGGACCGTCACCGTCGACGGATCGCGGGCGAACGAGTACCCGCCCTTCACTCCGCGCTGGGACTTCAGCACGCCGGATCGGCGAAGGACGGCGAAGAGCTGCTCCAGGAACTGCACCGGCACGTCGCGGCGCCGTGCGAGCTCGCCGATCGGTACCGGCGCCTCGTCACCCACCCGCGCGAGCTCGGCGAGGGCCTTGACGGCATAGGGGCTCTTGCTGGTGATCGAGATCATGCGGGACGGGAGACACGCTGCGCGGGACGCGCACTACGCTTCCGCGCTCGATCGTATGGCACTCGTCGGCCGCTTCGCACCCCCACTGGCGCTCATGGCGCTGATCTTCGCGCTCTCGGCGCAGCCGGATCTCAGCTCCGGCCTGGGCACGTGGGACCTCGTCCTGCGCAAGCTGGCCCACATGACCGAGTACGGGTTGCTGTGGTTCCTGTGGCTGCGCGCGCTGGGTCGTCCGGCCCGTCCGCTGGCGGCGGCCGCGATCGCGATCGCCTACGCGGCGAGCGACGAATGGCACCAGACGTTCGTCGAGGGGCGCCACGGCACACCGGTCGACGTCCTGATCGACGCGACCGGTGTCCTGATCGCGAGCGCGCTGTGGCGGCGCCGCCTCAGAGCCAGCCGCGCTCCGTCGCCATGAGGACCGCCTGTGCGCGGTCCACGGCGCCGAGCTTGCCGTAGATGTTGTGCAGGTGGGTGCGGACCGTGCTGGTCGAGAGCGAGAGCTCGAGCGCGATCTGCTTGTAGACCTTGCCCTCGGCGAGACGCTTGAGCACCTCGACCTCGCGACCGCTCAGCGGGCAGGGATCGATCTGCCGGGTACGGCCGGTCTGCGGGTACGGGAGGTCGTACAGCACCGACCGCAGCTCGCTGGGCCCGAGCCCGATGACCCGGGCGGTCTTCAGCAGCTCGGTCGGCGAGACCGGCAGCCCCTGGGCGTAGTGGGCGAGCATGTCGGCGAGTCGGACGAAGGCCGCCTCACCGGATGCGTCATCGGCGTGGTGGCGCTCGATGACCGAGGCGACGGCCTTGGGGAGGCCCCACCGCCGGGCCAGGACGCCGCCGACGAGAGCGTGGTCGACGCCGAGTTCACGGCGCTCGCGGTGGATGCGCTCCTCGGGCGTGCGGGCGTCCCCGTGGACCTTCGCGGGATAGCCCGGGTAGGCGTGCATCAGCACGAGCTTGCCGATGTCGTGCAGGAGCGCGGTGACCATGAGCCGGTCCCGGTCCTCGTAGCCGGCCTCCGTGGCGAGGCGGTCGGCGGCCCGCTGGGTGGCGACGCCGTGCAGGCGGAAGCGCTCGGGCGCCGCGTCCCAGACCGCGCTGCGCTCGAAGAAGTCGAAGGTCCGCGCGCGGCTGGCGAGCGCCTGGACCGCTTCCGGCGACAGCAGGTCGACCGCCTGGACGACGCTCTCGACCTTGCCCCGGGTCTTGCCCTCGACCTGGTTGCCCAGGCGGAGGACCGCGATGACCAGCGCCACGTCGCTCTCGACCGCCGCGACCACGTCACCGCCGGAGACCCGCTCCTGCTGAACGAGGTGCAGGAGCCGGTTGCGCGACTCCGCCAGGGCCGGGAAGGCCTCGAGCGCCTCGAACGCCGCGGTGAGCCGCCGTCCGTGACCTTCGTTGTGGTGACGCTGGGCGCCCGCGTTCTCGGCGGATGCCGGGGTCATCAGGGCTGGGCTCGTGTTCATGAGGAAGGTGACGTCTCCATCGGACTGGACGGGGGGACGTTCCTGTTATCGGCAGAACTGGACGGATGATTGAGCCCCAATTCCCGGCCCGGGCGCGCCGGCACTCGGCGGCCCTTCCGCGTTGTCCCTGCAGGCAGCGCAGGCCGGGCGATCAGCCGCCGAGGGCGGCGTCGATGCGACGCAGCGACTCGTCACGGCCGAGGACCGCGAGCGTCTCGAAGATGCCCGGCGAGACGGTGGTCCCGGCGAGCGCGACCCGGACCGGCTGGAACACCTGCTTGGGTTTCGCCTCGCGCGCCTGGACCACGGCGCGGAGCGCCACGTCGATCTCCTCCACGGTGAAGCCGTCCTCGGGCAGCGCGGCGAGCGCACCGCGGGCGTCGCCCAGGGCGGCGCGACCGTCGTCGCCCAGCCACTGCTCCCGGGCCTTGGCGTCGGTGGTCGTCGGGCCGTCGAAGAAGAACCCGGCGAGCGGCCAGAAGTCGGCGAGCGTCTGGATCTTCTCGCAGGAGATCTCGACGACCGAGCGCAGCCCGGTCCTGCCGGTGTGCTCCTCCAGCGCCGCGGTCAGCTCGTCGAGGGACAGCTCGCGCAGGTAGCGGCCGTTGAGCCAGCGGAGCTTCTGGACGTCGAAGCGGGCCGGGTTCTTCGACACCCGCGTGATGTCGAAGCGCTTGACGAGCTCGTCCGTCGTGATGATCGTCTCGTCGTCGGCGTCACCCCAGCCCAGCAGCGCGAGGTAGTTGCGGATCGCGGCCGGCAGGTAGCCCTCGGCGCGGAGCTCCTGCACCGATGCCGCGCCGTGGCGCTTGCTGAGCTTCTTGCCGTCGGGTCCGTGCAGCAGCGGCAGGTGCGCGAAGGCGGGCGGGTCGACACCGAGGGCCCGGTAGACCAGCAGCTGCTTCGGGGTGTTGGAGAGGTGGTCCTCCCCGCGGATCACGTGCGTAATCCGCGCGTCGTGGTCGTCGATCGCCACGGCGAAGTTGTAGAGCGCCGTGCCGTCGGCCCGTGCGATCACCGGATCGTCGAGATGCACGGTGCGGAAGGTCGTGTCACCGCGGATCAGGTCGTGGACGACGAGCTCCTCGTCCTCGGGCACGCGCAGCCGCACGGCGCCCTCCGCCTCGGGCCGGCCGCGGAACCCCTTGTCGGCGCCGTGCTGCGCCTTGTAGGCCTTGACGTCCTCCGCGGTCGCGGTCGTGCGGTAGGCGAGGTCCTGGTCCAGCAGCTGCTGGAGGACCTCGGCGTGCCGGGAGGAGCGCTCGACCTGGCTGATCGGTCCCTCGTCGTAGTCGAGCTCCAGCCACCGCAGGGCGTCGAGGATCTGCTCGACGTTCTCGGGGGTCGATCGCTCCCGGTCGGTATCTTCGATCCGCAGCACGAGCGTCCCCCCGGACCCCCGGGCCACGAACCAGTTGTAGAGCGCCGTACGCGCGCCGCCGATGTGCAGCGCGCCGGTCGGAGATGGAGCGAAGCGAACCCTCATGAGCCTGGACACTACGAGGCCGACGTGCTGATCGGCTGTCACGTCTCGACCGCCGGCGGGCTGCACGAGGCCGTGGCCCGCGGCGAGGACATCGGATGCGACGCGATCCAGATCTTCAATCAGTCGCCGCGGATGTGGAAGCCGACCGCCTACGGGGAGGAGGACTTCGCGCGGTTCCGCGACGCGATGGCAGCCTCACGGATCCAGGAGGTGGTCATCCACGCGGTCTACCTCATCAACTGCGCGACCGACGATCCTGCCCTGCGCGAGAAGTCGCTGACGTCCCTCGTGCAGGCGCTGACGATCGGCGCCGGGATCGGCGCGGCCGGCGTCGTCCTGCACCCCGGGTCCGCGAAGACCGGGGACGTCGGCGAGGCGATCGCCCGCTGCGGCGACACGCTGCGCGAGGCGCTCGCGCGTACGGCCGGCTGCGATCTGCTGCTCGAGGACACCGCGGGCACCGGGGGCACCCTCGGCCGTTCCTTCGGCGAGCTCTCCGCGCTGCTGGAGGCCGCCGGGGGCGACGAGCGCCTGGGGCTGTGCCTGGACTCCTGCCACCTCCTGGCGTCGGGCTACGACGTCCGTACCGCCGAGGCCCTGACGGCCGTCCTGGACGACTGCGACGAGCAGGTGGGCCTCGATCGCCTGCGGTGCCTGCACGTCAACGACTCGCAGACCGGCCTGGGGTCCAACCGCGACCGGCACGCCCCGCTCGGGGAGGGCGAGATCGGCCGCGAGGGCTGCGTCGCGTTCTTCAGCGAGCCGCGCTTCGAGGGCCTGCCCATGATCTTCGAGGGCCCGGGCGTCGAGGGGAAGGGCGTCGTGGCGCGCGACCTCGAGATCGCCCGGGAGATGCGCACGGAGGGCCTCGCCACACGCGCTTCCTGACGAGCGGCACCGCGCCAGGCA
>NZ_JBFIGP010000206.1:0-7136 GCF_041602235.1 Paraconexibacter sp.
CGGTCCTCCGGCGGGGGCTGGTCATCGCGCGATGATCCTCCAGGCCGCTTAACGGGCACTTGGCACGCGACCGGACCCCCCGTTCGGAGGGTTGGACCGTGTGGCGGTTGCGTCCTGCGGCGTCGCGCGTACGCTCGGTTCCATGGAGCACGACGACAGCGCGGACCGCCCGCTTCCGATCCGCGACCCCTTCCACCAGGAGGTCCGGCTGCTGCTCGCGCCGCGCGCGAACCCGGCGCTCCGGCCAGGCCCGCGCGGGAATCCGCCGCTGGACCCACGGGCGGTCGCCCGTGCCGCACGGCTGCTGAACAGCATCGTCCGCTGAGCGGTCGGGCGCCCGTCAGTCGGTTCCGCGGCGCAGCATCGCGGCGGCGGCCCCGCGCCGGGTCCGCGATCGGCGGTCGTTCCCCGCGCGCAGGGCACGTGCGGCCGCGTATCCCGTCATGAGGGTCGCGGCGCCTGAGGCCAGCGCCCGCGCCGCGCGCGCCCGGCCCTGCGGGTCGGGAATCGCCTCGTAGCGCGTCGCGCCGTCCGGCCCGACGGTGATGAAGCCGATCGGATGCGCGTCCACGAAGCCCCCACCGCCGCCGCCACCGGCCTCGGGATCGTCCGGCGTGGCGTCGTCGCCCGGTCCGAAGCCGTAGCCCAGACCCCCCGCCGCCCACACGCGAGCGACAGGGATGACGGTGGTTCCCTCGGCGCGTACGGGGTCCCCGAAGCACAGCTTCGACCCGTCGATCCGCGTGACCATGCGGCGCAGCGTCGAGAGGCCGCGCGGCTTGCCGCGGCCGGGGCGAAGACGACGTTCAGCTCCGTCCTTCTTCGCCATGCCGAGGTGCTCAGCCCTCGTAGGGCGTGAAGTCCTTCTTGCGGGCACCGCACACCGGGCAGAACCAGGTGTCCGGGATGTCCGCGAACGCGGTCCCGGCGGGGATGCCGCCGTCGGGGTCGCCCTCCGCCGGGTCGTAGATGTAGCCACAGGACTCGCAGATCCATTGAGTGGTGTCGCTCATTGGCCCCACCCTACCCATCAACGGGTAGGCTGGCTTCGTGGAGATCGACACGCCGCCCCCCGGAGAAGAGCTCAACGACGGTGAGATCACGGAGCCGCGCCAGGCCGCGTCCGTGATCCTCGTGCGAGGCGGCGACGAGGCACTCGAGCTCCTGCTGGTCAAGCGCACCGAGAAGGCGCGTTTCATGGGTGGCGTCTGGGTGTTTCCCGGCGGCGCGGTCGACGCGCACGAGGGTGACGGCGACGCCGCCCACCGGCTCGCGGCCGTTCGCGAACTCGAGGAGGAGGCGGCCGTCAGCGGCGTCGATCCCGAGAGCGTCGTGAAGTTCTCGCGGTGGATCACCCCCCGTGAGGTCAAGGTCCGGTTCGACACCCATTTCTTCCTCGCCCCCGCCCCGCACGGCGTCGAGCCGTGTGTGGACGGCGAGGAGTGCGTCGACCTCGGCTGGTTCAGCCCGCAGGACGCGCTGCAGGCCCACCAGGACGGGCGCATCCTGCTGGTGTTCCCGACCATCAAGCACCTCGAGCAGCTGTCGGTGTTCGCGACCGCGCACGAGCTCCTGGAGTACGCGACGGGACGTGACGTCGTGGCGGTGGAGCCGCGCGTCGTGCTCAGCGGCGAGACCGCTCGCGTGCTCCTGCCCGGCGAGCCCGGCTACGACGACTGACGCGGGGGTAGGCTCATCGCCCGGGGGTCCGTCCCCGCAGCGAGAGGAGCCGCGATGCCGCCGTCCGCAGGTCTGACCGTCGCCGTCACCGGACCGACCGGTGAGATCGGCAAACCGTTCATCAGGGCGCTCGAGGACTGCGAGGAGGTCGCGCGGATCGTCGGGATGGCCCGTCGCCCGTTCGATCCGACCGAGCACGGGTGGACCCGCACCGAGTACCGGCAGGGCGACGTCCTCGACGCGGACGCGGTCGCCGGACTGGTCGCCGACGCGGACGTCGTGGTCCACCTCGCCTTCATCATCCAGGCCTCCGGCGACTCCCGCGAGGTCAACCTCCGCGGCTCGCGCAACGTCTTCACGGCGACCGCGGCCGCCGGGGTCCCGCGCCTGGTCTACGCCTCGTCGGTCGCCGCCTACGGGTTCCACGACGATGCGCCCGAACTGCTCACCGAGGACGTTCCGACCCGCGGCACCGACCGCCACCCCTACTCGGCCCAGAAGGCCGAGGTCGAGGAGGCGCTCGCCGAGGATCTCGCGGGGTCGCCCACCCAGGCGTGGGTCTTCCGGCCCTGCATCGTCGCCGGCCCGGAGGCGACGCTGCTCGTCGACATGATCCCCGGCATCGGGCTGGGCGACCGGCTCCCCGGTGCGGTCCGTGCGCTCTTCGACCAGGTGCCGGTCCTCAAGCCGGTGCTGCCCGACCCCGGCCTGCCCTTCCAGCTCGTGCACCACGACGATGTCGCCGAGGCGCTCGTCGCGGCGGTGCTCGGTCGCGGTGAGCCCGGTGTCTACAACCTCGCCGGTCCCGGCGTCTGCGGTGTGGGCGACATCGCCGCTGCCCTCGGCTGGTACAGCGTCCCGATCCCTGAGCTCGCGGTCGATGCGACCGCGGAGATCGTCGCGCGACTTCCGTTCCTCCCCCCGGAGGCCCACTGGATCGAGGCGTTCCGCCAGCCCGTCCTCATGGACAGCACGCGGGCGCGGTCCCTCCTGGGGTGGGCGCCGAAGCACGACGCGCAGGAGACGCTGCGGGCCACCGTCGCCGCGGCGCGACCGAGGCTGGCGCCGGGATAGGGGCGCGCGCGGACGGAGGTCCGGTGCGACGGGGGCGGTGCGGGGCGCTCGCCCGGGCGGGTCGCCCGGGCGGGACGGGGCGGTTCAGGCGTCCGACGGCGGGGTGTCGCGCGGAGGCTCGGGCGCGTCGGACTCGGCGGGCTCGGCGGGCGCGGGCTCGGCGGACGCGGGCTCGACGGCTTCGGGCTCGGCGGCGTCAGGCTCGGCGGGCGCGGGCTCGGCGGCTTCGGGCTCGACGGCTTCGGGCTCGACGGCTTCAGGCTCGGCGGACGCGGGCTCGGACGGCGCGGACTCGGCGGGTGGCTCCCCCGCCTCGACCTCCGGCTCGGCGGGCGCCGGCTCCGACTCGGCCTCCGTCTGCGACGCGGCCTCGGCCGGGACCGGCGCGGCCGGCTCCGGCGACTCGGCGACGACCTGCTCCGGGGCCTGGGCGACGACCTCCTCCACCCCAGGAGCGGACGCGAGAACCTCCTCGACGCTCGGGGCGGCGTCGACGATCGCTTCGGCCGCGGGCGCGGCCTGCACGATCTCCTCGGCCGCGGGCGCCTGCTCGAGCACCTCGTCGGCGGCGGGGACCTCGTCCACGACCGCCTCGACCTCGGCGACGGTCGCGTCGGCCTCGGCAGCGATGCTCTCCGCGGAGGGGGCCGGTGCCTCTCCTGCAGAAACTGTCTCCACAGGTGCCACAGCCTCCGGCTGCTCCGCAGGCTCGGGTTCGGCGGGTGCCTCGGTCACGCGGCCGCCGTTCTCGACCACGGCCTTGTACTGGTCGACCAGCGCGGGCGCCAGCGGGACGAGCCGCAGGATGCGCTCGATGTCGCCGGTGGCCCGCATCGTGCCCTTGGACAGGGCGACGGTCGGGTTGAGCTCGCCGCTGAACCAGCCGTGCGCGGTGTCGCCGTCCAGCCGGACGATGACGTCGGGGTTGAGCTTCGACGATCCGACCGCCACCACGCCGGGCTCGCCCGCCTTCGCCCGCACCGTGATCTGGACCGTGGGGTCCTTCACCTGCAGGCGGACGATCCCGTCGAGCTTCTGCAGCTTCCCGTAGAGGTCCGGATCGGTGACGGCGTCCTGGAAGAGACCGCCGAGGACGGCGCTCGCCTCCTCGGGCGTGGCGAACTGGGGCATGCAGGAAACCTAGCTCAGGGGTGGGGCAACCGGCGATGCGGTCCGGCAGGGCGGCCGCGAGCGCCGGCTCCCCCGAGCCTCGGCACCCGCGGCGATACGCCACGTCGATCCGGTGGCCCGACCGTTCGGGCAGGTCTAGCCGCGCCCGAGCAGCAGCGCGATCCCCTGGCCGCCACCGATGCACAGCGACACCAGGCCGAACTCGTGGTCGCCGCGCTCCATCTCGTCCAGGCACTTCGCGGTGATGACGGTGCCCGACGCGCCGATCGGGTGCCCGAGGGCGATCGCGCCCCCGTTGGGGTTGACGCGCGGATCCTCGTCGTCCAGGCCCAGTTCGATCATCACGGCCAGGGACTGCGCCGCGAACGCCTCGTTGAGCTCGATGACGCCGACCTGGTCGAGTGACACGCCCGTGCGATCCAGGACCTTGTTGATCGCCGGCACCGGACCGATGCCCATGATCTTGGGATCCACGCCGCAGGTCGCGTACCCGAGGATGCGGGCCCGCACCGGCGCACCGAGATCCTTGGCGCGCTCGGCGTCCATGAGGACGACGGCCGCTCCCGCGTCGTTCATGCCGGAGGCGTTGCCGGCGGTCACCGTGCCACCGTCACCCTTGGCGAACGCGGGCCGCAGCTTCGCCATGGCCTCGAGCGACGCGTCGTGGCGGATGTGCTCGTCGGTGACGAAGTCGACCATCTCGCGCTTCACCTTCACCGGCACGGGGACGATCTGTCCCTCGAAGCGCCCGGCCTTCTGCGCCTCGCTGGCCTTGCGGTGCGAGGCGACGGCGAAGGCGTCCTGACGCTCGCGCGTGATCGCGTGCTTCTCCGCGAGGTTCTCGGCGGTGACGCCCATGAGGATCTCGTTGAAGGGGTCGGTCAGGCCGCCCATCACCGGGTCGGTCATGGAGGTCGGGCCCATCTTCGCGCCCCAGCGGGCGTTGTCGACCCAGTAGGGGCCGCGGCTCATGGACTCGGCGCCTCCGGCGAGCGCGACGTCCGCGTCACCGGTCTGGATCGCCTGCGTGGCGGAGACGATCGACTGCACGCCGGTGCCGCAGAGGCGGTTCACCGTGTACGCCGGGGTCTCCTTCGGGATGCCGGCCTGCACGCCCACCACGCGCGCCATGTACATGTCGGCCGGCTGCGTGTGGATGACGTTGCCGAACACGACGTGCTGCACGTCACCGGGGCTGATGCCGGCCCGCTCGATCGCGCCCTTCGCGGCGATCGTGCCGAGGTCGGTCGGCGCCACGTCCTTCAGGCTCTTGCCGTAGCCGCCGACGGCGGTCCGGGCAGCGGAGGAGATCACCACGTTGGTCATGCGCGACACCTTATGGGTCGCACGCGAAGCCCGGCGCCCCGCCCCCGGGGCTCGGGGACGCCCGATTCCCGACCCATCCCCGGGGCCCCACGCACGCCGAGCGGGCCCGAACGTCCCGGGGACCCGTGCACCTCGACGTACGAGACCGCGCTCCGGCGTGCGCCGAAGCGGACATTCCAGACGCCACCGTGGCGCTGGTAGCGTCGCTCCATGCTCCAGAACTTCATCGGTGGCAAGAGCGTCGCGACGAGCGGCGACGGCTCCCACGACGTCCACAACGCCGCGACCGGCGCGGTCCTCGACCAGATGGGGATCTCCTCGTCGCAGGACGTCGACGCCGCGGTGCAGGCGGCGCGCGCGGGCTTTGCGGAGTGGGGCCAGGCGACGCCCTCGGAGCGCAGCCTCGCGCTGCTGAAGATCGCCGACGAGATCGAGTCCCGCGCCGAGGAGCTGGCGCGCATCGAGACCGAGAACACGGGCAAGCCGCTGGCGCTCGTGCTCAGCGAGGAGGTGCCGCCGGCGGTCGACCAGATCCGCTTCTTCGCCGGCGCCGCGCGCCACCTGCAGGGACTCTCCACCGGGGAGTACATGGCGGGCCACACCTCGTCGATCCGCCGCGAGCCGATCGGCGTCTGCGCGGGCATCACCCCCTGGAACTACCCGTTCATGATGGCCATCTGGAAGTTCGCCCCTGCCCTCGCGGCGGGCAACGCCCTCGTCCTGAAGCCCTCCGAGAACACGCCGACGTCCACCCTCTGGATGGCGGAGCTCATGCAGAAGCACCTGCCGGAGGGCGTCTTCAACGTCGTCCTGGGCAAGGGCGCGACCGGTGAGGACCTCGTCCGTCACGAGGGCGTCGACATGGTCTCGATCACCGGCAGCGTCCGGGCCGGGAAGGCGGTCGCGGCAGCGGCCGCGGACTCGCTCAAGCGCGTGCACCTCGAGCTCGGCGGCAAGGCCCCGGTCATCGTCTTCGACGACGCGGACGTCGAGGCGGCCGCGGAGATGATCGCCGGCACCGGCTACTTCAACGCCGGGCAGGACTGCACGGCGGCGACGCGCGTGATCGCCGGTCCCGGCATCCACGACGCGTTCGTCGACGCGCTGACCGAGCAGGCCAAGGGCACCGCCTACGGTGACCCCCTGGACGAGAACACCTACATGGGTCCCGTCATCAGCCAGGTGCAGCGCGAGCGCGTCTCCGGGTTCATCGAGCGCGCCCCCGCGCACGCCCGGGTGACGACCGGCGGCAACCCCGCCGACGGGGAGGGCTACTTCTACGAGCCCACGGTCGTGACCGGCCTGGAGCAGACCGACGAGATGATCCAGGACGAGATCTTCGGCCCCGTCATCACCGTGCAGCGCGCGAGCGACGAGGCGCAGGCCCTGGCCTGGGCCAACGGCGTGAAGTACGGGCTGGCCTCCAGCGTCTGGACCAAGGACCACGGCAGGGCGATGCGGATGGCCAAGCACCTGGACTTCGGGTGCGTGTGGATCAACACGCACATCCCGCTCGTCGCCGAGATGCCGCACGGGGGCTTCAAGCAGTCCGGCTACGGCAAGGACCTGTCGGCCTACGGCTTCGAGGACTACACGCGCATCAAGCACGTGATGAGCAACATCGAGGACTAGCGGAGCGCCGCGGGGGACACTGCCGCCCGGCGGCTGCGCACCGTCTTCTCGATCCCGACGATCCCCCACGCCACCAGCGCGAGGACGAGGATCCGCGCCCAGTCCTCCAGGCCGATCGAGGCGCTGCCGAACAGCTCGTGCATCGGCGCCGCGTAGGTGAACAGCATCTGCAGCACGATCGTGACGGTCACGCCGACCGTCACCCACGCGTTGCTGAACACCCCGATGCGGAACATCGAGCGCTGCAACGAGCGGCAGTTGAACAGGTAGAACAGCTCGATCATCACGAAGAC
>NZ_JBFIGP010000207.1:0-7122 GCF_041602235.1 Paraconexibacter sp.
AGGGCCTTGACCACGGCGGAGACCAGCGAACGGCGGTCCTGCAGCGTCGTGCTGGTCGTGCAGAGCACCAGCTCGGGGTAGCTGGGCGCGCCGTACGCGTCCAGGCGGAAGATCCTGGTGGCGGGCCGCTGGCGTTGCAGCGCGACGCCCTCGACGTTCCAGAACGCGGTAGCGGCGTCGACCTTCCCGCCCAGCAGGGCGGGGACCGCCGTGAACCCGATGGTCGTGGTCTCGACCCGATCGGGGTCACCGCCGTCGGCCTCGACGATCGAGCGCAGGACGGCGACATCGCTGGGCAGGCCCGTGACCCCGACCCGGCGACCCTCCAGATCCCTGGGACGCTGGATCTCCGGCGCCGCGAGGATGCTGGCGAGCGGCTGCTGCACGACCGGCATGACCGCGACGAGGTCGGCGCCCTTCTCGCGGGCGATGGCGAGGTCGTGCAGGTCGAGGATCGCGAAGTCCACGCGCCCGGCACTCAGCAGCTTGACGGCGTCGGTCGAGTCCGACGGGGGCTTGATCTCCAGGCGTGCCCCCTCGGCCTCGTCGAAGCCGCGCGAGCGGGCGAGGTAGATGCCGGTGTGGACGGCGCCGGGGGTGAAGTCCAGCAGGAGCGTCGCCTCCTCGTTGGGGCGGGCGGAGGACCCCGAGGTGCCGCAGGCGGGCAGGGCGAGCATCACCGCGGCGAGCAGCGGGACGAGCAGGGTGCGGGGTCGGACGCTGGGCATGTGCGGGGCAGGGTACGCGGTGGTGCCTGTCCGGGCGCGGGCCCCCCTCACTAGACTCCCGGCGATGCGTCGCCGCGTCACCTTCTCGCGCAACGTCACGCTGTCGCTGTCGCGCACGTGCCAGTGCTACTGCAAGTACTGCGCGTTCAAGACCCACCGCGCGCACCTCTACTCGCCCCAGGAGGTGCTGCAGCAACTCGATCGCGCGGCCCGCCGCAACGTGAAGGAACTGCTCGTCCTCACGGGGGAGAAGCCCGAGGTGAACGCCGAGGTCGCCGCCCGCCTGCGCGAGTACGGACACGAGGACTTCACCGGCTACGTGGTGTGGACGTGCGAGCGGGCGCTGGAGCGCGGGCTGCTCCCGCACACCAACCTCGGGGTGCTCTCGAAGGAGGACCTCGCGCGCCTGCGGGAGGTGACCGCGTCGCAGGGCCTGATGCTGGAGTCGATCCGCGACGATCTCGTCGCGCATCAGGGCTCGCCGACGAAGTCTCCGCACCGGCGCCTGGAGACCATCCGCTGGGCCGGCGAGCTGAAGATCCCCTTCACGAGCGGGATCCTGGTCGGGATCGGCGAGACCCCCGAGGACCGGTTCGCCGCGATCGACGCGCTGGCCGAGGTCCACGCCGAGCACGGGCACCTGCAGGAGCTGATCCTGCAGAACTTCGTTCCCCACGACGCCTACTACGGTCAGGAGGTCGCGGACATCGCCGGGGACGCGGCCAGGCGGGCCTGGGCCACCGGACTGTGGGACGGGGACGCCGAGCGCCCGCGGAAGGATCTCCCGGCGTGGGCCACGGGTGTCACGATCGAGGAGATGGAGGACCTCGTCGGCCACGTCCGCCGGACGATGCCCGAGGTCGGCGTGCAGATCCCGCCGAACCTCGCCGACTGGTGGCCGCGGCTCATCGACGCCGGCGCGACCGACCTCGGGGGGCTCTCGGCCAACGGCGACCACATCTCGCCGGAGCACCCGTTCCCGTCGCCGCACCAGGTCCGCAAGGAGCTCGCGCCGCGCGGGTACGCGCTGACCGAGCGCCTGTGCGTGTACGGCAGGTACCTGGAGTCCGATTGGGTCGCACCCGCCGTCATGGACGTGGTGCGGTCCCGCTACTGGTCCTTCATCCCGCGGCGCGGGTCCGGGCGCACCGAGTCGCCGCGTCCGATCCGCCGCGATCTCGTGCCCGCCGCGATCGCCAAGGGCCGTGACGGCCTGTGGCTTGACGAGGACGAGCTGACCGCCCTCTTCGCCGAGACGCGGCCGGAGGCGGTCGAGGACCTGCGCCAGGCCGCCGACGAGCTGCGAGCGGAGCTCGCGGGCGAGGACGTGACCTACGTCGTCAACCGCAACATCAACGTCTCGAACGTCTGCACCGTCGGCTGCGCGTTCTGCGGCTTCGGGCAGTCCCGGCGCTCACCGGACGCCTACACCCACTCCCGCGAGGACTTCGCGGCCCGGGTCGCCGACGCCGTCGCGTTCGGGGCGACCGAGCTGTGCATCCAGTCCGGGATCCACCCGGACTGGACGTTCGAGGACTACCTGGGATGGCTGCGCTTCGCCAAGGAGCTCGAGCCCACCCTGCACCTCCACGCCTACTCGCCGATGGAGATCGACCACATGGCGACCGTCAGCGGGCTGTCGCTCGACGCGGTGTTCGCGCAGCTGCGCGATGCCGGGCTCGGGTCGACGCCGGGCACGGCCGCCGAGGTGCTGCACGACGGCGTCCGCGAGCGCATCAGCCCGAACAAGCTGCCCGCCGGTCGCTGGGTCGAGGTCATCGAGGCGAGCCACCGCGCCGGCCTGCGGTCGACGTCCACCGTGATGTTCGGGCACATCGAGGAGCCGTGGGAGCTCGCCGAGCACCTGCGCGTAGTTCGTGCGCTCCAGGAGCGCACGGGGGGCATCACCGAGTTCGTGCCGCTGTCCTTCATCCCGTTCCACACGATGCTCGGCCGCACGCACGGCGTGGAGGAGCTCTCGGCCGAGGAGAACCTCAAGCACACCGCGGTCTTCCGGCTGGCCCTGGGCCGTTCGATCCGCAACCTGCAGGCCTCGTGGGTGAAGATGGGGATCGAGGCGGCGACCGAGTCGCTGCGATGGGGCGTCAACGACCTGGGAGGAACCCTCATGGAGGAATCGATCAGCCGGATGGCGGGCAGCCAGCACGGGGTGCGCCTGGATCCCGAGGACCTCGTGTCGGCGGCGCACCGCGCGGGCCGTCCTGCGGCCGAGCGGACCACGTTGTACGACATCCGTCGCCGCATCCCCGTCGGTGGCTCGGTGGCCGGGGCGATGCTCGTGGAGACCGCGGCATGAGCGGCGCCGACGGCGGCGAGGCGATCACGGCCGAGGGTCTGGAGGCGCTCAAGGCGGAGTTGCACGAGCTCGAGACGACCGCCCGGCAGGAGATCGCCAAGCGCATCTCGTTCGCCCGCGACATGGGGGACCTGAAGGAGAACGCCGAGTACCACATCGCCAAGGAGGACCAGGGACACCTGGAGACCAAGATCCTCCGGCTCCAGGACCGCCTGCGCAATGCGGTCGTCGTGGAGCCCACGGGCGGCGGCGACGTCGTGGGCTTCGGCTCGACGGTCAAGGTCCGCGACGAGACCACCGAGCGGGAGGCGACCTACCAGATCGTCGGCCCGACCGAGGCCGATGCGGCCGCCGGCAAGCTGTCCGCCGAGTCGCCCGTCGCCGAGGCGCTCGTCGGCGCGAAGGTCGGCGAGACCGTGCGGGTCGAGACCCCGCGCGGCGAGCGACCGATGGTCGTCCTGGAGATCTCCTAGCCCGCGGCGACGCGCCGGTCGAGAGGACCGGCGCGCATCACCGCCCCGCTAGCGGAACAGGTCCTCGTCGAGCGGTCGCACGAGCGCGGCCGCGCCCGGTCCGTCGTCCTCGGTGACGTGCGAGGCCAGCCCGCGCAGCACCACCACCGGTGTCCCGCTCGTCTTGCCGCGGACGAGGTCGGCGGCAGCGGCGGCCTGGTCGGCCGTCGCGATCCACGTGGCGCGGAGCTCGCGGTCGTCGGCGTCGCGGCCGCCGCGGAGGTCCTGGAGGGGGGCCAGCCCCGCGACGCCGATGGCGACGTCGCACTGACCGTGACGCCATGCGCGACCGAAGGAGTCCGTCACGACCACCGCGACCCGGCGGCCGGTCAGCGCACGGAGCGCGCCGCGCAGGCGCCGGGCGGAGGCGTCAGGGTCCCGGGGAAGGAGGACGAGCGTGTCGGCGGACCCGGCGTTGGACGCGTCCACCCCCGCGTTGGCGCAGACGAACCCGTGCCGGGTCCGGCAGATCAGCACGCCGTGCTCGGCACGGAGCACCTCGGCGCTCTCGTCGAGCACGACCTGCACCGCGCGCGGGTCCTTGTCCCCGGTCTCGGCGAGCTCCACCGCGCGGGGCGAGGGCGTGATGTCGGCCAGCCGGACCGTCCGGCCCTCGCACTTGGACACGGCCTTGTGGGCGACGACCACGACGTCGTCGTCGTCGAGCTGGGCGCGCGCCGCGATGAGCGCGGCGAGATCGTCTCCGGCGGCCAGACCCGGAAGTCCCGCGACCGGCGTCGCGAGCAGCGCGCTCACCGCCGGGCGAGGCGGTTCAGCATGCCGCGCGTGTGCGCCGCACCGCCGATGCGGACCGCGAGGGCGTCCCGGAGGGCCTGCAGGTCGTCGAACGTGTCGACGTCGAGCGAGAGCGACGGCACCTCGCGCACCTCGCCCGGGACCCCGGCGGCGCGGGCGAGCTCGAGGTGACGGGCGCAGGAGTCCGGTCCGAACGAGGGCTCCATCACGTCGGGCGGGCTGAGGATCAGCGCGTTGGTGCCGGTGCCGTGACGGTCGGGGACGACGACGACGCCCGGCGGGTCGCCGACGGTCCCCAGGAGCGCGTCGACCTCGTCGGGCGCCAGCGCGGGGCAGTCGCCGGGGACGAGCAGGACGCGGCGCGCCCCCCGCTCGCGGGCCGACCGGATCCCGATCATCGCCGCAGCGCTGTGCGTGGTGTTCTCGTCGTCCAGCACGGGCTCGGCGTCGTAGCCGTTGGCCAGGGCCTCCGCCGCGGGCTCGGACGTCACGACGATCACCCGGTCCACGCGCTTGGAACGCCGCAGCGCGATGAGGACGTCGGTGACCATCGCCTCGCTCAGCGCCTTGCGGGTGCTCGTCCCGATGTGATCGGCCAGTCGCTGCTTGGCGTCGCCGAAGCGCTTGACGGGGACGACGGCGATGGTGCTCACGCGGTCAGCCCCAGCGCGAAGGTGAGGGTCTCGCGAGCGAGGCGCTCGCGAGCGGCGGCGTCGGTCATCAGGGTGTCGGTGCGCAGCACGGGCAGGTCCAGGGCAGGGGCGGCCTCGTCCGTCACGAGGCCGCGGAGGAGACCACGGTAATGGTCGGCGACCCCCGCCGCGTCCAGGGTACGGCCCGCCCAGGCCATGAACGCGGCGGTCGGGCCCTTGACGACCTCGCCGGCGACGACGGGGCTGACGGCGACCACGGGGGCGGCGGTGTCCCTCAGGGCCGCGCGGATCCCGGGGACGCCGAGGATGGGATCGATCGAGATCACGGGGTTCGACGGTCCCACGATCACGGCGCGCGCGGCGGCGATCGCCTCGAGGACCTCCGGCGGGGCGACGGCCTGCTCGATGCCGTCGAAGGCCAGGTCCTCGACCGGACCTTCGGCGCGATCGCGGATCATGAACTCCTGGAAGGGCGTCCACCGTCCGCGGGCCCGGACGCGCGTGCGCACGGGCCGGTCGCACATCGGCAGCACGCGGGCTCGGACCCCGAGGGCCGCGGTGAGCTCCGCCAGCGCGTCGGTCAGCCGGGCTCCGGCGGCGAGACGCTCGGCCCGCCGCAGGCCGATGGCGAGATCGCGGTCGCCGAGGTTGAACCACACGTCGACGCCGAGGTCCCGCAGCCCCTGCATCACGCAGAACGTGTCGCCCTCCAGGCCCCACCCGCGCTCGTCGATCCGGTCCGCCAGCCAGAAGGCGCAGAGGTCGGGATCGGGGCAGACGTAGGCGCCGTACATCTCCACGTCGTCGCCGGTGTTGGCGACGACGACGAGGTCGGCGCCCACGACGTCGAGCATGCCGCGGGCGAGCCGGGCGCCGCCGGTGCCTCCGGCGAGGACGACGACCGGACCCGTCCGGTCGTCGCGGGGGGCGTCGGTCACGCCGACGGCAGGCCGGTGATCCGGATGCCCGCGTGGGTCTTGTGGCGGACGTTGATCCCGATGAGCAGGGGGGTGAGCGACTCGACGATCCGGCTCATCTCCAGCCGGCCGGCGTCCACGCCACGCAGACCGTCGATCGCGCCGATCAGCTCGATGACCCGCTGCTTGTCCTCCTTGACGTCGCCGCAGACCAGGATGTCCTCGTCGAGTTGCCAGTCGAGGTCGCCGAGGTGGGCCGCCGCGACCGTGTGGAAGGCGCTCACCACGCGCACGCCGGCGGGCACCATCTCCTGCGCCTGCTGCGCGGCCGAGCCCTGCCACACGCCCAGCGTGCGCGTCGCCTTGCCGCTGACGGCCGCCGCGAGCGGCACGGTCGCGTCGATGACGAGCTGACCCTCGCGCAGGGTCTGCTTGAGGTTGGTGAGCGTCTCGGACTGGTTGCGGAACGGGACCGAGAGGATGACCGTGTCGCTCTCCGCCGCCGCGACGTCGTTGGCGTAGCCGGCGAACGACCCCTCGGGCACCGCCGCCGCCGCCCGTGCCGCCGCCTCCTCCGCGCGCGCGGCGTCGCGCGATCCGATGACGACGGGGATGCCGGCGCGGCCGAAGCGGACAGCGAGTCCGTAGCCGAGCGCGCCGGAGCCACCGATGATGGAGATGGGGTCGGTCATGGGCGCGGGAGTATAGATTCCGCCTCATGCGACTCGATGGCAGGAGGACGCGGACCACCGTGGCGGGGGGTGTGGGCCTGGTGCTCGCGCTCGTGGCGATGGCGCACGGTGCGTCGACGACCCCCAACTACGGGAAGCTGATCGTCCAGTCCTACAAGCAGAAGGCTCCCGCCACGCTGGGGTACCACTGCGTCCCGAAGGAAGACGGCACCGGTGGGGTGTGCACCGACGCGGAGTACCCGCTGAAGTTCACCAACACGGTCACGATCCGTCCGAACGGGACGGTCACGGTGCTCCTCGGCGCCCCGGCGGACTTCCTGCGCTGGCGCACCGCGCGGATCGACGGACGCGGGCAGGAGCAGCTCACCGCCCTCGGTGAGGGCCGTGCGGTCACGAAGACGCGCAAGCGGTGGCGGATCAAGCTGCCCAAGCGGATCTCCCGCACCACGGATCTGATGGGCTTCGACGTCGTCTACAGCAACGCGTACTCGTCGTTCGAGATCGGGGCGAAGGTCGGGAAGACCGTGCCGACGAAGAAGAAGAAGTC
>NZ_JBFIGP010000208.1:0-7099 GCF_041602235.1 Paraconexibacter sp.
TAGGAGCGCCCGTCCCGGCTCCCGCGGATGATGACCTCGTACCCGTAGAGCACGGGGTCGTAGCGGCTGCGCACGACCCTCCCGCCGCGCGCCGCCACGAGCCTCGTCCCGCACGGCGCGTTCACGTCGAAACCCTCGTGGGTCCGGCCGCCGTTGCGCGGAACGCCGAACTGCCCGACGGGACCTCGGTCGCGGTGCTGACCGCGGATCGGGTACATGCGCCCCCGCAGCGTGAAGGAGCCCACGCGTCGCCGCTCGCCCAGGCTCGGCGCGATCACGCGCACCCGGTAGCGGCCGTCGCCGGAGGCGCGCCCGTAGCCGGTCACGCCGTCCCAGCGCACCCGCCGGCGGACCCCGGGCTCGACCGCCGTCAGCCGCAGGCGCCGGGCGACCGTGCCGGTCCGCTCACGGACGATCTCGACGTCGAGATCGAGTTGGCGTGGCGCGGCGATCGTCAGGTCGATCCGCACCGGATCCCGATCGAAGAAGATCTTCGACGGTGCGACGCGCTTCTGCGTCAGGCGGAAGGGCGGCGTGGAGGCGGGGCCGCCGGGGACCGCGGCGGTCGCGACGGCGGCGATGAGCGCGAGCACGCCCCCAGGATAGGCAAGGGGGTCTCCCCTCCCCGGCCCGCAGGGCCGAGGGCATTCTCATGAAGACTTCAGGTTCCCTTCGTCAAGCCCTCAGCTCCGTGGCCGATAGTCCACCCATGGCCGTCGAACTCACCACCACGCAGGCCCGCGCGATCGCGCACCTGCGGTGGCGCCACCCGGGCGCCGAGGTGCGGACGCACGAGGTCGTGTGGGGCCTGATCGTCGAGGCCCGTCACGAGGGCCACGTCTCCGAGGTCATCGCGTTCGACGCCGCGGGCCAGATCGTGCCCGAGCGCCGGCTCGGTGCCGCGGCCTGAACGACGGCCCATCCGTCGATCGGCGCGCGTCGGGCACCCCTACCGCCCCGGGCGCGCAAGCCCTCCGTCGTCAGCCCCCGAGCGCGTGCTCGCGCAGCAGCGCCGCCGACTCCTCGGGGCGCTCCCACCAGAACATGTGCCCGACGCCTTCGAGGATCTCGACCCTGGCGTCCGGGATCGCGCCCGCGATGAGGTGCGCGTTGGAGACGGGCAGCATCTCGTCGGCGTCGCCGTGCACCACGAGCGTGGGGGCCGCCACCGACGACAGCCGCTCCAGGGTGTCGTGCACACCGATCGCCTGCATCTGCAGCATGATCGTGGCGATCGACGCCGGGGTCCCCGTGGCCATCTCGTAGAACGCGGCCCAGTTGGCGTCGTCCGCCGCGAAGCCCGGTGAGACGTTCAGCTCGTAGCCGGTGCGGATCGCGAGCTCGCGATCACCGGACATCATGCCCGCCGAGAGCTTCTGGATCGTCTCGGGACCCGCCATGGCCGAGCCGTCGCCCCCGCTGTACGTGCACCCGAGGGTGAGGCTGGACACGCGGTCCGGGGCACGCAGGACGAGCTCCTGGGCGACCATGCCGCCCATGGAGATCCCCATGACGTGCGCCCGATCCATGCCGGCCGCGTCCATGAGGGCCAGCGCGTCGTCCGCGAGGTCCCCGATCGAGAACGGCTCCGGCGCCGGGTCCGACCGCCCGATGCCGCGGTGGTCGTAGGAGACGTGCTCGAAGGCCGGGTCGAGCGCCGACAGGAACGCCTCGCCCCACGATGCGTGCGTACCGCTCATGCCCTGGATCAGCAGGAGGGGCTCCCCCGTGCCTCGCCGCACGGCGTGCAGCGTCCGGTCCCCCACGTCGATGCGCTCGCTCATGCGGAGGAACGCTACAGCTCGAGCGCCAGCTGGTCCCCTGGGGTCTTGGGGGGCGCGGCGGCCGCCTCGTGCGCGAAGCCCGCCATCCGGACGCCCAGCAGCCGGACCGGGCGCCGCGGGGCGTAGGCCCGCAGCAGCTCCACGGCGATCGCGCCGACGCGGTCCGCCTGGTCGGTGTACTCGTCGATCGTCCGCGCCCGCGTCACCGTGGTCCAGTCGTCCAGCCGGACCTTGATCGCGATGGTGCGGCCCTGCCGGTCCTGCTTGACGAGCCCGGCGCACAACTCCCGCGCCATGCGGCGCAGATGGTCCTCCATCTCGGGGATCGTCGAGACGTCGACATCGAAGGTCCGTTCGCGCGACTCGCTGACCGCGATGCGCTCCTCACTGACGGGCGAGTCGTCCTCGAAGCGCCCGCGACGCGCCAGCCAGGGCCCCTGGTTGGTGCCGAACCGCGCGGCGAGCACCTCGTCCGGGGTCCCGGCCAGCTCGCCGAGGGTGGTGATGCCCAGCTCGTGCAGACGCTCGGCGGTCTTGGGGCCGATGCCCGGTACCAGGCCCACGGGGGCGCCCGCGAACCGGGCGATCGCCTGCTCGCGGCTGAGGACGACGAAGCCCGCCGGCTTCTCGGCGTCCGAGGCGACCTTGGCGACCAGCTTGTTGGGGCCGATGCCCACCGAGGCGGTCAGGCCGGCCGCCTCCTTGATCTGCGCGACGAGGCGCCGCATCTCGGTCTTGGGAGAGAACAGGTCGCTGAGGTCGAGGTACGCCTCGTCCAACCCGACGACCTCCACGGTCTCCACCGTGTCGCGCACCAGGTCCATCACGACCTTCGACGCGGCGCGATAGGCGGCGAAGTCCGGCGGGATGACGATCGCCTCCGGGCAGAGGCGCATCGCGCGGGACGTGGGCATCGCGGACCCGACGCCGAACTTGCGGGCCTCGTAGCTCGCGGTCGTCACGACCGAGCGCGGGCCGCTGCCCGACACGATCAGCGGCAGACCGCGGAGGTCGGGCCGGCGGAGCAGCTCGACCGAGGCGTAGAAGGCGTCGATGTCGAGGTGGGCGATGCGACGGGACACGGCCCCCGAAGGGTACGCCGCGCCCCCGACGGTCCCGGAACACGCGTTCGTGTCCCGGGACCGGCCAGAGCGGCCGTTCGACGGCTGGCGCGAGGGATACGCGACCTAGCGGGTCGCGAGGATGGTGCCGGTCGAGCCGAAGCCCAACGCACGCTTGGTGGCGCCGGTGAGGTCGTACTCACGACCGTGCACGTACGGGCCGCGATCGATGACGCGCACGTTCACGCGACGCTTGCCCTTCCGCAGCGTGAGCTTCGTCCCGCAGGGCAGCGACTTGTGGGCCACGCCCATCGTGCCGTAGCCGAGCGTCCCACCACAGGCGGTCCGGCGCCCGTAGAAGCCGGGGCCGTACCACGAGACGAACACGCGGCGGTACACGCGGACCGAGCCGAGCGTCCGGCGGGCCGACGTCGTGGCGGACGTGGAGCTGACCTTGACGCGCGTGGTGTAGCGCCCGAGCTTCGAGGTCTTCCAACGCAGCCGGTAGGCGCCGCTCTTCGACGTCCGGTCACGGTCGACCGTGACCCACCTGCCGCCCCGGCGGACCTGCAGGCGCAGCAGGCGGCCCGAGCCGGCCGGCAGCACCTTGCCGCGCAGGACCGAGGACCGGCCCGCGATGACGTCGCGGCGGAGCCTGGTGGAGCGGAAGGTCGCCGCCACGCGGATGTTCAGCGCACGGCTGGTCGACCCGTTGGGGGCGTTGCTGGCGGCGCGGACGGTCGCGCCATCGCCTGAGGCGCTCACCACGCGCAGCGCGCCGTTGCGACGCAGGCGGGTGCGGAACCGGAACTTGCCGCCGTCGGTGCTCGTCACCTTGGCGACGGCCGACCATTGGCCGCCACGTGGCCGGTACTCGAGCGTCAGCGGCGTCCCTGAGGTGGCGGGCGTGACCGCGCCTGTCACGGTCGCCATCCCGCCGTAGCGGATGTGACGGTCCGCGAGCTTGGCGGTGATGGAGCTCTGTGGTGTTGCGGAGTTCTGGGTGCCGGCGGGCGTCTGGGCCTGGGCCGGACTGGACAGTGCCGCAGTGGCTGCGGCGAGCGGGAGCACACCCGCGGCGGACAGTGCGCGGGCACGCGAGACGAACGGCGACATGCCGTACCTCCTGCGAGTCTGCCGCCTACGGGGTTAGCTGTCGGGTTCGCAGCCCACCGGGCACGCTTCTGGCGTGCCTCGACGAGACGCTACGGCGGCATCAGCGGCCGATTCACCCCAGTCCGTCTCCAGGTTCTCCGGATCGGACGAGTGGGTCCCCCGTTCGTCCCCGCAGTGGGCGGAGACGACTCGGCGATCGAACAATCGTTCGTAACGGTAGCGAGGATCGGCGAGGGGAGTGTGACCCGGCACACAGACGAAGAACTCCGGAGGAACGCCGTGTCCAGGGCATTCCTCCGGAGCGGGGCGCCACACCTGGCGCGCAAGAACTCCTGCTCAGGCGGCGTGCGCCAGCGGCGCGCTCTCGAGCGTCGCGCCGATCTCCTCGCGCAGCTTCGCGAGCCCGAGGCGGATGCGGCTCTTCGCCGTGCCCAGCGGCACGCCCGAGCGGCGGGCGATCTCGTCCGCGGTGAGCCCTCCCCAGTAGGCGAGGACGACGGCCTCGCGCTGCGGGTCGGGCAGGGAGGCGAGCGCCTCGCGGACGATCGTCCGGTCGCCCTCGCGCTCGGCCATGCGGTCGGGGCGCTCCTCGACCCGCGGCTCGTCCATCGACACGACGACCTTCAGCCGGTCGTTCGCGCGACCCGCGGCCTGCGCCTCACGCCACAGGTCCAGCGCGCGACTGCGGGCCATGAGCCGAAGGTAGCTGCCGAGCTCACCGCGTCGTGCGTCGTACTTCGACGGGTTGCGCCACACGCGCAGGAAGACGTCCTGGCAGACGTCCTGGGCCTGCGCGGCGTTCCCGAGGATCCGGTAGGCCGCACCGTAGACCGCACGGTTGTGGTCCTCGTAGATCCGGGAGAGCGTCGTTTGGTCTGACAGGTTCATCGCGGGGTGCCTTTCACTGCGGGGGATGTGGGACGGCGGGGTTCTACGCAACCTTCAACAGCGCGTACGGCTACCTTACACACTCGGTAGAAGCTTGTCCAACGCAATGTTGAAGTTCAGCTCCCGCCATCGTCCGTGCAGGGCCGCAGGCGCCCAAGTGCGATCCTTCCCGCCCCATGCGGATCGCACTCGCGCAGCTGAACCTGACCGTCGGAGACCTGCCCGGCAACGAGCGGCGGATCGCCCAGGCCATCGACGACGCCGCAGCCGCCGGCGCCCAGCTGGTCGTGCTCCCCGAGCTGGCCGTCACCGGCTACCCGCCCGAGGACCTGCTGTTCAAGGAGCACTTCCTCGCCGACGCACGGGCCTGCCTGGACCGTCTCGCGCAGCGCACGCGCGGCATCGTCGCCGTCGTCGGGTTCCCCGAGCGCGACGACGACGTCTACAACGCGGCCGCGGTGCTCGGGGACGGCGCGGTCCAGGGCATCTACCGCAAGATGCGCCTGCCGAACTACGGGGTGTTCGACGAGGTCCGCTACTTCCAGGCCGGCGAGCGGCCGGCGCTCATCGACGTCGACGGGATCCCGGTCGGACTCACGATCTGCGAGGACCTCTGGGTGCCCGGCCCACCCGCCACCGACGAGGCGCTCGCGGGCGCGCGCCTGCTCGTGAACCTCACGGCCTCGCCGTTCCACGCTGGCAAGGGCGGGGAGCGCGAGCGGATGCTCGCCCAGCGGGCACGCGACCACCTCGCCCCCGTGGCGTTCTGCGCGCTCGTGGGCGGACAGGACGAGCTCGTCTTCGACGGACACAGCGTCGTCCTGGACCACGAGGGGCGTGTCGTCGCCCGAGCCCCGCAGTTCGAGGAGACGCTGCTGCTCGCGACCGTCGATACCCGAGCGGCCGCCAATGCCCGCCTGCGGGACACCCGTCCCCGGCTCGCCAGCCGTGAGGCCCGCCCCCAGGTGGACACGATCGCCACCCTGCGGACCGACGCCCCGTCGGACGCCCACGGCGGCCCCGACTCCCCGGCCGACGCCCCGACGGGCTCCATCGCGCCCCTCCTGGACCCCGATGCCGAGGTCTACGGAGCCCTCGTCCTCGGTACCCGCGACTACACGGAGAAGAACGGCTTCCGCCACGTGGTGCTCGGGCTCTCTGGTGGCATCGACTCCACCCTCGTGCTGCTCGTGGCCGTCGACGCCCTCGGCGCCGACCGCGTGAGCTGCGTCGTCATGCCGTCGCGCTTCTCGTCCTCCGGGACGCAGGGCGATGCCCGCACGCTCGCCGCGAACCTCGGGGTGCAGCAGCTCGAACTGCCGATCGAGGGCCCGATGTTGGCCTACGACGAGCTGCTGCGCGAGGTCTTCGCCGGCCGCGAGCGCGACCTCACGGAGGAGAACCTGCAGGCCCGGATCCGCGGGAACCTCCTCATGGCGCTGTCCAACAAGCTCGGCTGGCTGGTCCTGACCACCGGGAACAAGTCCGAGATGTCCGTGGGCTACTCCACCCTCTACGGCGACAGCGCCGGTGGCTTCGCGGTGATCAAGGACTGCCCGAAGCAGCTCGTCTACCGGTTGACCGCGTGGCGGCGCAGCCGCGACGCGACCGACCCCGTGCCGGAGGAGATCGTCAGCCGCCCGCCCTCGGCGGAGCTGCGGCCCGACCAGCGCGACGACGACTCGCTCCCGCCCTACGAGATCCTCGACGCGATCCTCGAGGGCTACGTGGAGCGGGACCTCGGGCGGGAGCAGCTCGTCGCCCGCGGCCTTCCGGCGGACGCCGTCGATCGCGTCATCCGCCTCGTCGACCTGGCGGAGTACAAGCGCCGCCAGTCACCGCCCGGGATCAAGATCACGCCGCGCGCCCTGGGCCGCGATCGGCGCCTGCCGATCACCAACCGCTACGGCGGCTAGGCCCCTCAGGCCGAGGGGCTTTCGTTCGGGACCTGCGCCGCCTGCTCGCGGACCGCTGCGGCGAGCTCGGGCGGCAGCGGTCGCACCGCGATGGTCATCCGGATGATCGAGCACAGCCGTCCCTGCTCGTCGGTGATGTCGACCTCCCACACCCACGTCGTCCGCCCGCGATGGCGACGCGTCGCGACCGCGTCGATCCTGCTGCCCAGCACCGGACGCAGGAAGCTCGTCTGGTTCGACAGCCCCTGGGCCATGAAGCCGTCACGCATGACGACCGTCGCGGTGGCCATGGAGGTGATCGACTCGGCGATCGATGCCAGCACCCCGCCGTGGA
>NZ_JBFIGP010000209.1:0-7064 GCF_041602235.1 Paraconexibacter sp.
AGGAGTCATTCCCATGTCAGATCCCCAGGACGCCCGACAGCTCGTCGTCTTCACCCTCGGTGACGAGGAGTACGCGCTGCCCATCAGCTACGTCCACGAGATCATCCGCTACACCGCGCCGCGAACCGTCGCGTCGGAGGACGCGAGCGTGCGCGGCGTCATCTCCCTGCGCGGCAAGATCCTGCCGGTCTTCGACCTCGCGACCCGCCTGGGCATCACGATGAGCGAGCGGGAGGACCGCTGCAAGATCGTGATCGTCGAGACCGGCAGCGACATGGCCGGCGTCGTCGTCGACCAGGTCGAGGAGGTCATGACCGTCGAGCAGGAGCAGCTCGACGCCGGCGGCAGCTGGGACGGCATCTGCGGTGTCGTGATCGACGGCATCGCCAAGATCGACGACCGGCTCGTCGTGCTGCTGAGCCCGGAGGCGATCGTCGCCGTCGGCGCGGACTTCTCCGCGGCCCAGGCCGAGCTCGAGGCCGCCGGTGAGGCGAAGGCCGACGCCGCCGCCCAGGTCGAGGCCCCGTCGTCGGTCGCCGCCTGAGACCGGCACCGGACCGCAGCACTCCCCATGGCGCACCACACCCCCACCCGCGACCGGGTGCTCGTCGCCGACGACTCCGGCCTGATGCGCAAGATCCTCGCGCAGTCGCTCACCGAGAGCGGCTTCGAGGTCATCGGTCAGGCTCGCGACGGCGACGAGGCCCTCGCCCTCTGGCGTGAGCACCGGCCCGACGCGATGACGCTGGATCTCGCGATGCCCGGCATGGACGGCATCGGCGTCCTGCGCGAGCTGCGCAGGGACAGCGCATCCGTCCCGGTCGTCGTCGTCAGCGCGTTCAGCCCCGCCCACGGCGCCCGCGCGGTCGACGCGCTCGCCGAGGGCGCGTTCGACCTCGTCGCCAAGCCCGCGGTCGGAGCGGGGATGGACACGTTCGCCGGCGAGCTCGCGGACAAGGTGCGTGCCGCGGCGGGATCCATCCGGCGCCGCGGATCCTCGATCGCCCGTCGCCCCGGGACGGTCCGACCGGCGAGCCCCCCGCGCATCCGCCCGCCCGCTCCGACCCGGACCGGGACGGAGCGGATGGTCCTCATCGTCTCCTCGACCGGCGGTCCGCGTGCGCTCGCGGAGCTGATCCCGCAGCTGCCACCGCAGCTCGGGCAGGGTGCCCTGATCGTCCAGCACATGCCCGCCGGGTTCACGAACTCGCTGGCGGCGCGCCTGGACAAGGTCTCGGCCCTCGCGGTCACGGAGGCGCAGACCGGTGACGTGCTCGCTCCCGAGCGCGTGTTCCTGTGTCCCGGAGGCAGCCACCTGCGGATCGGGAAGGACCGTCGGCTGGTGCTCAGCGACGCACCGCCGGTCGGAGCGCTGCGCCCGCGCGCGGACCTCACGATCCAGGACGCGGCGGACCTCTTCGGGTCCCGGCTGCTCCTGGTCGTCCTCACGGGGATGGGCCGCGACGGCGAACAGGGGGCGGCAGCGGTGAAGCGGGCCGGTGGCCGCGTGATCGTCGAGGACGAGTCCACCTGCACCGTCTACGGCATGCCGCGCGCGGTCGCCGAGGCCGGTCTGGCCGACCGTGCGGCCCCGCTGCACGAGCTGGCCGCGATCATCGCCGAGGAGGCGGTCCGATGAGAGACACAGCGCGCCGGACCACCTCGTCGCCGACGGCGCCGCCCGCGGCGTCGCGCGCCCGGAGCGTCGCGACCCGGGACCCCTACCCGGAGTTCACCGCCGGGCTGCGGCGCCTCACGGGGATCGACCTCGACCAGTACAAGCGCCCCCAGATGGAGCGGAGGATCCGCAGCTGGATCCGCGCCCGCCACGGGGACGACGACCTGCTCACCGAGCTGGAGCGCCTGCGTCGCGACGACGCCGAGCTCGACGCGTTCCTGGACCGGATGACCATCAACGTCAGCCAGCTCTGGCGCAACCCCGAGCAGTGGGAGCGACTCGCGCAGCACGTCCTCCCGGAGCTGCAGCGGCGCGGCTCACTGCGGATCTGGAGCGCCGGCTGCTCCTACGGAGCCGAGGCGTACACGCTCGCCGCCCACGTCCTCGACGCCGGAGCCGGCCGGCGCGGACAGGCCCACGCCGAGATCACCGGGACGGACATCGACGCCCGCGTCGTGGCCCGCGCCCGCCGCGGGGTGTTCTCGGCGGCGGACGCCCGCGACGCGCCGAAGGCGGCCCTCGAGCGCCACTTCGAGCGCAACCCGGACGCCACCTGGAGCGCCCGGCCGGACCTCCGGGCGTTGGTGCGCTTCGAGCAGGGCGACCTGCTCAAGGTGCGCCCGAAGCCCGCGCACTACGACCTGATCCTCTGCCGCAACACGGTCATCTACTTCACCGAGGAGGTTCGCGACGCGCTGCACGCGCGGCTGGCCGAGGCCCTGCGCCCCGGCGGCTACCTCGTCGTCGGGGCGACCGAGCGTGTCGCGAACGCGCCAGCCCTCCGGCTCGCGCCGGCCTACCCGTTCACGTACCGGAAGGAGGGGTGACGATGGACACCTCCGAGTACCTCCCGATGTTCCTCGCGGAGTGCCGCGAGCACCTGCAGGAGCTCAACATCGCCGTCGTCAAGCTCGAGGAGTCCCCCGACGACCGGGACACCCTCGACGAGATCTTCCGCGCCGCGCACTCCCTGAAGGGCATGAGCGCCACGATGGGGTTCGAGGGCATCGCCAGGCTCACGCACCAGATGGAGGACGTGTTCGAGCTGCTGCGGCAGCGCAACGCCTCGCTGCCGGCGGCGGTCGTCGACGTGCTCCTCGAATGCCTCGACGCCCTCGAGGCGGCGATCGACGCCATCGACGGGTCCGGAGGCGAGAGGATCGACCCGGACCCCCTGATCTCGCGGCTCGCCGCGCTGGTGCGCGACGACGACGTCGACGACCCGCTGGCGGGACCCGCGGACGCCTCGCCTGCTCCCGTCGTGATCCCCGAGCTCGCCGACGGCGAGCGGGTCGTGCACGTGCGCGTGACGCTCAGCGACGACGTCATGATGCCCACCGTCCGCGCCTACATGGTCCTCGCGGCGATCGCCGAGCACGGCGCGGTGGTCTCCAGCGCGCCGGCCCAGGACGCGATCGACGACTTCGCCGGCAAGGTCGTCGAGGCGACCGTCGTCGCGATCGCCGAGGACGCGGCCCTCGAAGCGGCGATCCGCGCCGTCGACGACGTGAAGGACGTCCGCCTCGGCACCCCGGACCCGGACGCCCCGGTCACCCCGGCCGGACCCCTGGAGGTCGTCGGCGGACCGTCGCGCTCCGACGCGCCGCAACAGGACAGGACCGCCGCACCGGGCTCCGGCGAGGAGGCGCCGCTGACCAAGAAGGCGGCCACCACCGTGCGCGTGGACGCCGAGCGCCTGGACCAGCTCATGCACGCCATGGGCGAGCTCGTCGTCCAGCGGACCCTGGTGGAGGGCCTCGCCTCCGAGGCCGACATGCCCAGCCTGACCCAGGCCGTCCAGGAGCTCACGCGGACCTCGCAGGCCCTGCAGTCCATGGTCATGCAGATCCGGATGATCCCGGTCGAGGCCGTGTTCCTGCGCTTCCCGCGGCTCGTGCGCGACGTCAGCAGCAAGCTCGGCAAGCAGGTCGAGCTGGAGATCGTCGGGCAGGAGACCGAGCTGGACCGGACCGTCGTCGACGCGCTCGGCGATCCGCTGGTGCACCTGATCCGCAACTCGCTCGACCACGGCCTCGAGCCGCCGGACGAGCGGACCGCGGCCGGGAAGCACGCCACCGGAACGCTGCGGATCACCGCCCGTCACGCGGGCGGGAACATCGTGATCTCCGTCGCCGACGACGGGCGCGGCATCGATCCGCAGAAGGTCGGCGAACGGGCCGTGCAGCGCGGTCTGATCACCGCCGAGCAGGCGGCGACGCTCGATGTCCCAGGGGCGATCGAGCTGCTCTTCGCACCCGGCTTCTCGACCGCCGAGAGCGTCGGCGACCTCTCCGGTCGCGGCGTCGGCATGGACGCCGTGCGGACCAAGATCCGGGCGCTCGGCGGCGAGGTCGTCGTGACCGCCGAGCCCGGTCAGGGCACGACCGCCGAGATCCGGCTGCCCCTCACCCTGGCGATCATGTCGGCCCTGCTCGTCGAGTGCGACGGGCTGCCCTACGGCATCGCGCTGAACCGGGTCGAGCGCACGCTCCTGGCCGAGGACGCGGTCGTGCGGTCCGTCGCCGGGCACCGCATGCTCGTGCTCGAGGACGAGGCGATCCCGCTGATCCGCGGCCGCGAGGTGTTCGGTCACAAGGACCCGGCGGACGGATCCGAGGTGCCGGCCGACCGCCACCTGGTCCTCATCCGGGCGTCCGACCGCTCCCTGGCGCTGTCGGTCGGCCATCTCGTGGGTCAGACCGAGCTGGTCACCCGCCCGCTTCCGGCCGGCGTCGCCGACGCCGCGGCCGTGTCGGGCGCCGCCGTCCTGTCGAGCGGGGCGATCGTCCTGCTCGCCGACTGCGACGCGCTCACCGACGGACTTCCCACCACCCCACGCGCCATGGAGGCCACGCAGCGATGAGCACCCAGCCCAGCCCATACACCGAGCTGCAGCTGGACGCGCTGCGCGAGCTGGCGAACATCGGCTCCGGGCAGGCGGCTGCCGCGCTCTCCTCCCTGCTCGGGAAGGCCGTGGACATCTCCGTGCCGACCGCGGCGCTCCTGCCGCTCAACGACGCGGTCGCCGTCGCCGGCGAGCCCGACGACGAGCGCCACGGCATCCTGGTGCCGATCGTCGGCGACATGCTCGCCTCGGTCGTCCTGCTGGTTCCCGACGCGGACGCCCACACGCTGACCGCCGTGTACGGCCTCGACCCGCACAGCGCCGACGGCCGGTCGATGCTGCAGGAGGTCGGGAACATCGTCGGCACGTCGTACATCAACGTGCTGGCGCAGATGACGGGCATGGCACTCGAGCCGTCGCCGCCCCAGGTCACGCACGACATGCTCGGTGCGATCCTCGCGTCGGTCCTGCTGGGTCGCGGCAGCGACCTGGAGGTCGCGCTCATCCTCGACAGCGACCTGCGGGTCGAGGAGGAGGAGTGCTCGATCTCGTTCCTCCTGCTGCCCGACACCGGCGGCGTCGACGACCTCCTGACGCGGATCGGGCTCTGAGCCGGTGCTCACGGCCGTGTCCACCGAGCACCTCGCGCGCATGGGCGAGCAGGTCGTGTCCGCGGTCGCGGGCGACGTGCTGGCCTGCGTCGGCCTGGGCTCGTGCATCGGGCTCGCGCTGATCGACCGGCGCGCGGACGTGGCCGGGCTCGCCCACATCATGCTGCCCGAGGCGCCGGCCGGCGCGCCCGCGAGCGGCAAGCACGCGGACGTCGCGGTCCCCGCGCTGCTCGACGCGGTCCTCGCGGCCGGCGGGGCACGCCACCGCCTCGACGCCGTCATCGTCGGGGGCGCGGCGATGTTCTCGTTCGGCGGCTCGACGGGATCGCCCGCGCAGGAGATCGGCCGCCGCAACGAGGAGGCGGTCCGCCGGCTGCTCACCGCCCAGCGCCTGCACCTGCGGGCCGAGGCCGTCGGCGGGACCCGTGGTCGCACGATGCGCGTGCGGATCGGCCAGGGCGTCGTGACGGTCAAGGAGGCCGGCGGCCGGGAGAGCGTGCTGTTCGGCAGCGCCGATGCCGCAGGCCTGCGGAGGGCCGCGTGATGAACGACTTCCTCTCACCCGACGAGATCGAGAAGCTCTTCGAGCGCGCCTCCGACGGCAACCTGCCGATGGAGACCGACCGGCATCAGACCGGCGGCCGCCGGGCCCGCTGGCTGCGGACCGTCGACTTCACGCGTCCCACGAAGTTCTCGACCGATCAGGAGCGCCGTCTGCGGCGCCTGCTCGACGCGTTCTGCCAGAGCGCGACCACGCGCCTGGTCGCCGAGCACCGCCTGCCCGTGGAGTTCGAGGTCATCGACGTCCAGCAGCTCACGTGGGCCAACGCGTTCGCGCTGCTGCCCGACAACTCCGTGCACGCGACGATCGCGACGCAGCCGCACGAGTCCAAGATGCTGCTGAGCGCCGAGCGCGCGTTGCTGTGCACCGCGCTGGAGGGCCTGCTCGGGGGGCGGGCGGAGGACCCGATCGCCGAGCGCGAGCTGAGCGACCTCGACCTGATCCTCGTCCGCCGCTTCATCGGGACCCTCGTCGAGCTGATGTCCGGCAGCTGGTTCGACCTCGCCGAGGTCACGCTGGAGACCGACCGGATCGACACCCAGTCCGAGGCCGTCCAGGTGGCCCCCGGGAGCGAGCCCACGCTCGTCCTCACCATGGAGGCGCGGCTGCACCGGGTCACGTCGACCGTCGCCCTGCTCGTGCCGTTCTCGGCGATCGATCCCGTCGGGGCCGCGTTCAGCCGCCGCGAGGAGGACGAGGGCCGCCACGACCCGTCGTCCAAGCGGGCGCTGCGCGCCGGGCTCGAACGTGTCGACGTGACCGTCCGCGCCGAGGTGGCCCAGACCACGCTCACGCTCGAGGAGATCCTCACGCTCAAGCCCGGCGACCTGGTGGCCCTCGACGGACGCGCCGGTGACGACGTCACCTTGTGGGCCGACCGCACCCCGGTGCACCACGCCCGGGCCGGCCGCCACGCGGGCCGCCGCGCCGTCCAGCTCACGACCCCGGTGGTGCCCGAGCCATGACCGAGACCGCCCTCCTGCGCCTCGGCGGATCGACCGCCGACGCCGTCGCCGACGTCCTGGAGACGTTCGCGCCCGGCCAGGTCCAGCCCGGGGCCGTCAGCGTGGTCCCGGCCGGCACGCACCCGCTCGCGGACCTGCCGCTCCCGGCCGTGCTCGCGGACGTGTCGTTCGTCGACGGTGTCTCCGGCGGCAACGTCCTGGTCATGTCGGTCGCCGGTGCCCGCCGCCTCGCCGCGGTGATGATGGGGAGCGAGCCCGACGACTCCGCGGGCGGCGACGAGCTCTCCGAACTGGAGTTCAGCGCGGTCGGCGAGGCGATGAACCAGATGATGTCGGCCGCCGCCATGGCGACCAGCCGCGTGCTCGACGAGGAGGTCGAGATCGCGCCGCCCGACGTGCGCCT
>NZ_JBFIGP010000210.1:0-7037 GCF_041602235.1 Paraconexibacter sp.
CAGGAGGTGCCCCCGTGGTGGGCGCCGCCGCTGGCACGCGCGGCGGGCGCGGACTGGGCCCGCACGGTCCTCACCTCGCGCAACCTCCTGCTGCCCCTGCGGCGGGCGATCGCCACCCGGCGTCCGGACCTCCTGAAGTCCAACGGCGGAGGGGCCAACGCGGTCCTCGTGCGGACCGGCGCCGGCGTGGTGGTCGACCATCGCCGCACCACGCTGACGCGCTGCCCCGAGCGGCGTGTCGCCCAGGCCGTCGCGCTGCGGGGCGGTGCCGCCGCCGAGCTGACGGCCGGACGGACCCTGTGGGTCGCGAACCTGCACGCCAGCCAGGCGATCCCGGTCGCGCGAGCGCGTGCCGACGGGCGCCGGGCGGCGGACTGGCTGCTCGGCCTGTCCGCGGGCGGGGCGAGCATCCTCGGCGGGGACCTCAACGACCGCGAGCCCACGTTGTCACCTCTGCGCGTCGTGGCCTCGCGGAGCGTCGATCACGTCCTCGCCGGCCCGGGGCTCACGGGTGCCGGCGACGGGCACACGCTGCGCCGCGCCCGCTCCGTCGACGGCCTGACCCGCCGGCTGAGCGACCACCCGCCGCTGCGGGTCACCGTCCTGCGTCCGGGAGGGCGCTGACGAAAACCTGTTCCGTCCCGGAGATTTCTGTGAAGCTGGGATGAACCGGAACCCGTCGAGCGTCCGTAGGTACAGGAGTCCAGACGGGCTCCGTTCCCGTCCCTCCCCGTACGAGGAGTTCCGCATGACCCCGCCCCGCCTCCTGACCGCGCTGTTCGCGGTCGCCGCCCTCGCCGGCTTCGCCGCCGGCTGCGGCGACGACGACGACAACGGCGACAACGGCTCCAGCGCCGCGACCCCCGCCCAGACCACCACCGCGCCGCAGACCGGCACGGTCGCCGCGCCCGACACGGCGCCGGGCGAGGTCCTGATGAAGGGCATCCGCTTCCAGCCCCGTGACATCACGGTCAAGGTCGGGGACACGGTCACGTGGAAGAACGTGGACCCCGTCGACCACAACGCGGTCGCCACCAGCGGCGCGGACTTCAAGTCCGAGCTCTTCGGCGAGGGTGGGACCTACGAGTACACGGCGGAGAAGGTCGGGAAGATCGAGTACGAGTGCACGATCCACCCGGGGATGACCGGCACCATCGACGTCGTGCAGTGATCGCGGCGGCCGCGGCCCCGCCTCAGGTGGCGCCGCGGCTCCAGCCGAAGCCGCGCAGCATCAGCAGCGCCCGTTCGCCGAGGGTCCCGCGGGCCGGCATGACACCCAGCTGCACGGCCGCGTCGTAGCGGTCGAAGAAGCCACGGACCCGCAGCAGCCGCTCCCGGCGCTCGTCCAGTTCGACGTAGAAGACCGCGTGGAGCACGAGGAACCGACCGGTCGCGGGAAGGCCGGCGAGCTCCTCCTTGTGGGTGGCCAGGAGCTTGACGGGAGCGCAGCCGAACCGCCCGTCGGGGCTCCACAGCCGCTGGGCGGTGGTCTCCATCCGGGCGTCCGGGAAGGCCGCCCACAGGCGGGCCGCGTGACCGGCCAGGCCCTCGACGGTCTCGATGGGCTGATCGAGCACCGGGTCCTCGTAGTGGATCTCCGGCGAGCAGACCGTCGCGAACGCGCTGCCGTCACGCCCCGACCAGGCGCTCTCCCAGCCGTCGAGGACGGCCTCGCCCGGCGCGGCGCTCATGCGCCGGGGACCGAGGTCGGGTCGAACTCGGGGACGCCCTCGGTGGCCGTCGAGGCCAGCGCGTAGGTGCGTCGAGGGATGCGGCCCGCCAGGCGCGCCAGGCGCCCGCCCTGCACCCCCGCGCGGATCGCCCGGGCCATCGCCACGGGATCGTGGGCGCGGCTGATCGCGCTGGCGCAGAGGACCGCGTCGCAGCCGAGCTCCATCGCCAGCGCGGCGTCCGACGCGGTACCTACCCCGGCGTCCAGGACCACCGGCACGTCCGCGCGCTCGACGATCAGCGAGATGTTGTACGGGTTGAGGATGCCCTGCCCCGATCCGATGGGCGACCCCAGCGGCATCACGGCCGCACAGCCGACGTCCTGGAGCCGGCGGGCCAGCACCGGGTCGTCCGTGGTGTACGGCAGCACCGTGAAGCCGTCGGCGACGAGCTGCTCGGCGGCGGCCAGCAGCTCGGGGGCGTCCGGGAGCAGCGTGCGTTCGTCGCCGATGACCTCGAGCTTGACCCAGTCGGTCGCGAACGCCTCACGAGCCAGCTGTGCGGTGAGGACCGCGTCGCGGGCGGTGAAGCAGCCGGCCGTGTTGGGCAGGACATCGACGTCGCACGCGTCGAGCGTGTCGATCAGCGAGCCGCGCATCTCGGGGTCGATCCGGCGCAGGGCGACGGTGACCATCCCGGTCCCGCTGGCGCGCACGGCGTCCGCGAGCGTCTCCATGCGGGCGAAGCCACCGGTCCCGAGCACCAGCCGGGAACGGAGCTCGCGGTCGGCGATGCGCAGCGTGTCGGATGTCGCGGTGTTCAGGTCCACGCGCTCATCCTCCCTGAACCGCGCCGACGACCTCCACGCGAGCACCGTCGGGCACGGTCGTGGTCGCCCACGACCCACGCGGGACCACGGTCGCGTCGAGCGCCACCGCGACCCCGCGCCCGTCCGGGTCGACCCCGGCGACGCGGCGCACGAGCTCGGCGACGGTGATGCCGACGGGCATGTCGGGCGCCGGATGCCCGTTGAGGACGATCACGCGGCCAACCCCGCGGTCGAGAACCGCTCCGGCGCGAACGCGGGGGCGATCGGCGCGCCGGTCCCGGTCAGCCCGGCCGCGACCAGGTCGGCGGTGATCGGGGCGAGCAGGACGCCGTTGCGGTGGTGCCCCGTCGCGAGGTGCAGGCCGGGCAGGGCGGGGTGCGGCCCGAGCAGGGGTGCGTTGTCCGGCGTGCCGGGCCGCAGGCCTGCGAGCGCCTGCTCGACCGCGAGCTCGAGCACGCCGGGCACCACCTCGTGCACGTCGCGCAGGAGCTCGTGCAGCCCGAGGGCGGTCACCTGGGTGTCGAAGCCCTGCTCCTCCATGGTCGCGCCCAGCACGACCGTGCCGTCCTCGCGCGGGACGAGGTATCCGGCGTCGAACCGCACCACGCGCTCGAGGACCGGGACCTGCTGCGCCGCGGCGGCGCCCACGCGGCCGCGCAGACGCAGGAGCTGACCCTTCACGGGCCGCACGGGCACACGGACCTCCGCGGGCAGCGCGTCGCGGAGGGACCCCGACCACGCCCCGGCGGCCAGGACCACCGACTCGGCGGCCAGGCGCGTGCCGTCCTGGAGATCGAGCCCCGCGACGCGGCCGTCGTGGACGGCGACACCGGTCGCGGTGGTGCGCTCGCGGACCACGACCCCGCAGGCGCGTGCGGCGGTCGCGAGCGCCTCGAGCGCGGCGCGTGGGTCCACGGCGTGATCGTCGGGGGCCAGGAGCGCGCCGCGGATCGACGGGGCCAGCGCCGGCTCGAGACGGCGCGCCGCCGACGGCAGCAGCCGCTGGACCGGAGCGCCGAGCGCCTCCCGCAACTGGGCCTCGCGGACGAGGGCCTCGGCGCCGTCCCGGTCCCGGGCGACGACCAGCGTGCCGAGCTCCCGGTAGCCGGGATCCACGCCGCTCTGCTCCTGCAGCTCGCGCGCGAACCCGGGCCAGCGCGCCGCGCTCTGGAGCCCGAGCGCGAGCAGGTCGCGCTCCCCTGCGTCCGCTTCGGCCACCGGCGCGAGCATGCCCGCCGCGACCGTGGAGGCGCCGGCCCCGACCCGGTCGCGATCCACGACGACGACCCGGGCTCCGAGCCGGGCGGCGCGGTACGCCACACCCAGGCCGGCGAGACCCGCGCCGAGCACGACGACATCTGGGGACGAGTGGTCGGACACCGTGCGGTCATCGTAGCCGGGGGCGGCCGGTCCGCTCTGGACGGAAATTCGGTGCAATCGGGGCGGGGAGTGCGTAGTCTCGCCCACCTCCATGAGCACATCGTCCCGTCTCCGGCGCCAGCGCGCAGCCGCCGTCGCCACACCGCTGCCGACGCGCGTGAAACCCCGCCCGGAGCCGACGTGGCGGGACCGTGCCCGGTACGCCTTCGACGCGTCGATGGCTCGCGGACCGAGCGCTCTGCTCGGCTACCTGGGCCTCGCCGTCGTCGTGATGGTGCTGCTGACGGCGGCGGTCGCCGTGATCGTCGGCACCGGCCCGACCGACAACCCGATCACGGCCGCGTACAACGCCCTGCTGCACACGATCGACAGCGGCACGGTGGCCGGGGACACCGGTACCGGCTACATCGTGCTCGGGCTCGTGGTCACGGCCGGCGGCATCGTGATCTTCAGCGCCTTCATCGGCGTGCTCGCCACCAGCCTCGACGAGCGCCTCGTCGAGCTGCGCAAGGGCCGCTCGATGGTGCTCGAGCGCGACCACACCGTGATCCTCGGCTGGTCGGACACCATCTTCACGATCGTCTCGGAGCTCGCCGTGGCCAACGAGAGCGAGAAGGACCCGGTGATCGTGATCCTCGCCGACCGCGACAAGGTGGAGATGGAGGACGCCATCCGCGAGCGCGTCGGTGATCTGCGCACGACCAAGGTGGTGTGCCGGACCGGGAGCCCGATCGACCTCCGCGACCTCGCGATCGCGAACCACCACAAGTGCCGCTCGATCATCGTCCTGTCCCCCGACGAGGAGGACCCCGACGCCAGCGTCATCAAGACGATCCTCGCGCTGACCCGCGGCCCGGACCGGCGGGTGGAGCCCTACCGGATCGTCGCCGAGATCGAGGACCCGGCCAACCTCGAGGCGGCGGCGCTCGTCGGCGGCAGCGAGGCCGTCCTGCTGGACAAGAGCGAGACCATCGCCCGGCTGATCGTGCAGACCTCCCGTCAGGCCGGCGCCGCCGCCGTGTACGTCGAGCTGCTGGACTTCGACGGCGAGGAGATCTACTTCCGCCACGACGCCGGCCTGACGGGGCGAACCTACGCGGACGCGCTGCTGGCCTACGAGAACTGCGCGGTGATGGGCGTGCGGACCGCCGAGGGCGTGACGGTGAACCCGCCCGCCGACACCGTGCTGGGCCCGGAGGACGAGATCGTCGCGGTGGCCGAGGACGACAGCGTGCTGCTGGCAGCGGCACCCGCGATCGGCGCGGTCGACGCGACGCGGATCACCGCGGGACGCCACGAGCCGGCGCTGGCCCACCGCGCGCTCATCATCGGCGTCAACCGGCGGACACCGACCGTCCTGCGCGAGCTCGACGAGTTCCTCGCCCCCGGCTCGGAGGCCGTGCTGTTCGCGGCCGACGAGGCCAAGCTCGACGCCGTCGCGTCCCGCACGCACAGCCTGAGCCGCGTGACGGTGCAGACGCGCGCCGGGATCACGACGGACCGCGCGACGCTGGCCTCGCTGGACGTGTGCTCGTTCAACCACGTCATCGTGATGTCCGACGACGACATGCCCGCGCAGCGCTCCGACGCCCGGACGCTCGTCACCCTGCTGCACCTCCGGGAGCTGACGGCGGACGCCGAGCAGCACGTCACCATCGCGTCCGAGATGCTCGACGAGGGCAACCGGGCGCTCGCGCAGGTCACCAAGGTCGATGACGTCATCGTCAGCGACGAGATCGTCAGCCTCCTGCTGGCCCAGATCTCCGAGAACGAGCACCTCGCCGAGGTGTTCGACGAGCTGTTCAACGCGGAGGGCTCGGAGGTGTACCTGCGCGACGCGGCCGCCTACGTGTCCGCGGGAGCACCGGTGACCTTCGCCACGCTGGTCGCGTCGGCCGCCGCCCGCGGCGAGTCGGCGATCGGGTACCGCCACATCGCCCAGGCCGAGGATCCCGACGCAGCCTTCGGCGTGCGGTTGAACGTCGCGAAGTCGGAGCTGCTCGCCTGCGAGCCCGGCGATCGGCTGATCGTGCTGGCGGAGGACTGAGCCGGCGACACGTCCGCGCCGCACGACGTTCCGTACCCTGGGCAGCGCATGCCGTCCCCGTCCCGCAGCGACCGCCTCGCCCAGCTCTCCCGTGCCCGCCTGTATCTCGTGACGGGCGCGACGCCGGCGGCCGGCCCCCTCGGGGACGTCGTGGCCGCGGCCGTCCGGGGCGGCGTCGATCTCGTGCAGCTGCGCATGAAGGACGCGGACTCGGACGCCGACCTGCTCGACGCGGCCGCCGTCGTCCGTCGTGCCTGCCGCGCGGCCGGGGCGCTGTTCGTGCTGAACGACCGCCCCGACCTCGCGCGAGCCGCGGACGCCGATGCGGTCCACGTCGGCCAGGACGACCTGCCGGTCGACGAGGCCCGGGCACTCGCCGGCCCGTCGGTGCTCGTCGGCGTCTCGACGCACAGCGCTGACGACCTCGACCGCGCCTGGCTCGATCGCGCCGACTACGTCGGGGTGGGCCCGGTCCACGCGACGCCGACGAAGCCCGGGCGCCCGGCGGTGGGCCTGGACTACGTCCGGCACGCCGCGGCGTCCGCCGCGACCCTGCCCTGGTTCGCGATCGGGGGCATCGACCTCTCGAACGTGCACGCCGTCCGGGCCGCGGGAGCGCGGCGCATCGCGGTCGTCCGCGCGATCACCGACGCGTCCGACCCCGCCGCCGCCGAGCGCTCCGCCCGCGCGTTGCGGGCAGCCATCACCGAGGAGACCCCCGTTGGGACGACGTAGCCGCAAGGCGGGACGCGTGCCGGGCGACGCGCAGGCGGCGCCGCGCCGGCTTCCGCCGTCCGCAGAGGAGACCCGCGCCGCGGATCCCGCCGTCGCGTACGCCGACCGGCAGGCGCGGACCGAGGCCCGCAACGCCGAGCTCCGGGCCAAGCTCGTGCCGCTCGCACCGGACGAGCACCCGCGGCCGCTGAAGGCCGCGATGGTCACGTGCGTCGTGCTGGCGGCGGCCAACGTGGCGCTCGCGCTCTCGGGGTACGAGATCGCGTCCGAGGACGGATCGAGCTCGTCGAACTACGTCGGCGTCACCCTCTTCAGCATCATCCTGCTCATCGCCGCCGTGGGCATGTACAAGCACCGCTACTGGGCGATCCTCGG
>NZ_JBFIGP010000211.1:0-6923 GCF_041602235.1 Paraconexibacter sp.
CGGTCGCCGACGTGCGTGTCTGCCTGGATCTCGACGCCTCGTGGCGTCCGCTCGGCGGCCGCGTGCACATCGGCGTGCGACGGTCGCCGGTCCACGACGTGACCCAGGCCCGCCGGCTGGCCGAGGCGATCGTCGCCCGGCCGGGAGCACGCCTCGTGGGCCTCATGAGCTACGAGGCGCAGATCGCCGGCGTCGGCGACCGACCCCCGGGCAAGCGGCTCCTCGGGGCCGCCATCGGCGTGATGCAGCGCCGCAGCGCGGCGGAGCTCGCCCGTCGCCGGGCAGCGGTGGTCGCCGCGGTCCGCGAGGTCGCCGACCTGGAGTTCGTCAACGGCGGCGGCACGGGCTCGCTCGAGCTCACGGCGGCCGAACCCGCGGTCACGGAGCTCGCCGCGGGCAGCGGCCTCTACCAGCCGACGCTGTTCGACACCTACAGCGCCTTCCGGGGGCGTCCCGCCGCGCTCTTCGCGCTCCCGGTCGTGCGGCGCCCCGCGCCCGGCATGGCGACCGTGCTGGGTGGCGGGTACGTCGCCTCGGGTGCGGCGGGCGAGGACCGCCTGCCGACCCCGGTGCTGCCCGCGGGCCTGCGGCTGGACCCCCGCGAGGGCGCCGGCGAGGTGCAGACGCCGGTGCTCGGGGAGGCGGCCGACGCACTGCGGGTCGGTGACCGCGTGTGGTTCCGGCACACGAAGGCCGGGGAGCTGTGCGAGCGGTTCGACACGCTGCACCTGATCCGTGGCGACCGCGTGGAGCGCAGCGTGCCGACCTACCGCGGCGAGCACCGGACATTCGCCTGAGGACCCGGCCGTCTTCTGCGACATCCGCGTCGCGGCGACGACCGGACGCCTCCCCCGTGGGAGGCCTCCGTATCCTGCCCGCCATGACCAATCCCCTCTCGGATCCCGGTATCGAGGTCACCCCGCAGGGCGCGCAGGAGATGGTCGCCGCCGGCGCCGTGCTCGTCGACGTCCGTGAGCCCTACGAGGTCGAGGCCGGCCGCATCGAGGGCGCCCGCCACATCGAGCTCGAACGGCTCGCGTCCCAGGCCGAGACGCTCGACAGGGACACGCCGATCGTCTTCCAGTGCCGCGGCGGCGTCCGCTCGCTGATGGCCGCTCAGGCCTTCCGGCGGGCAGGCTTCGAGGCCTACTCGATGGCCGGCGGCATCCAGCGCTGGTTCGACGAGGGCCGGCCACTGGTCCCCGAGCACGGCACGGTCGCGGACCACTGACGCCCGCCCGTGGGATCGGTGCGGGCCGGCTGAGACCACGATGACACTGACGCCCCCGGCCATCCCGGATAGCGTCAGGGGTGCACTGATCCTGCGCCCGTCCCGTGACCACGGGGTGGGTGCTCCCACCCATGGAGGACACCCGATGCGCTCTCTCCGTACGACTGCCGCGCTGCTGTCCGCAGTGGCCGCGCTCGGTCTCGCCGCCTGCGGCAACGACAACGACGACGCCGCCGAGCAGCTGCAGCAGAGCGGCGAGGAACTGCAGCAGAAGGGGGCCGATCTCCAGAAGAAGGCCGCCGAGATCCAGCAGAAGGTCCAGAGCGGCGAGCTGACCCCCGAGCAGGCCGCCGAGGAGACCCGCAAGCTCCAGGAGGACGCCAGCGCCCTGGCGGGCGAGGCGACCGACGCGGCGCAGGAGGCCCTCGACGACATCGATGTCCCTGCCGGCGCGCAGGACGACGTCGACGCGGCCAAGCAGCAGCTCGAGGACGCCAAGAAGCAGCTGGAGTCCCAGACGACGCCGTAGCGCCCGCTGCCCGGCGGGCGGCGGTTCACGTAGGGTCGGCGGTCATGGCTTCCTCCTATGACCTGAACGGAAAGGTCGCGCTCGTGACGGGCGCGGCTCGCGGCATCGGCTTCGCCACGGCGCAGGGACTCGCGGCCCGAGGAGCGTCGGTCGTCATCGTCGATCTCGACCAGGCCGACGCCGACGCCGCGGCGGAGCGCCTCCAGCCGAGCGCGGCGTTCGGCCTTGCGGCGGACGTGACGGACCGTGGGGCGATGCAGCGTGTGGTCGCCACCACGGTGGAGCGTTTCGGGGGGCTCGACGTCGTCGTCGCCAATGCGGGGATCGCCTCGAAGGGCGCGACGTTCCGGGCGATGTCCGCCGAGAGCTTCGATCGCGTCCTGGACGTCAACCTGATGGGCGTGGTGCGGACCGTCGAGGCCGCCCTCCCCCAGATCGTCGCGCGCCGAGGCCACGTGGTGGTCGTGGCCTCCGTCTACGCGTTCATCAACGGTGTCGGCGCGGTCCCGTACGCCATCAGCAAGGCGGGCGTCGAGCAGTTCGGGCGCGCGCTGCGCAGCGAGCTCGGCCAGCACGGCGCCAGCGCGAGCGTCGCCTACTTCGGGTTCATCGACACGGAGATGGTCCACCGGACGCTGGACGAGGACCCGCTCGGCGCACGGATGCAGCAGGCGATCCCGGCCCCCCTGCGCAAGCGGATCCCGCCGTCGGAGGCGGGGGCGGCCATCGTCGCCGGGATCGAGTCGCGTGCGCCGCGGATCATCAGGCCGCGCCGATGGGCGGCGATGTCGGTGCTCCGCGGGATCGTCAACCCGTTGCTCGACAAGGCGATGGAGCGCGACGCGAACACCCAGGCGATCGTCGCCGAGCTCGACGCACGGGGCGACGAGGAGCAGACCCTCACCGCCTGACGCGTCCCGCACGCACGAACAGCGCGACGCTCGCGGCGGCCGCGCCGGTCAGCAGCACCTCCGCCGGGCGTCGACGGCCGCTGGTCGCCAGCACGGCGCCGAGCGCACGGAGCACGGTCGTGACGCGGCCCGCCCGCAGCATCGCGCGGTCGGGCGGGGCGGCCGCGCCGAAGTACGCGAAGACCGCGTACCCCACCCCGACGCCGAGGCGCAGGACCTCGGCCGCGACGACGCCCGTCCCGAGACCGCCGGTCCGGCGGGCTCCGACGAGCACCGCCGTTCCGAAGGCGGCGTCGACGAGCCCCTCGAGGTCGCGTCCAGCACGGGTCGGTCCCGCGCCGTGGCGCGCCGCGAGCCCGTCGAGGACGTCGCTGCCCCACCCGCCGATCACGAGCGCCGGCGTCGGGCGCCGCGCGACCAGGGGGACGACCCAGGCGCGGCCGAGGGTCAGGACGTCCGCCGTCCCGAGGTTGCGCGGCGCTCCGTCCTCGCTCTCGAGCATCCCGAGATGCCAGTCGAGCATCAGGCCCGTGAGGAGCCACCAGCACGCGGCCGGACGCACGCCGACGGCGCCGGCGACCACGACCGGCACGTACGCGACCGCCCCGGCCGTGAGCACTGCCCCCTCGCGCCGCGCCAGGTCGGGCCGGTCGGCGCGGGTCGCGTTGGCGCGCTGCTGGGACCGGACCAGGAAGCGGGCGAGGGCCGCGGGGGTGAAGCCCGCGTCGCGCAGCGTCTGCAGCTCCTCGCGGATCCACCGCTCCCCGGCGGTCGGCGCCCGGTCCCCGGTCCGGTCGGCGGGCCTCTGGCGTCCCTCGCCCACGATGGCCTCGGCGGGGCCGCTCACCCGGCGAGCAGCGCGCCGAACACGTCGTCGACCTGCTGCCAGCCCGTCCGCAGCAGGAACTGCGGGTTGCGACCGTAGCTCTTGGCGCCCAGGATGAAGAACCCGGGCTCGGGGTTGCGCAGCGCCTCGGGACCGCTGACCGAGCCGGCGAGGCAGTCCGCGTCGGGGTCCCCGAGCGTCGCGGCGAGCTTCATCGGCCCGAGACTCGCGTAGCACTCGTGCACCTGCAGCTGCCGGTAGATCGAGGCGTCGCCGACCCCGCCGTTGAGTGCGAGGATCCGGTCGACGACCACCCGCTGGGCGTCGCCGTTGCGCAGCGTGACCTCGAGGCGATCGCCGCGCGCCGTCAGCGCCTCGGTCACGACGCCGGTGCGGACCTCGACGGCCGTCGACGCGCCGGCTGCGAGCTCGCGCGCGGTCGCGTTGAGGGCGGCGCGCTCCGCCAGCGTGTCCCCCGGCACGGCGCCGAAGCTCGGACGGGCCGCCCGGATCGCCCAGATGACCCGCGTGCCGACCCCGGCCCGGGCCGCGAAGTCCGCGAGGTCACGTGCCGCCGTCTGCGCCGAGTGACCCGCCCCGGTGAGCAGGATGGTCCGACCGGCCCAGCCCGCGTGATCGGCGGCGAGGTCCACCAGGTGCCGATCGATCCGCTCCTCGAACCTCCGCTCGCCGATCGCGTCGATCCCGCCGTCGCCCATGCGGTTCGGGGTCCCGGAGACGCCGGTCGCGTCGATGACCACGCGGGCGTGGTCGACACGCTCCTCGCCGGTGACCTCGTCGCGCAGGAGCAGCCGGAACGGCCGGGCGGCCCGGGCCGCGCTGCCGATCTCCTCGTGCTTGAGCAGACCGGCGCGCCCCACCGCCGTCACGGCCGTCCGCGCGTGGATGCGCCCGGCGAGCTGCGGCAGACCGGCGAGGGGTTCGAGCAGGCGCTCGACGATCTCGTTGCCGGTGGGAAGGTCGGGACCGTCGGGGGCGGTCTCGCCGAGCGCGGCCCGGGCCCGTGGCGACACGGTCATCGACCAGGGCGTGAACGTGCGGACGTGCCCCCACCGGCGCACACCCGCCCCGATCCCGGGTCCGCGCTCGTAGACCACCGGGTCGTGGCCCGCGGCGACCGCCGCGAGCGCGGCCTCCATCCCGATCGGCCCGGCTCCGAGGATGGCGACGCGCTTGGACACCACCGCGAGGCTACCGACCGGCGGCTCGCGCGCGCCAGGCCTGGGGCTATCCTCGGCGCCGTGCCGCGCATAGCCGTGTTCGGGGGTGTCTACGCCAATCCGCACGCCCTGCGGGCGGTGCTCGCCGACGCACAGCAGCGCGGGGCCGACTCGCTCTTCTGCCTCGGAGACCTCGGCGGGTTCGGGGCGGAGTGCGACGCGGTCTGGCCGCTGCTCGTCCAGGCGGACGTGCGCTGCATCGCGGGCAACTACGACATCGCGATCGCCCGCGGCGACGACGACTGCGGCTGCGGCTACGCCTCGGAGCGGGACAACCACTTCGCGCAGGTCATGTACGACCACACGCGCCGCAGCACCTCGCCGGAGTTCGCGCACTGGATGGCCGGGCTGCCCGGATCGGTGCGCGAGGACGTGGGAGGCGTCGACGTCCTCCTCGTCCACGGGTCGCCGCTGGCGGTCAACGACTTCCTCTGGGAGTCGCTGGACGACGACGAGCTGCGCCTGCGTCTCGACGCCGTCGCGGGCGGACGCCCGGACGTGCTGCTGTGCACCCACACCGGCCTGCACTGGCAGCGGCGGGTCGACGGCACGCTGATCGTCAACGTGGGCGCCGTCGGGCGCCCGGCCAACGACGGGACCCCCGACGTGCACTACGCGGTCGTGGACCTCGAGGACGGGCAGGCACGGGCCGAGCTCGTGCGCGTCGCGTACGACTGGCGCTCCCAGGCGGCGTCGATGCGGGTCGCCGGTCTGCCCGAGCCGTTCGTGGAGACGATCGAGACGGGCTGGTGGACCACGTGCCTGGAGATCGTCCCGCCGCTCGAGCGCGCCCGCGGCCGGTTCCACGTGTACCGCGAGTCCCTCCCGGCGCCGGCCGCCCTGGCGCAGGACGTGGGCTGGGCCGACGCCCCGGAGCTCGCGGACGACGGACGGCCCGTCGTCCCGCTGTTCGGCAGCGCGCTGTTCCCACCCCGCCTGTGGGTCTACACGAACTTCCACTGCAACCTCGCCTGCGACTACTGCGTGGTGGCCTCCTCCCCCACCGCTCGACGCCGTCAGATCGACCTCGACCGGTTCGCGGACCTCGTCGACGAGGCCGTCGCCGAGGGCTTCACCGAGCTGTACCTGACGGGCGGCGAGCCGTTCGCGCACCCCGACGCGGTCGACCTCGTCGAACTGGCCAGCGACCGCCTGCCGACCGTCGTGCTCACGAACGCGATGCTGTTCACCGGCCGTCGGCGGGCGGACCTCGCGCGTCTGGCGGGACGGCCCGGCCTCGTGCTCCAGAGCTCGCTCGACGGATCGCGCCCCGACCTGCACGACGCCTGGCGCGGGGCGGGGTCCTGGCGACGGGCGGTCGACGGGCTGCGCCTGGCCCGTGAGCTCGGGCTGCCCGTGCGGGTGGCGATGACGGAGACCCCCGAGAACCGCGACGACGTCCCGCGGCTGCGCGCGTTGCTGGCCGGCCTCGGCATCGCGGACCGGGACGTGGCGGTCCGGCCGCTGGTGGGCCGAGGACTGGCCGCCGACGCCGCGGACGCCGTCGCCGTCAGCGACGCGGTCACCGTCCCGGAGCTCACCATCACCGCCGATGGCGCCCACTGGCACCCCCTCGGTGCCGACGTGGACGCATCGCCGGACTTCCTCGTCGCCCGGGGAACGGTGACGCTGGCCGAGGCCAAGCGACGCGTGATCGAGCGCTTCCTCGAGCTGCGGCAGGCCGACGGGACGTTGCCGGAGGCGTTCCACTGCGCGATCTGACCCGCACCCGGGAACCGCTCGTGTCGGTCGTCGTCCCGACGTTCCGCGAGGGATCGCAGATCCGCGAGGTGCTCGACCACGTCGCCGCCCTTCCGGGCCGATGGGAGGTGGTGGTCGCGGACGGGGCCTCCGACGACGCCACCGCTGCCCTCGCGGAGGCTCACCCCTCGCGCCCCCGCGTCCTGCGCAGCGGCGGCGGACGGGCAGCCCAGTGCAACGACGCCCTGGCCCTCGTCACCGGCGATGTGGTGCTGGTCCTGCACGCCGACAGCCGCCTGCCGCACGACGCCCACGCACGCATCGCCGCGGCGCTGCAGCGCCGGCCTGGGGTGGTCGGGGGCAACTTCGCGCTGCGCTTCGACGGGGCCGACCGCTTCAGCCGACTGCTCACCGCGTGGTACGCCCTGCAGCGGCGCGGCGGCTGGTACTACGGCGACAGCAGCGTGTGGTGCACGCGATCCGC
>NZ_JBFIGP010000212.1:0-6889 GCF_041602235.1 Paraconexibacter sp.
AAGCGCCGCGATATCCTGGGTGGTCGTGCCGCAGTTCCTGGACATCGAGCAGTCCCTCCTCCTGCTGGAGCTCGAGGCCCCCTTCGCCAAGCGCGAGGTGCAGCTGGCGCGCCGGCGGCTGGCGAAGATCTGGCACCCCGATCTGGCCCCACCCGGCAAGCAGTTCGCGCACGAGCGGCACCTGAAGGCGATCAACGAGGCCGCTGACCAGCTCGAGCGTCTCGCCGAGGAGTCCCGGGGCGGCACCGTCTCGCGCAACGCGGTCAAGGTCAGCGCCGCGGCGGCGCGCGCGGCGCGCGAGGAGGCGGGCCGCAAGGCCTACGAGGCCGAGCAGCGCGCCCGCGAGCAGGCCGCCGACCGCGAGCAGAACGACCCGTTCGGCGCGCGCGTCCCGGACCACTCGGTCGTGCACCGCTACGCGCGCTGCATCGCCTACCCGGAGTGGGGCGTCGGGTCGGTCACCGGCATCTACTTCACCGGCGGCGGCGACGACATCCAGCAGTGGGCGCGGCTGAAGTTCGAGATCGGCGTGCGCACCGTGCCCGCCGACTCGCTGCAGTTCGTCGACTTCTCCAAGCCCGACCCGGGCGCCGATCGCGTGCAGCGCTTCCTCCTCGCCGCCCAGCACGCGATGCACGAGAACAACTACGAGCTGGCTGCGCAGCGGCTGATCTACGCGCGCGACGCGGATCCCAAGAACCCGTCCGTCCTGCGGTTGATGACCCTGGCCTTCTGGCAGGCGGGCAACCTCGAGGCGGCCGGCCGGTCCGTGCGCGACTGGGCCCGGGTGGAAGGCGAGCGGCCCGCGCCGCACCGCTTCGCCTCACGGATCTACGAGGACATGCGGGCGTTCGAGCTCGCCGCGGAGGCCGCGGACCGCGTCACCGACCGCGCCCCGGAGGACGCCTCGGCGTGGGAGCGGGTCGGTCGCGTACGGCTGCGGCTCATGGACCGCGAGCGGGCGATCGCCGCCCTGGAGAAGGCGCGCACGCTGGGCCCCAGCGCCGAAGGCCTGCTGGACCTCGCCACCGCACTGCACCTCGCCGGAGACCTCGGCGGGGAGGTGACCGCCACGGAGCAGGCGACGTTCCTTGCGCCGGAGTGGGAGGAGGCGTGGTCGCGGTACGCGCACGCGCTGGCCCGCACCGACAGGACGTCGGACGCCATCTCCGCGTGTGAGCGGGCGCTGGCGCTGGCCGCGGACGACGCCGAGGTCGCCGACCTGCTCGAGCGCCTGCGGGCGATCGAGGCACGGGTGCTGCCCGCAGCCTGAGCGCCCCGTAGGGTGGCGGACGTGGGAACGACGTCTGCCGCCGACCTCCTCGTGCGTGCCTTGGAGGACGCGGGCGTGCGCGTCGCGTTCGGGCTGCCCGGGGTCCACAGCCTGCCGGTCTGGGAGGCCTTGCGCACCAGCCGTGTCCGGATGGTCGGCGTCCGTCACGAGCAGACCGCGGCCTACGCGGCCGACGGGTGGGCGCGGGCCGGCGGCGAGGTGGGCGTCGCGATCGTCACGACCGGACCGGGGCTGGCGAACACGGCTGCCGCGGTCGGCGAGGCATGGGCCAGCGGCTCGCCCCTGGTGGTGGTGGCCACGGACGTGCCGCTCGCGCTGCGTCGTGCGGGGATGGTCGGCGGGGCGCTGCACGAGGCGGCCGACCAGCGCGCGATGTTCTCGGGTGTGACGAAGGCGACGGTGCGGGTCGAGGAGCCGAGCGACGTCGGGCACGCCGCGGCCCAGGCCCTGACCGCCGCCCTCGCCGCACCGCAGGGCCCGGTCCTGCTGGAGATCCCGGCCGACGTGCTGGCCGCGCCCGTGGACGGGGGTGAGGCGATCTCCGCGGACGCGCCCGTCTACGCGGAGACGCCCGACGTCGACGCCGCGCTGCCGCACCTCCTCGCCGCGGAACGGCCGCTCATCTGGGCGGGCGGCGGCGCGCTGCGCGCCGGCGCGGGGCCCGCGATCGGCGAGCTGGCGCGACGGCTCGACGCCCCGGTGCTCACGACCTACGCGGCGCGCGGGCTCCTGGCCGGGCACCCGCTGCTCGTCGAGCTGCCGCCGCATCTCCCCGAGGTGGGGGATCTCTGGGATCGTGCCGACCTCGTGCTGGCGGTCGGCAGCGATCTGGACGGGATGACCACGATGAACTGGCGCCTGCCGCAGCCGCCGCGGCTCGTGGCCGTCAACGTCGACGGCGCCGACGCGACGAAGAACTACCGCGCCGACGCGGTCGTGACCGCCGACGCGGTGCTCGGGTGCGAGGAGCTGCTGGAGGGGCTGGAGGACGCCGGACAGGATCCGCCCGGCGCCGGGTACGCATCGCCCGCGTGCGAGCTGCCCGGTCTGGAGAGCGCCTGGTACGGCGACCTCGCCGCGGTGCGGGCCGCCGCGCGCCGACGCCTGCGGGCGGAGCACCCCGACGAGCTCGCGTTCCTCGACACCATGGCACGGGTCGTTCCCCCGGACGCGATCGTGGTCGCGGACATGTGCGTCGCGGGCTACTGGCTCGCGGGGTTCCATCCCGTCCCGGGCGAACGCCGTCTCCAGTACCCGATGGGGTGGGGCACGCTCGGCTACGCGCTGCCCGCCGCGATCGGGGCCGCGCTGGCCTCGCCGTCGCGCGGGGCGGTCGCGGTCTGCGGGGACGGCGGGTTCCTCTTCGCCTGCGGGGAGCTGGCGACGATCGCCCAGGAGCGTCCGCCGCTCACCGTCGTGATCGTCGACGACGGTGGCTACGGGATGCTGCGTTACGACCAGCGGCACGCCGGGCGCGAGCCGTCGGGCGTCGACCTCGTCGGGCCCGACCACGTCGCCCTCGCGGCGTCCTTCGGTCTGACCGCCGAGCGCGTCGACGGCCTGGGCGACGCCTTCGGGGAGGCGCTGGGCCGTCACATCGCCGACCCGCGACCGAGCGTGCTCGTGGCGCGGGCGGCTCTGACCCCGCCGCCCACCACCTCGCCCCGCTGGTACAGGACCGGCCCGCCGGCCTGGGCCTGAGCGCGGTCAAGGAGGGGCTACAGCCGGAAGTCGAGGTCGGCCTGCACCTCCTGGGTCTCCATCTGCGCCTTCTGCAGGCGGCCGCTGAAGTCCCAGTTGAGCGCCTGCCAGCGGGTGAACTGGTCGAGCACCCAGACCCCGGACTGGCGTGAGCCGTTGCCGGACCGCCCGTTGCCCCCGAAGGGCAGGTGCGCCTCGGCGCCGCTGGTGGAGTTGTTGACGCTGACCATCCCGGCGCCGCACCGCTCGCGGAAGCGGAAGGCCGAGCGTGCGGAGGTCGTGTAGATGGAGGCGCTCAGCCCGTAGCCGTGGCCGGTGGCCAGGGCGATCGCCTCCTCCCAGTCCTCGAAGCGGGCCACTCCGACCAGCGGGCCGAAGGTCTCCGTGTTGGCCAGTTCGTCGTCCGCGCGTACGCCGGTCACGACCGTGGGATGGACGAACAGACCGCCCTCGGGGTCGAGATCGCCGACGAATCCGGCGCGAGGGCTCGCCTTGGTGATGCGACCCACGGCGGTCGATCCGTGGATCGCGTGGTGGTCACGGACCAGCCCGAGGTGGTCGTCCTCGAACCGCCGCAGGAACCGCTCGTCGATCATGGGGCCGTAGAGGACGTCGAGCGAGGGGTCGCCCACCGTCGCCTGCTCGACGGCGGTCACCAGCCGGGAGACGAACGCGTCGTGCACGTCCGCATGGACGATCGCGGTCCCGAGCGAGGTGCACCGCTGACCCGCCGTGCCGAAGCCGCTGAACAGCGCGCCCTCCACGGCGAGGTCGAGGTCGGCGTCCGGCATCACGACCAGCGGGTTCTTGCCGCCGAGCTCCAGGCACGGCGACTGCAGATGACGACCGCACAGCGCACCGATCTGGGCTCCCACCGCCGTCGAGCCCGTGAAGCCGACCTTGTCCACCAGCCCCGCGTCGAGTGCCTGTGCCAGACCGTCGAAGGTCGTGGCGCCGTCGGCATGGACCACCTGCAGGACCCCCGCAGGGAGCCCGCCCGCCCGCAGCAGGCGCGCCAGCGCGTCCGCGCTCGCGGCGGCGTACTCCGCCGGCTTCCAGACCACGGCGTTGCCACACAGCAGCGCGGGGACGAGGTACCACGCCGGGACCGCGACGGGGAAGTTCCCGGCCGTGATGATCGTCGCCACGCCGACGGGAGCGCGGAAGGTGAACAGCTGCTTGTCGGCCATCTCGCTCGGCACCGTCTGGCCGTACAGCCGCCGGCCCTCGCCGAGGAAGAAGTCGCAGGTGTCGACGATCTCCTGCACCTCGCCCAGCGCCTCGGCATACGGCTTGCCGATCTCCGCGGTGACGAGTCGGGCCAGGGCGTGCTTGTTGGCCTCGACGATCCGGCCGATCTGCTGCACGGCACGACCGCGGACCGGAGCGGGCGTCGCCGCCCAGGCGCTCTGGGCGGCCCGTGCGTGCCGGCAGGCCTCGACGAGCGACCCCGCGTCGTCGAGCTGGACCTCGGCGACCACCTCGTCGAGGCGGGCGGGGTTGCGGGACACCCGCACCGAGCTCGCGGCACGCGGGATCCGGGCGCCGTCGAGCAGGCTGGTCACCGTACGGGGAGCGGTCATCGCACGACCATAATCTGCGACGCCTTGCGCGGTCCTTCAGATCACGGCACCATCGGCCGATCAGCAGGGTGTCGGCGGCGCTATCGCCGAGCACGCCGTTGCGCTACAACCACCATCAGGCTCCGCGCACAGGGGTCGTCGTCCATCTCCGCCTCCGAGGTCCAGCCCCTATGCGTACGACGTCGATGCTCACCCTGCTGTGCAGTGCAGCGGTCGCGTGCAGCGTCTCCTCCCCCGCCCACGCCGCCACCTACGGATTGGTGATGCCGGGCGACCTGCCGCCGGAGAACCCGCTCGTCACCGAGGTGACCAAGCTCGCTCCGAAGACGGCCAAGATCTTCGTCACATGGGACGTCATCGAGCCCAAGCAGGGTGCGTACGACACCGGCAAGATGGACCAGTACGCCCGGACGATCCTCAACCTGAACAAGCACGGGATCGCGGTGACCGTCGTGTTCTTCGGGGCGTCCGCCTGGGACGTCGCGGACCCTGGGGCCCGGGGGAGCACGCCGCCCGAACCCGCGGGCTTCGCCGCGGCGCTGGGGACCTTCGCCGGCCACCTGGCCGGCCACGGCGCGGGCGGGGCGAGCACGCCGACGTCGTTCGCGGTCTGGAACGAGGCCGACGAGAAGGTGTTCTGGACGGGTGCCCCCGAGCCCGACCGCTACGTCGATCTGCTGAAGCGGTCGGCCGCCGCGGTCCGGGGCGCGGACCCGAGCGCGAAGGTCGTGTTCACACCGCTCACCTCGGGCAACTGGCGCTTCCTGCAGGCCGCCTACGATCGCGGCGCGAAGGGGCACTTCGACGCCGTCGGCGTCGACGCCGACACCGCCTGCAACATCGCGTCGCCGTACCTCTACTACCGCGACCCGGCCGACAGCAGCAAGCTCGGCCAGACCTCGTTCCTCGGTTACCGCGAGGTGCGCAAGACGATGCTCGCCAACGGGGACGACAAGCCGATCCTGCTCGAGATCGGCTGGTCGACGGCCACCGGTGCCACCTCGTGCAACCAGGGCCTGGAGGCCGGGAGGAAGCCGGGGGGCGTCACCGAGGCCCAGCAGGCGCAGTTCCTGCGCGAGGCCGCCCACTGCCTCACGCAGGACGCGTACGTCCAGACCGCCTACTGGTTCGAGATCCAGGACCGCGGACGCACTCCCAGCAACCCGGACGAGAACTTCGGCCTGCTGAGGGCCACCGGGGAGCGCAAGCCGGCCTACACGGCCTTCGAGCAGGCCGTGGCGGGCATCGACACGCTCGCCGGCCAGGAGTGCGGCGACTTCCGGCCCCCGGAGATCACCGTGCTCAGCCCGGCCCCCGGCCAGCAGTACTCCGACAAGATCGACATCCAGGCCAAGGCCACCGACGCCAACGGGATCGGCCGGATCACCTTCCGGTTCGACGGCGTCAACGAGATCCGCAACTTCACCGGTGCGGACGTGGGGAACGACCGGATCGTGGGGCTCACCCCCTGGTACAAGAGCAGCGACCTGCCGCTCGGTCGTCACACGATCGACGTCATCGCGATCGACGGGTTCGGCAACACCGCCGTCAAGGAGGTGCCGATCGAGAAGGTCGCGCCCGGCCAGGTCGTCTCGACGTTCCGCGCCGTGTACCGGGGCGACAAGAAGGTCGCCTGCAAGAAGCGCTCCTGCCGCGTGCGGGTGTCGCTCGGACGGCCGCCGGGCGCGAGCAGCGTGAGCGGGAAGATCCTCGCCCAGTGGCAGTGGTACTCCCCGCCGAAGCCCAAGAAGAAGGGCGTGCGCAAGAAGGCGGTCCCCGGGACGTGGAAGACGCTGCACAAGTCGCGCAAGCCCGCCAACAAGACCGTCACGCTCAAGCAGAAGGTGCGCAAGGCCGGTCGCTGGCGTTTGCGCCTCACGCACGAGGCCGCGCCGCCGTACCGGACGTCCCAGGTCAAGGCGATGGCGTTCCGGGTGCGTTGAGCGGGCGCGGACTGGCCACCCCGTCGCCTCGGAGGTAGCGTCGGCCTCGTGAGCTCCTCGGTCATCGTGTGCGGTGCCGGTGTCCTTGGAGCGTCGGTCGCCGACCGGCTCGCTCGCAGCGGCTGGGACGTCACGCTAGTCGAGCCGGTCTCGCCGGGGCACGTGCGGGCCGGCAGCGGCGGGGAGTCGCGCCTGATCCGCTGCGCCCACGGCGACGACGTGTGGCACGCGCAGGATGCCGCCCGGGCCTCGGTGCTCTGGGATGAGCTGGACCCGACCGTCCGCGTGCCCTGCGGCGTCGCGTGGTTCGCGCGGCGAGAGGACGGCTGGGAAGCCCTGAGCGCCCGCACGCTCGAGAGCCTCGGGAT
>NZ_JBFIGP010000213.1:0-6883 GCF_041602235.1 Paraconexibacter sp.
ACCTCGCTGGACGGTCCCGCGACCGCCGACGCGAGCGTCGCGACGGGGCCGGTCGGCAAGTCGCTCCTCCACGGCCTCGGGGCCGCTCCCGGACGCGCGTCGGGCCCGGTGCGCGTGCTCCAGTCCCCGTCCGACGGCGCGCAACTGCAGGACGGCGACGTGCTCGTGGCGCACATGACCACGCCGGACTGGGTGCCGATGCTGCGCCGAGCCGCGGCGGTCGTCACGGACTCGGGCGGCATGACCTGCCACGCGGCGATCGTCTCGCGTGAGCTCGGGATCCCGTGCGTGGTCGGCACCGGCTCGGGCACGCAGCAGCTGCGCACGGGGGAGGTCGTCACCGTCGACGCGACGCTCGGGGAGGTCCGTGAGGGCGCGGAGCGCGCCCCGGCTCCGGCTGCCGAGGCCGCGGGCGGTGCGCTCGCCGCCGCGCCGGCCGTGACGGGCACCTTGCTGCTCGTGAACCTCTCCGAGCCGTCGCAGGTCGCGAAGACCGCGGCGCTGCCGGTCGACGGCGTCGGCCTGTTGCGAGCGGAGATGATGGTGCTGGAGGCGCTGGACGGCGAGCACCCCCGGCTGCTCATCGAGGAGGGCCGCACCGAGGAGTTCGTCGCGCGGATGGCCGAGGCCCTCACGACGTTCGCGGCGGGCTTCGCGCCCCGGCCGATCACCTACCGGACGATCGACTTCCGCACCAACGAGTTCCGCGGGCTGCGCGGCGGCGAGCGGTTCGAGCCGCAGGAGGCCAACCCGATGATCGGCTACCGCGGCGCGCTGCGGTACACGAAGGAGCCCGACCTGCTGGGGCTCGAGCTCGACGCGATCGCCCAGGTGTGGGACGCGGGGCACCGCAACCTGCATGTGATGCTGCCGTTCGTGAGGACAGAGCGCGAGCTGCGGACCTGCCGCGAGCTGTTCGCCCAGCGCGGCCTGCTGGACCGGCCCGGCTTCGAGCTGTGGGTGATGGCCGAGGTGCCGTCGGTGCTGTTCTCCCTTGAGCGCTACGCGAAGCTGGGGATCGCCGGGATCTCGATCGGGTCCAACGACCTGACGCAGTTGTTGCTCGGCGCAGATCGCGACTCCGAGATGCTGGCCGAGACGTTCGACGAGCGCGACGGCGCGGTCGTCGCGTACCTCGAGCAGCTGATCCCGCACGCGCGGTCGCTGGGCCTGCGCACCTCGATCTGCGGCCAGGCGCCGTCGGTGCACCCGGAGTACGCGGAGCTGCTGGTGCGGGCCGGGATCGACGCGGTGTCCGTGACTCCCGATGCGGTGGAGCGGACGCGGAGGCTGCTGGCGGCGGCCGAGCAGCGGCTCGTGCTGGACGCCGCCCGCGCGGGCGGTGGCGCCCGGTAGCGTGCGGCCATGGACGAGGTCATCCCCGGCATCCTGCACTTCGACGTGATGCTGTTCTCCCACGGCGCGCCGGTGCCGAGCGGCGGGAAGGCGATGCTGCGGGCGTTCCTCGAGGGGCGCGGGTAGCGGCCCGGTGCGCCTGGTCCTCAACATCATCTGGTTTGTGTTGGCCGGCTTCTGGCTGTTCGTCGGCTACGCGTTCGCGGCGCTGATCTGCTTCCTGCTCATCGTCACGATCCCGTTCGGTGTCGCTGCGCTGCGCATCGCGCTCTACGGCGTCTGGCCGTTCGGGCGGGCGGTCATCCCGCAGGAGGGCAAGGGCGCGGGGTCGACCCTGGGCAACGTCCTGTGGTTCCTGGTGGCGGGGTGGTGGCTGGCGCTCCTGCACATCGTCACCGGCGTGGCGCTGTGCCTGACGATCATCGGCATACCGCTCGGCCTCGCGAACTTCCGGCTGCTCGCGGTGTCGATCCGCCCGTTCGGCCGCGAGATCGTCAGCAACGAGCGGGCACAGGCGCTGGGCTACGGCGGCACCGCCGTCTTCGGGGGCACCTGACCGTGCGCGCGGACGGACGGCACGTAGGATCGCAACTGCGACATTCCACGACAGGAAGGTGACATGGGACTGTTCGGAGGCAAGCCAGACGTCGAGATCCAGCTCGACAGCGACACGGTGGTGGCGGGCGGGACCGTCCGAGCACGCGCGACGTTCGGCGCGCCCGATCGCAAGACGCAGGGTGCCCGTATCGAGCTGCTGTACCGCAACACCTACAAGCACGACACGACCGATAGCGACGGGGACCGCACGACCAGCACGACGCATTCGGATGTCATCGTGGTCGTCCAGCAGGTGGACCTCAGCGATTCGGGCCTGACCGGCGGGGTCGAGGCGGTCTTCGACGTGCCGCGCGAGGCGCCGGGCACCGCCTTCAAGTCGGTCGAGTGGAAGGTGCGCGCGGTCGTCGACCGCAAGCTCGCGCGTGACGCCCGCGCCGAGGCGCCGCTGACCGTGCTGGTGCCGGCCGACCAGCATCCGATGTGGGCGACCGGTCCGCTGGAGTGCTCCGAGGCCTGGCCGATGTCGATCGAGCCGTCCTCCCGCGTCGTGCGCCCGGGCGAGACGATCACCGGCCGGTTCACCTTCGCGCCCAGCGAGACGATCAAGGCCAGCGGCGTGCGCGTCCAGCTCCGCCGCCATCGCAGCGATCCCGACGCCAACTCCGACATCGACGACAAGACCCGCGTCGAGCTCATGGGCAAGACCGAGCTGCCCGCCGGCCAGTACCAGGACCTCTCCTTCTCGATCACCGTGCCGCCGGACGCCGCCCCGTCGTTCGACGCGCAGTACAACACGCAGCGCTGGTACCTCGAGGGCGTGATCGACAAGTCGCTCGCGCGGGATCCGAACGTGAAGGCGGAGGTGTTCGTGTACACGGGGTGAGGCGGCGCGGCGTGGGAGTGCGCGCCGTGTCGTGATACCGTCGGGCGCGGCCCTCACCGGGCCTCCTATGCGCAACGTCTGAGCTGCCATCGCCGCCTTGACCCGCCCGGCTTCGTGCCGGTGCCGCGGCTGGCTGTCCGCTCGTTCGACCGCCTGGGAGTCTCTCTTGTCTGCTTCACGCTTGGTCGCGCACGGCATCGTCCGTCGTCGCGGCGCACGAACCATCCTCGACGGCATCGACCTACGGGTTGGCGCGTCAAGCCGTCTTGCCGTCATCGGGCCCAACGGGGCCGGCAAGTCGACGCTGCTGCGGATCCTCGCGGGGACCGAGCCGCCCGACGCCGGGCGCGTCGTGCGCGAGGGCAGCGTCGGCCTGTTCACGGGGCTGGAGCCCCGGTCCGCCGTCCGGGGCGCGGCGCAGTTGTCGCTGGCGGACGTGCTGCTGGAACGGGTCGGGGTCGCCGGTGCGCAGCGGCGGGTCGATGCGCTCGCAGCACGGCTGGCGGACGGTGACCTCTCTGCGATCGAGCCGCACGCGGAGGCTCTGGAGGTGTGGCTGGCGCTGGGCGGCGCCGACGCTGTGGTGCGGCTCGAGGTCGCCGCCGACCGGCTGGGGCTCGACCGCGACCTGCTGCAGCGACCGGTCTCGAGCCTGTCGGGCGGGCAGCGTGCGCGGGCCGGTCTGGTGGGGCTGGTCGCGGCACGCCACGACAGCCTGCTGCTCGACGAGCCCACCACCCATCTCGATGATGCGGGCCTCGAGGTCTTGGCGTCGGTGATCGACGACCACCCCTCCGGGCTCGTGGTGGTCAGTCACGACCGCACGCTGCTCGCCGAGGTCGCCGACGAGGTCCTCGTGCTGGATCCGCGGACGGGCCGCGGTGAGGTGCACGCGGGCGGCTTCGCCGCGATGGAGGCCGCGCGCGAGGCGGCGAGAGCACGCGCCCAGGCGGCGCACGACGACGCGCTGCGACGGCGTCGGAAGCTCAGGCAGGCAGAGATGCAGACGCGACAGCGCGCGCAGGGGACCATCGCCGCGGTCCGCAACCGCCCGCGCGACAACGACAAGTCCCAGCGGCGCTTCTTCGAGATGCGCGCCCAGCAGCGCCAGTCGCGGGCTCGGAAGATCGGCGACCGCGCGCAGCGGATCGAGGTGCCCGACGCGCCGTGGCAGGCGCCGACGCTGCGGCTGGGCCTTGATGGTGGGGACGGTCGAGGTGGCCGTGGCAGGGGAGGTGGCGGTGTCGTCGGCGGCGGGCCGGTGCTGGCGCTCACCGCCGGGGTGCTGCAGCGTGGGAGCTGGCGTCTGGGTCCGCTGGATCTGTCGGTGCGCCTTGGTGAGCGGGTCGAGCTGCGGGGGCCCAACGCCAGTGGCAAGTCGACCGTGCTCGCCGCCCTCGCCGGTGCGCTGCCGCTGGCGGCCGGAGAGCGATGGCAGGCGGCGAACGTGCGCGTCGCGGTGCTCGGGCAGGACCGTGATGGTCTGTCCGAGGACCGACCGCTGGCGGCGGCGGTCGCCGAGCTGGCGGGCGTCGAGGATCAAGTCGCACGCGCGGCGCTCGGAGCGTTCGGCCTCGGGGCCGATCACGCTGACCGGTCCGCTGCGACGCTCTCGTCCGGGGAGCGGACACGAGCCGAGCTCGCCGTGATCGGGGCGCTCGGTGCCGGGGTCCTGTTGCTCGACGAGCCGAGCAACAACCTCGACGTCGAGTCCCTCGAGGTGCTCGAGGCCGCCCTCGCCGGCTGGGGTGGGGCGGTCGTCGTGGCGACGCACGACGTGCGGTTGCGGGAGCGGTTGGAGGTGGGGCGGACGGTGAGGCTGTAGGGCGGTGGGGGTGGGCGCGCCGGGTGGCCTGGGCGGTCGCGTGGGCGGCGCGGACGGTCGCGCTGGCGCGTCAGGGCGCTGGCGCGTCTGCCGGGCGGGCGCACTTGCCTGGCGGGCGCGCCTGCGGCGCGCACCGGGTGCGGGGTTCGGAGTTGTGCGGATGTGCGGGCGTGTCGCGTCTGGTCTCATCGAGGCATGGCCACGACCACGCCTTCCACCGCCGCCCCGATCACGAGCTGCCCGGCCTGCGGTCAGCGCAACCGGCTGAACCCGACCCCGACCGGCGCCCCGGCCTGCGGGCGCTGCCACGCGAAGCTGCCGTGGCTCGTCGACGCGACGACCGCGACGTTCGCCGCCGAGACCACCGCGTCGGTCCCGGTGCTCGTGGACTTCTGGGCGCCGTGGTGCGGCCCGTGCCGCATCATCGCGCCCGCCCTGCAGCAGCTCGCCGCCCAGCACGCCGGCAGGGTCAAGGTCGTGAAGGTGAACATCGACGAGGAGCCGGCGCTCGCGTCCCGGTTCGGCGTGGCGTCGATCCCGACGATGGTCGTGATCCGCGGGGGTGCGGAGGTGGATCGGATCGTGGGTGCCCTGCCCGCGCAGGCGCTGGCGGGGCGGTTGGGGTTGTAGGGGAGCAGCAGGCGCGCCGCGCCGGCGGCTCAACAGCGGTCGCATTTCGTGACACGCGCGGCGATACTCGCGCCGTGGAGAGTGATCACGACCGTGCCCTTCGTAAGGCGGCGCTCGAGCGGGCTCGCGAGCTCTCACGACGCTACACCGACCTGGTCCCCCTGGCCGCTCTCCAAGCCGGCTTCGAGTTCCAGGGACAGCGGGTGAGCTTCGGCTCCTTCTACAGCGGCATCTTCCGTCCGAAGGAACTCCAAGGTCCCGCCGCGCTGTGTCTCGTGACCGCACCGCCCAAGCCCGGGAAGCAGGCGCCGTACGAGGACACCTATGACCCTGCGACCGGTCGCTTCGCATACCGTTTCCGCGACGCCGCCCGCGGGTCGGATCGAGCCCTAGCACTGTCGGAGGCGGACAATCGCAAGCTCTTCGAGGCGCACGAGCGGGCGGTGCCGCTCATCTACTTCCGGGGCATCGCGCCCGGCCAGTACACGCCGATAGCGCCAGCGTTCGTCACGGCGATCGACGCGACCACGCGTACCGCGATGCTCGAGGTTGGTCTGCCGGTCGCTGACACCACCGAACGTGGTCTTGTCAGCGACGAGGCGACCCGGCGGTACGCAACACGGGAGGCCGCCTATCGGCTCCATCAACATCGGTTCAGGCGCGCCGTCCTCCTGGCGTACCGGACCCGCTGCACGATCTGTTCGCTGAAGGAAGCGTCGCTGCTTCAGGCAGCGCACATCATCGAGGACCGCGACCCCGACGGTTCGGCGAGCGTGAACAACGGCCTTGCGCTGTGCGCCATTCACCACCTGGCCTACGACCGCAACCTGTTGGGCATCGACCCAGACGGCGTCGTTCACATTCATACCCGTCTCCTCAACGAGATCGACGGCCCGATGCTCAAGAACGGGCTTCAGCACTTCCACGGCGCCCACATCCTGCAGCCATCGCGAGTGTCCGAGCGTCCCGACCGCGAGCGCCTCGCCGCGCGTTTCGAGACGTTCCTCGACGTGGCCTAGTCGCTCAGACGGCACTTCGGCCCGCTAGCAACTTCCGTACAACTGCCGTACATTGCGTTCATGGCCGCACGCACGAAGCGAATCGAGATGCGAGCAGACGTCGAGAGCGAGGCTCGGATCTCGCGGGCGGCTGCCCTCGAGCGGGTGTCGGTGTCCGCGTTCGTCCTTGGTGCGGCTACCCGCGCGGCAGATGACGTGCTCAGCCAGGCCGAGCAGACCGTCATGCCGGCCGAGCAGTTCGATGCGCTGATGGCCTCGCTCGACGTCGCGGATCGCGCGCCGCACCTGCGCAAGGTCGCGCGCCGTAAGCGCGCCTTCGATCGCGCGTGATCTACCGGTCGGCGCGGCTCGCCGCCGAGCACGAGACCGAGGTATTCGACTGCGGGAACGCCAGGTTGAACGACTGGCTCCGGGGACAGGCGCTTCGCGCCGAGCGCGCCGGGATCTCCGCGACGACGGTGTGGACCGAACCAGGCAGCCTCGAGGTCGTCGCGTTCCACACGATCGCGCCCACCCAAGTCCGGCGTGACGAGCTTCCTTCGCGGACGATGGCCGCCGGCTACGGCACGGTCCCCGGGTATCGACTCGGGCGTCTGGGTCTCGATCGGCGGC
>NZ_JBFIGP010000214.1:0-6870 GCF_041602235.1 Paraconexibacter sp.
CGTGGCCTGGGCCTCGATCGCGTTCGTCCGGACGAAGCCCAGGACGAGCGCCAGGATCGCGTCGAGCTCGATGTCGCCGAGGCCCGTGCCTGCGACGGCAGCGAGCTCGTACTCGTACTTCGCCATCTGTCCCGGCCCGAGTGGTGGCCGGCCGGTCGACACTGTCGCAGCCCAAGGATGCGCTGCATACAGCGCGCGGTTCGCGTCAGCGACCGCGGTCAGCCTTCGGCGCCAGCCCAGCCGCCCCCAGGACGGCCGAGGCATCGCGCCGTAGCGATCGTCGAGCATGAGATCGAGCAACTCGGCCTTCCCGGGCACGTACCCGTAGAGCGTCATCGGAGCCACGCCGAGGTCGGAGGCCAGCCGCCGCATCGTGACCGCCTCCAGGCCCTCGGCGTCCGCGACGGCGATCGCGGCGCGGACCACGCGGTCGACGCTCAGGCCCTGCCGCGGCCCACGGCGCGCGGGCAGCGGCACCTCGTGACGCCACAGCAGGGCGAGGGTCCGCGCGGGGTCACCGCCGCCGGTCGAGTCGGTCATGGGCAGATCATCGCGGGCCGGAAACTATGTACACTGTACGGTGTACGCAGTACGTCGTACACCCGCGATCCCACAGGAGCCCTCGTGCAACCCATCACCTCGTCCGCGGTCTGCCTGAACGTCGAGGACCCGCAGGCGTCGGCCGCGTTCGCCTGTCATCACCTCGGCTTCACCCAGGAGATGGCTGCCGACGGCGTCGTCTCGATACGCCGCGATGACGCCGGCTTCAACCTGGTCTTCTTGCGCACGGGCCTGCCAAGCATGAAGCCGGAAACCTTGCGTGACTGCCATGCCGCAGGAGTCCTCCTGGCGTTCGTCGTCGAGGACGTCGATCGCGAGTACACGCGGCTCCAGGATGAGGGCGTGGTCATCACCACGCCGATCGAGACCGAGCCCTGGGGCGAGCGCTACTTCCAGGTCACGGACCCGTGTGGCGTGGTGCTGCAGCTCGTCTCATGGGAGCCAGGCGCCGACCCGCGCTCCGATGGGACCCCGGACGAGATGACCGCTACCCCTCCTGCGTGACCGTCTGACGGCTGCCGCCGTTCCGTCGGCGATGCGCCCACACGCCGGCGATGACGGCGAGCAGCAGCGGCGCGAGCGCCACCCACACCAACGGGTCCGACGGGTGCAGCGACTCCAGCCGCGAGCCGAGGTAGACGCAGGCCGCTGTCAGCGGCAGGAAGCCGACGACCGTCGTCCAGACGAAGCGCACGAGCGGGACACGCGTGGCCCCGGCGACGAACCCGATCAGGCTGAACGGCACGATCGGGATGAGCCGGGCGGCGAGCAGGGCGCCCGCACCGCCGCGCGCCACCATCTGCTCGGCGCGGTTCGCGCGGGTCTCCCCGACCAGGCGGTGGATCGCGGGGCGGCCGAGGTGCTGGCCGACGTAGTACGTGCCGATCGCCGACAGCGTCCACCCCACCATCGCGATCGGCAGGGCCAGCCAGAAGCCGTACACGTAGCCCGCCGCAGCGCTGGCCACCTCCGACGGGTACGGCACCACGATGTGCACCATCATGAAGGCGTAGAGCAGGACGACGCCCATGATCCCGAGCCCGTCCAGACGCTCGCGCGCGGTCTCCGTGTCCCCGCGGAACGCGGCCGAGGCGAGGTCACGCAGGTCCGGCACGAACAGGACGAGCGCCACCAGCGCGACCATCGACGCGAGCGTGAAGAGCACGGCGTCGCGCCTGACGTGTGCCTCCGGGACGCTCACACCCCCAATGATGCCGGGTTGCGCCCGCCACGCGCCGATGACACGATCGTGGCATCCGCCACAACCCACCCCGGAGGCTTCCCGCATGTCGGTCACCCGAGTCCTCGTCGTCGCGCACAAGACCGCAGCGACGCCCGCACTGCTCGACGCCGTGCGGGACCGCGCCGCGAAGGGTCCGTGCACCTTCTCGCTGCTCATCCCGAACTCCGCGCACGGGCTGCACAAGTTCGTGGACCCCGAGGACACGCCCGACACCGAGGCGGCCGCGACGCTGGAACTGGCGCTGCCGCTCCTGTCCGAGGCGGCGGGGTCCGACGTCGAAGGCCTGATCGGCGACCCCGCGCCGCTCACCGCCATCCAGGACGCCGTGAACCTCATGGGGTTCGACGAGGTGATCCTGTCGACGCTGCCGGCCCGGGTCTCCCGGTGGCTGCACCTCGACCTGCCCAGCAAGCTCAACGGCCTGGGCCTGCCCGTCACGACCGTCACGCCCGGCGACCGCGCGCCGAGCAGCACCCCCGCCTGACCGCCCGTCCGGGCGGCGTCAGTCCCGGTCGGGGTTGCCGACCCCGCCGGGGCCCGCGTCGAACTGGGCGACCGCCTCGATGTGCGGGGTCTGCGGGAACATGTCGACGGGTCGGACCTTGCGCAGCACGTATCCCGCCTCCACGAGCTGGGCCGCGTTGGGCGCCAGCGTCGTCGGGTTGCAGCTGACGTAGACGATCCGCTTGGGCGCGGTCTCGACGATGCGCCGCACGACCTTCTGCGAGAGGCCCGCCCGGGGCGGGTCGACGACCACCAGGTCGGGCTTCTTGGCCTTCGCCGCGAGCTCGCGAAGCGCGAGGCGGACGTCGCCCGCGAAGAACTGCGCGTTGCCGATCTCGTTGGCCCGGGCGTTGGCGATGGCGTCCTCGATCGCCTGCTCGACGATCTCCAGCCCCCAGACCTCGCCCGCGCGCTGCGACAGGACGAGCCCGATGGTGCCGATGCCGCAGAACAGGTCGTAGACCCGCTCCCAGCCCTTGAGCTCCGCGAACTCGGCGGCGACCGCGTACAGCTGCTCGGCCATCTCCGTGTTGGTCTGGAAGAACGCCTCGGCGCTGATGGCGAACCGCAGGCCCGACAGCTCCTCGTGGATGGCGGGGCGACCGGCGACCAACTCGGAGAAGCCGCCCATCGTCGTCTCGCCGACGCCGTCGACCTGCGTCCAGACCAGGGAGTCGCACGGGACCGCCTCCTCGAACGACGCGCTGTCGAGCTCGCCCGGCGAGGTGACGAGCCGTACCTGGAGCTCACCGGTGCGTCGTCCCTCGCGGATGACGAGATTGCGCAGGAAGCCGACGGTCGATCGGCGGTCGTACGCCGTCAGGCCCTGGGCCCTCGCCCACGTCAGCACCTGCTCGCGGGCGGCGTTGGCACGGTCCGAACCCAGCTTCGACTCGCCGTCGACGATGGTCTCCCACGACCCAGGGGCGTGGAAGCCGCACACGATCCCTCCGGGAGCGTCGGGGTCCACGCCGAAGGAGTACTCGAGCTTGTTGCGGTACCCCCACTCCTGCACCGCCGGGACGATCGGCTCCATCACGAATCCGTCGAGCTTGCCGATGCGCCGCAGGGCGTCCTCGACGTGCTCCTGCTTGTGCTCGAGCTGCTTGGCGTAGGGCAGCACCTGCCAGGCGGCGCCCGGGTGCTCGGCGACCGCCGGGATGCGATCCGGGCTCGGCTCGATCACCTCGAGCGTGCGCGCCTCCGCATAGCGACGGTTGCGCTTGGTGATGACCGCGCGCACCGTGTCGCCCGGGACCGCCCCCTGGACGAACACGACGTACCCGCCCGCATGGCGGGCCACGCCGTTGCCCCCGTGCGCCAGCCGATCGATGGTCAGCTCGAGCTCCTGGCCCGTCTGGGGTCGTGCGGCGGCGGGGGCATCCATGACTGTCAGGATGGCATCCCGATGCAGATGAGCGCCTACCGGGCTCGCGCCCAGGAGTACGCGACCGCCCTCGGCGGCGCCCACCACCGGTACTTCGCCGGGCTCGATCAGTCCTGGGACCCGGCCGCCATCCACGCCGCCCACGCGGACTGCTGGTCGGTACAGGCGGTCGAGGCGCTCGGCGAGCGGGCCGCCACCGGGAACGTCGGAGCCCGCCGGCTGTGGCGCTTCGCGGTGACCGCGCGGCTGCGGGCGCTCACCGCACCGCACGACGACGAGCGCAGCCGCCGGGCGGCCTCCGGCGGCCTGCCCGCGCTGACCGCCGACCTCGCGGTCGAGACCGACGTCCTGGAACGGGCGAGGATCGAGCAGCGACGCCTGGAGCTGACCACCGAGACGCTCAGCCCGTCCGCCGGCGCCGCCCTGGAGGTGATCCGCAGCGAGACCCGGCGGCTCGGCTGGCCGTCGTACCGCGCGCTGTGGACGGCGATGACCGGCATCGACCTCGGCGGCCTGGCGCGGCGTGCCGAGGCGCTGCTGCGCGACGAGGACCCGCCCGACCTCGGGGACGCGTACACGCGCGCCGACGTACCCCGCTGGCACCGGGCGATCTGGGCCGACCAGGCGTTCCCGTCCCACGCCCTCCTCCCGTCGCTGCGCAGCGCGCTCGTGGAACACGGCACCGATCCGGACGATCCGGGGTTCACGATCGACGTCGCGGCGCGGCCCGGGAAGTCGTCGCGAGCGTTCTGCGCCGCGGTGCGGGTCCCGGGGGACATCCATCTGGTCGTCGGTCCCACCGGAGGCATCCAGGACGCCGAGGCGCTCTTCCACGAGGCCGGGCACGCCGTCCTGCTGGCCGGCCGCGACGCGCGATGGCGCTTCGAGGAGCGCCACCTGCTGCCCCCGCACGTGGCCGAGGCCGCGGCCTTCGCGTTCGAGCGCCGCGTCCCCGACCACGGGCAGGAGCGCATCGCCGCGCACCTGGCGACCTCACGCGTGCTGCGCCGCCGACGGATGGCGGCCCGGCTGCTGCACGAGCTCGATCTGCTGGACCACGGTCCCGTGCAGGACCTGCGGGAGCGGTACGCGCGGCGCATGGCGCGGGCGACCGGCCTGGACTGGCCCGGAGCGCCGTGGCTGACCGACGCGGATGCGCTGCTGGGGTCGGCGGACTACGTGCGCGCCGACGAGATCGCGGGCTGAGTGCCCGCCGCGGATCAGGCCAGCGCCTTGTCGACGGCCGCCAGCACCGACTTGCGGTTGGCGTTGCGCTCCTCGTAGTCGCGCACCTTGCGGAGGTCGCTGCTCGCGAGGTCGCGCAGCCGGTCGATCACCTGGGCGGCGGTCAGCTCGTCGTAGTCCGGGATCGGGAAGGGGCCGAGCCGCGCGGCGCGCCGGACCTTCTCGGCGGAGCGGATCGCGCGGTCGCCCCCCTTGGCCGCCGTGTCCCGCACCTTGCGCGCCGCGTCGTCCAGGTCGAAGGGCCCGCGCCCGAGCAGCGTCTCGACCTGGCTGAGCAGGTCGAACGCCTGCTGCCGCCCGGTGCTGACGAGGCCCTGGGCGAGCTGCTCGGCGTCCCCCCGCGTCAAGCGGCCGCGGGCGACCGCGTCGTCCATCGCCTCCTGCACGCGCTGGGCGCTCAGCACGACCCCACCGGCGAGCAGGTCCCGGAGCTGGGCGATGTTGGACCGCAGGGCCTCGTCACGGGCGACCGCGGCCGCCTCGTCGCCCGCGGCGGCCTGCGCGACCGGGCGCCGCGGCGTGGTGGCCGGCAGACGCTTGCCCGAGGCCGGCGCCTTCGCCGCAGGCTTCTTGGCGCCGCCCGCCGCTCGCGCGGCACCCGCCGACGACCCCGGCGCGGTGCGCTTGCGCGGCGATCCTGCGGGGTCCTTGGGCTGCGGCATGGCGGTCGTGCTCCCTCTCCGTGAGTGCGATGCGTGTCAGTGCGGACGGTATCCGACCCGCGTCCTGCGACGTGCGGTCGCGGATCCTCGGACGGGACTCGTGCCGTTCAGCGCGGCGCAGCCAGCAGCAGCTCGAGCATCGCCTTCTGCACGTGCCGGCGGTTCTCGGCCTGGTCCCAGATGCGCTGGCGCTCCCCGTAGAGCACCTCGGCGGTGATCTCCTCCCCGGGGTGGGCCGGCAGGCAGTGCAGCGCCACGGCCCCGGGCGCCGCGCGATCGAGCAGGGCGTCGTCGATGCGGTAGGGCTCGAGCGCGGCGCGGCGCGCGGCGGCCGTGTCCTCGTCCCCCATGCTCACCCAGACGTCCGCGTAGATCGCGTGCGCGCCCGCGACCGCCTCGGCCGGATCGTCGGTCAACGTCGCACCGCACTCCGCCTCGAGCTGGTAGCCGTCGGGAGCGGCGACGGCCACCTCGACCCCCGCGAGGCCCCCGAGGAGCGCCAGCGACCGGGCCACGTTGTTCCCGTCGCCGACGTACGCGAGCTTCAGGCCCTCGAGCGTCCCGAAGGTCTCGCGCATCGTCATCAGGTCGGCGAGCGCCTGACACGGATGGTGCCCGGCCGTGAGCATGTTGAAGACGGGGATGTCGCCTTCCGCCGCCAGCTCCTCGAGCAGCTCGTCGGGACCGGTACGCACGCCCACGGCCTGGACGTGCCGGCTGAGGATGCGGGCGGTGTCCTTCACGGACTCGCCGCGGGACAGCTGCAGCTCACCGGAACGCAGGAGCATCGGGTGCCCGCCCAGCTCGACGATGCCGGCCTCGAAGCTGAGCCGCGTTCGCGTCGACGGCTTCTCGAAGATCAGCGCGACCACCGTGTCACGCAGGGCGGTGCTGGAGTGGGGCGCGGCCTTCAGCTCGATCGCACGATCCAGGAGCGCGTGCAGCTCGTCGGCGCTGAGTTCGAGTCCGGTCAGGAGGTGTCGGGGCATGAGCTGCGGAAGGATACGCGCGTGCGCGTCCTCACCTGGAACCTGTTCCACGGACGGTCCCTCCCGGAGACGCCCCGATCGCTGCTGCCCGAGTTCTCGGCCGCGCTCGCCGGGTGGGAGTGGGACGTCGCGCTGCTCCAGGAGGTGCCCCCGTGGTGGGCGCCGCCGCTGGCACGCGCGGCGGGCGCGGACTGGGCCCGCACGGTCCTCACCTCGCGCAACCTCCTGCTGCCCCTGCGGCGGGCGATCGCCACCCGGCGTCCGGACCTCCTGAAGTCC
>NZ_JBFIGP010000215.1:0-6805 GCF_041602235.1 Paraconexibacter sp.
GAGCAGCACGATCGCCAGCTCGAGGGGTCCGATGTTCGGCATGCGTGGAGGTTCCGTTCGTCCGGGGGGTCGGTTGAAGGGTAGCGCCGGATCGACCGGGCCCCGAACAGCCGCCGAGGTCGGGCTCAAGTCCTGCGGCGACGCCGCCGATGAAGTGAGCGTCACCAAGGACTGCGAAATGGCTCCCAACCCGGATCAACACCACTACGTGCGCAAGGTCGTCCTCCCGTCCGGGAAGACGATCGAGGTCGTCTACTTCGAGGACCAGGTCGTCCGGTCGGATGCCGTGGCGCCGAGCCCCGGCCCCGCGGAGACCCGGACGCCGCTGCACCTCTGCGGCTCGTGCGACTCGAACCTGGTGTACCCCACGGAGTGGTCCGAAGCGGGCCCCCGCCATTGGGAGGTCACCCTGCGGTGCCCCAACTGCGAGTGGCACGGCACCGGGGTCTTCGAGCAGGAGCTCGTCGAGGAGTTCGACGACGAGCTCGACCGCGGGACCGAGACGCTGGTGAGCGATCTGCGCCGCATCCTCCACGCGAACATGGAGGACGAGATCGACCGGTTCGTCCGCGCGCTTGACGCAGGCCACATCCAGCCCGAGGACTTCTAGCCCCGGACCAGGCCGCGGCGCTGCGTCTCAGGCGTAGCGTGCCACCACGCCGTGGGCGACGAGCTCCAGCGCCTCGCGCTGGGCCCGCCCCAGACCGTCGGGAAGCGACGCCCGCGCGCGTTCCACGAGCGCCAGGGCCTGCTCGCGGGCCTCGGCGAGCGCGCCCGTGCTTGCGATGGCGTCGCAGACCTGCTCGGCCTGCTCGGCACTGGTGATCGTCCGCGGCTCGATCGCGCGCAACGCGGGGTCGCGCTCACGCGCCAGGATGAACGGGAGGGTGACGGTGCCGTCCAGCAGGTCGGTGCCTCGGTGCTTGCCCGTGCGCTCGGCGGGGCCCTGCACGTCGAGCACGTCGTCGAGGATCTGGAACGCGAGGCCGACGTCCCGCCCGAACGGGGCGAGCATCCGTGGATCGGTGGCGGTCGCGGGCGACTCCATGACACCCAGGGTGCAGGCCGACTCGAACAGGCGCGCGGTCTTCAGCTCGCAGCGCAGCAGGTAGCGGTCCAGCGTCACCTCCGCGTTCCAGGCGTCCTCACGCTGGAGCAGCTCGCCCCGGGCCAGCGCGGATCCGGCGTCGGACAGCACCCGAACCTCGTCGGGACGGCCGTTGGCGACGAGCAGGGTGAAGGCGCGGGCGAAGAGCTGGTCACCGGCGGCCGTCGCCATCCCGGGGCCGGCGGTGGCCACGACGGTCGGCTGACCACGCCGCAGGTCGGCTCCGTCGAGCACGTCGTCGTGGACGAGCGTCGCGCTGTGGACGAGCTCCACCGACGCCGCGGCGCGCACGAGGCCGGCGGGATCGTCCGGCGCGCCCCCTGCCGCCACGAGCACGAGCAGCGGACGCAGGCGTTTCCCGCCCGCAGCGATCGTCGACGCGCCGTGGGGCGCGAGGGCCGGGGCGGTGGCCGCGGCGACCTCGGTCAGGAGATCCTCCACCGCGCCCATCAGCGGCGCGACGTACGGTCCTGCGGCGACTGCGATCGGCGCGGCCTCCGCCGCCAGCGCATGGGAGCCGGCGTCCATCGCCGGCACGCTCACGCGGGCTTCTCGCCGACGTGGATCGCGATGATCCCGCCGGCGGTGAGCAGGTAGCGGACCGGGTCCAGACCTGCGGCGTGCAGCCTGGCGGCGAGCGTGTGGGCGTCGGGGAAGCGCTTGACGCTGTTGGGGAGGTACTCGTAGGCGTCGGCGTCGCCGGCGACCTTGCCGATCAGCGGGACCGCGCGGTCGAACCACAGCCGGAAGAACGTCGACAGCGGCGGGCGGGTCGGCGTGGTGATCTCCAGCACGACGACGCGACCGCCCGGGCGCACGACCCGCGTCATCTCCCGCAGGCCCTGGTCGAGATCGCTGAAGTTGCGGGCACCGAACCCCACGGTGGCCGCATCGAAGCTGCCGGTCTCGTACGGGAGCTCCAGGGCGTTGCCCCACTCCCAGACCTGCTCCGGCGCCTTGCGGCGGGCCAGCTCGAGCATCCCCTCGGAGAAGTCCGAGCCGACGACCGAGCCCTCCGCGCCGACCCGCGATCGCAGCTCGATCGCGAGATCGCCGGTGCCGCAGGCGACGTCGAGGACGCGATCCCCTGGCCCCACCGCGGCGAGATCCGCGGCGCGCGAGCGCCACGTGTGGTGCAGCCCGGCGGTCATCACCGAGTTCATGCCGTCGTAGAACCGCGCGATGCGGTCGAACATCGCGCGGACCTGCGGCTCCTCCAGACGACCGGCCTCCGGGCCGGTCGTCGGTGCGGTCGGGGTCATGACCGCGCGGATCTACTCTTCCTCGGCCTTGAGCTGGCCGAGGAACGTGACCATCGCCTGGAACTTCTCGGGCTCCTTCTCCTGCAGCGCCCGGAACGACGGCATCGGAGAGGTGGGGTTGACCAGGGTCTGCGAGATCGCCTGGGCGGGCAGGCGGGTCGCGATCTCCGTGAGGTCGGGCCCCGGCCCGTCGTTGCCGTTCTCAGCGATCTTGTGGCACGCCAGGCAGCCGGACTGCGCGACCACGAGCTTGCCTGCCTCGTACTGCTCGGTCATCTCCGGACCCTGCGCGACGATCCGCGCGGGCGTCTCCATGTCGATCTGCGTCGGCGCGCCGGCCTCGGCGCCGAGGTAGGTCAGGAGCGCCATGGCGCAGATGGTGAAGATGCCGGCGGTCGTGGCGATCGGGCGCTTCTCCGGCCGCCGCTCCGGACCGCGGTCGTAGAACGGCAGCAGGAACAGCAGGATCATGCAGATCGTCGGCACGCCGATGGTGGCGAGCGGCACGAGCTCCGGCGGCTTGATGACCTTCAGCAGCTCGAAGAGGAAGAAGAAGTACCACTCGGGACGAGGCGTGTAGGTCGTGGTCGTCGGGTCGGCCTTCGGGCCGAGCTCGGCGCCCAGCACGAGCGACATCGTGATGATCGCGGCCATCACGATGACGGCCATCATGCCGTCCTTCGCCACCGCGTACGGGAAGAACGGCTTGCCCTGCGCCTTGAGGACCGAGTACTCGCGCAGGTACTGCTCTTTCTCCTGCTTGTTCACGCCTGCTCCTCGTCCTTCGGGGTGTACGTCTCGGCCTTGATCCACGGCGGGGCGGTCGTGCCCAGCTTCGCGACCAGGTAGAGGTGCGCTCCGATCAGCGCGCCGAGGAGGCCCGGCACGAGCATCATGTGGATCGCGTAGAAGCGCGACAGGGTCGTGGCGCCGAACTCGGGGCCGCCGCGCAGGAAGTCCGACAGGAACGGACCGACGAGCGGGCCGGTGCCGTTGATGTTCACGCCGACGATCGTGGCCCAGTAGGACCGCTGGTCGAACGGCAGCAGGTACCCGGTGAAGGACATGGTCATCGTGAGGATGAGCAGCACGACGCCGATGACCCAGTTCAGCTCGCGCGGGTACTTGTACGCGCCGAAGAAGAAGGTCCTCGCCATGTGGAGGAAGATCAGGATGACCATCACCGACGAGCCCCACTTGTGCATGCCGTGCACGAACTCGCCGAGGAAGACCTCGTCGTTGATGTAGCGCATCGACTCGTACGCGCCGGAGGCGGCGTCGGGCCGGTAGTACATGGCGAGGAAGACGCCGGTCACCGCCTGGGCGAGGAAGGCGAACATCGTCGCCGAGCCCAGGGTGTAGAACCAGTTGGTGCCCTTGGGCACCTTGCGGAACATCATCCAGCGCGCGGCGCCGGAGAGGCTCGTGCGCTCGTCGACCCAGTCGACGGCGGAGATGCCGGTCTCCTTGGCGACGTCCAGGGGACCCTGCTTGGGCTGGCCCGGCCGCTTGGGCAGCGGGATCGCCTTGTCCGGCAGGGGCGGGAGAGGGAGCTTCAGCTTGGGCATCGGTGGCTACTCCGAGAGCTTCCGGATCGAGGGCCGGGACGGGTAGAGGTACTGCCCCACGCCGTCGAGCGGCTCGCCCGGATCGCGCGGGGAGAAGCGGTCGAGCTCCTCGTTGACCGAGAAGCGCTTCCCGATCTCGACCCGACCGTTGGTGACGCGGGTGTAGAAGCGGTCCAGAGGACGGACCGGCGGGCCACCGTCGACGCGTCCGACGAAGTCGTACACGCCGCCGTGGCACGGGCAGATGAAGCGCTCGGCCGCCGAGACGTAGCGGACCGGGCAACCGAGGTGCATGCAGCGCGTGGACAGCGCGACGACCTGGTTGTACTGGTCGGCCGGCTCGGTGTCGATCGCCTCGTTGCGCTTGCGCAGGTACACGGTGGACTTGCCGGCCTGGCCGACCCCGGTGACGAGCGTGATCGTCTTCGGGATGTAGGTGTCGTCCTCCAGCTCGTCGAGGCTGCCGACGTCCTGCCACGGCTGCTCGTGCTCCTCGAAGATCGGGCCCATGGCGAATCCGAGGGCAGGCAGGAGGAACGCCGACGCGGCGACGGCGCCCGCGGTGTGCGCGGTGGCGGTCATGAAGCGACGACGGGTGACCGTCTCGCCCTCGAAGGCGCCGGGGATCCCCCGGTCAAGCGTGTAGTTGGACTTCGTCTTCCTGCGGTCTGACACTGCGGCTCCTAGGCGCTCGGGCGCGTCCGGGGTCTCCGTGAGGACGGGAACCTTATCGCTCGGTAAACGATAGAGGCGGCACGACGGCCCTCAACGCGCATTCCGCTTCAGCGCGCCACATCCTCCGCAAGCTGGCGCGCGGCGGCTCTGAGTGCTCCTGCGGCGGACGGATCACTCGTTCGGGCCCGTTCTTTTGCCTGCTCAAGGCCGGGATCGGACCCCCATCCGACCGCCACCGCCCCGGCCTCCCAGACCGCCTCGGCCAGATCGGTCGCGCCCTCGGCGTGAGCACCGGCGCACAGGGCGATGACGTCGGTCAGCTCCCCCACGGCGTCCAGAGCGCCGAGCTCGGCCAGCCGCGCCAGTCCCAGGGCGTACAACCGGTCGCCCGCGAGCAGCGCCAGGTCCCGGTCGGCGGTCACGACGACGCGGCTCCTGCCCGGGGCGTAGTGCAGGAGATATCCCTCGCGCACCGCTTCGACCACGAACGCCAGGTCTCCGGGGCTCGTCGCCGCCTTCGGCCCGGATGCCGCCAGCGTTCCGAGACCGGCCTCGGCGCCGGGGTCCGGGTCCATCACCGCGGCGGCGAGCAGCCCGCCGTCCCGGCGTACCGCGTCGGCGAGGTCCCGCAGGATGTCGTGTCCGTCGCTCACGCGATCTCGGCGAAGGCGGCCGCCGCGATCTCGATCGTCCTGTCCAGCTGCTCCGTCGTGTGCGCCAGCGACGGGAACCAGGCCTCGAACTGCGAGGGCGGCGGGTAGACGCCGCGCGCCAGCAGGGCCCGGCACCACGCGCCGTAGGCGTCGAGGTCGCACGCCTTGGCGGTTTCGTAGTCCACCACCGGCTCGGCGGAGAAGAACACGGTCACGAGGCCGCACACCGACTGCACCTGGACCGGCCTGTCGCCCGCAGCGCTGCGCAGACCGGTTGCGAGGCGCTCGGTGATGCTCTGGAGCCGCATGTACGCGGCGTCGTCGAGCATCCGCAGCGTCTGCAGGCCGGCGGCGACGGCCAGCGGGTTCCCGCTCAGCGTGCCCGCCTGGTACACGTCGCCCGCGGGAGCGATGTGCTCCATGAGATCGCGCGAGGCGCCGTAGGCCGCGGCGGGAAGGCCGCCGCCGATGACCTTGCCCATCACGGTGATGTCGGGCAGCACCGCCGTCAGCTCCTGCGCGCCGCCGCGCGCCACGCGGAACCCGCTGATCACCTCGTCGAACACCAGCAGCGCCCCGTTCTGGGACGCCCGGGCGCGCACGAGCTCGAGGAAGCCCTGGTGCGGCGGGGTCAGGCCCATGTTGGCCGGGTAGGGCTCGGCGAGCACCGCCGCGAACTCGTGCTCGTCGGTCGCCGCGACGAGCGCCTCGCCGTCGTTCCACGGCACGACGATGGTGGCCGCCGTGGCCGCCTCGGGGACGCCGGGACTCGCGGGCAGGCCGGCGGTCGCCAGGCCGCTGCCGGCCTCCGCGAGCAGCCCGTCCACGTGCCCGTGGTAGGCACCGGCGAACTTGAGGAGCTTCGTCCGGCCGGTCGCGGCACGCGCCAGGCGGATCGCGCTCATCGCGGCCTCCGTGCCGGACGAGGTCATCCGGAGCATCTCGACCGACGGCACCCGCCGTCCGACCTCCTCCGCCAGATCGACCTCGCCGGCGGTCGCCGCCCCGAACGTCGTGCCCTTCTGCGCCGCCGCGCCGACCACCCGGAGGATCTCGGGATGAGCGTGCCCGTGGATCAGGGGGCCCCACGAGCAGACGTAGTCGATGAACCGGTTGCCGTCGATGTCGAGCAGCTCCGCTCCCTCGGCGCGATCGACGAACAGGGGATCGCGACCGATCGACCGCATCGCACGGACCGGGGAGTTCACCCCGCCCGGGAGGTACTGCAGCGCTCGCTGGTACTGCTGCGCGCTCTTGGTGTCACGGAGGGAGATGCCCATTGCGCAGTCAGGCTACCCGTGCGCGACCGCAGCCGAAGCGCCGCCCGAGGCCCGTCCGCCCCATCTACCCGCGGCGCGCGAGGTGCTGCCACCGGCGGCGGGCCGGCGGGTACGGCGTGCGGGACGCCAGCGTCACCCGGGCCCAGTCGCCCTCGTACTCCAGGCGGGCGACACGGGGATCGTGGCGCAGCAGCGCCTCGCAGACCGCACGGACGTGCGGGCGCTCGAGCTCAGCCTGGGATGCCTGGTACTCGAACTC
>NZ_JBFIGP010000216.1:0-6802 GCF_041602235.1 Paraconexibacter sp.
GCAACTACGCTGCCCGCCTATGCCCGACGCCGTCGAGCCAGCCGAGGTCCCCGACGTTCTCGACACCGCTGCCGCGGGCGGCATCGTCGTCCGCGGCGGAGCGATCCGGGTCGGTGGCTTCGTGGCGGGGACGATCGTGTCCCTCGCGGGCGTCGTCCTCCTGACGCGCCACCTCGGCACCGGCGACTACGGCAGATACCAGACGGTCGTGAGCTTCGTGGCGATCGTCCAGGCGCTCACCGACGCGGGGATGGCGGCGCTCGGCGTGCGCGAGTACACGCAGCGCAGCGGCCCGGAGCGCGACCGGCTGATGCGGGTCATCCTCGGACTGCGGATCGCGCTCACGGGGAGCGGGGTGCTGCTCGCCGGCGTCCTGGTCGCGCTGCTCGACTACCCGACCGAGATGATCGTGGGGGTGGTCCTGATGGGGATCGCGCTCGTGTTCGGGCTGCTCCAGGCCACCGTGCAGATCCCCCTGGCCGCCGAACTGCGCCTCGGGCGCATCACCGCCCTGGACTTCACGCGCCAGGCGCTCTCCGCCGCGGCGATCGTCGTGCTCGTGCTCGGCGGGGCAGGGCTCGTGCCGCTGTTCGCGTCGACGATCCCCGTGCAGGTGCTGATCCTCGTCTGGACCGTCGTGCTGGTCCGCGGCCGGATCCCGCTGCGCCCGACCTTCTCCGCGGTCGCGTGGCGCGAGCTGCTGCGTCCGGCGATCGCGGTCGCGCTGGCGACGACGGTCGGCATCGTCTACCTGTACACGGCGCAGATCATCACGTCGCTGGTGGGCACCGCGGAGGAGACCGGGCTCTTCGCGGCCTCGTTCAGGGTGTTCATCCTGGCCGCCGCGGTGCCGGGCATCCTCGTCACCAGCGCGTTCCCGGTCCTGGCGCGGGCCGCGCGCGACGACCCCCGGCGCCTGGCCGGGGCCGTCCGCGGCCTGTTCGAGGGCACCCTGCTGCTCGGCGGGGCCGCCGCGGTCGCGTGCATCCTCGGGGCGGGCCCGATCATCGCGGTGATCGGTGGCAGCGATTACGCGGACGCGGCCGCCGTGCTGCGGATCCAGGGCGGCGTCCTGATGCTCACCTTCGTCATGTCGACGCTCGGCTTCACGCTGCTGGCGCTGCACCGCCACCGCGCGCTCGGCGGCGCGAACCTGGCCGCGCTGCTCGTCGTCTGCGTCGCCACCCCGCTCCTGGTCCGCACCGCGGGCGCCGAAGGTGCGGCCTGGGCCACCCTCCTGGGCGAGCTGTGCCTCGGGGCGGGCTACCTGATCGCGCTCGGCGACCGGCCCGAGCTGCAACCGCGTCCCGTGGCGATCCTCCGGGTCCTGGTGGCCGGAGGCGCGGGGTGCGCGGCGGTCCTGATCCCGGGGCTGGGGGAGGAGCTGCAGACCGTCGTCGGGCTCCTGGTGTTCGCCGCGGTCGCGGTGCTGGTGCGCGCCGTGCCGCCGGGGGTGACGGCGCAGCTGCCCGGACCGCTGTCGCGGCTGCCCTCCTCCGCCTAGGAGGTGCTGCGCACGCCCCAGACGACCCCGGTCCCGTCGGCGTGGTCCTCGGTGCGCTCGATCGCGTAGCCGGCACCGCGCAGGGCGTCGTCGGCCATCGCGCTCGGCACCCCGGGGCAGCCGTGGGGATGGTGCTCGAGCATGACGACGGGCACGTCGAGTGCCGCGAACCGCGGGTCGGCGATCAGGTCCCACTCCGCGCCCTCGATGTCGATCTTCAGGAGATCGCAGCCCTCGGCGAGCGCGAAGGCGTCCCGCGCCTCGACGACGAGGCCGCCGTCGCCGCCACCGATGCGGCCGGTGGTGAAGTCGCCGCCGCCGAACTGCAGCTGCCCGTCCGCCGTCGTCGCGGCGGCCGCGAGCACCTCGGCCTGCACCTCGGGTGCGCCGATCGCGAGGTTGGCCTCGAGCGCGCGCACGTTGCGCGGCAGCGGCTCGACGGCCGTGATCCGCGCGACCGGGTAGGTCGCCGCGAGCCACACGCTGAACATGCCGATGTTCGCGCCGAGGTCCACGGCGTCGATCGGGCGCCCGAGCGCGCGCAGCGCGGCGTCCGCGCTCGGGGCCGCGACGAACTGGTTGGAGTAGTAGGCCTGGTCGAACGCGGCGATGTCCGGCGTCCCGTGCTCCAGGACGAGCCGGCGCCCGGTCTTCCGCACCGTGTACTCGTAGGCGCCGCGTCCGCGAGCGTCACGCAGCCAGAACCGGACGGGCGAGGTGGTCAGGCGCGCCCGGAGGCCGCGGGCCACGGCCGGCTCGACCCATGGATGCGTCAGCAGTCGGCGCACGTTCAGGCGGGCTTCTGGAACGCCAGGAACACGCTCGTCCAGGGGGACCCCTGGGCCTTGAGCATGATGTGCGGGAAGGGGTTGCCGGTGCTCGTCGCGCCGACGTTGTCGCCGTCCCAGAGCTGCAGGTTCTCGAAGCTCTCGGGCGAGACGGTGGTGTCCAGCGGCTGCACGAGCGGCAGGCCGGTGGGAGCGATGATGTGCTCCTGCAGCTCGGCGGGCGTCATCGCGTCGATGATCCGGCGCTTGCCGTCGGCCCGCGGGCAGCGCCGGCCGCCCGTCAGGTACTTGATCGCCAGCTGCAGCTTGGCCGAGTCGAGCACGTGCTTGGCGGTCAGGGCCTCGGTGACGATGATCAGGTGCCCGCCGGGCTTCACCACGCGAGCCATCTCCGCGGAGGCCTTGTGCAGGTTCTCCCACGGGCCGAAGTGCTCGATCGACGAGAGGCTGAAGACGATGTCGAACGACGCGTCCGGGAGGGTCAGGTCCATCGCGTTCATGTGCTGGACCTCGAGGTGGTCGGCCCGGTACTCGTACGGCGCCCAGTGCCCGGGGTCGGTCAGCATCGACGCGTCCGCCTCCCGTCCGTCGACGGCGAATCCGCCTTCGCCGTAGATGTCGGTCGCGAGCACCCGGCCGACGCGATTGCTCAGCCAGAAGAGGGGCTCCTCGTGCCCGGCGGCCACCGCCAGCGCCGACGCCTCCGGGGTCAGCGCACCGACCTCCTGGAGGTAGAGCCCGAGCATCCCGTACTCCCACTGCTTGCGGTGCAGCTGCTCGTCGTCCGACAGGCCGGGCCGTGAGATATCGCGAAGCATGTCGCGGACCGCGGGGTCGTCGAAGTCACGTCGATCACAGAGCTTGCAGTACTGGCGGGAGAGGGTGGGCACGCCTCTCAGGCTACCCACGGGCTGCCCGCGCCGTCCCCTCCCCGGTACTCTCGACCGCCTCATGGCAGACCGTCCCCTGCACGTCGGCCTCAACCTGTTCTACCTCGTCGAGCAGTCCGGAGGAGCCGGCACCTACGCCAAGGAACTGGTGCAGGGGATCCTCCAGGAGGAGCCGCGGACGCGCTTCACCGCCTGGGTCAGCAAGGAGCTCCCGCCGGCCTATCGGGAGACCGACTGGGGGCAGCGGATCGACTGGGTCGAGCTGCCGTTCACGGTCACGCACGGGCCGCCCGGCAACTTCGCGCTGACGATGGGCTCGCAGTGGGGGGTCGTCCCCGCGCACGCCGCGGCACGCGGGTGCGACGTGGTGCACGGGCTCGCCAACATCACGCCGATCGTCGCCCCGCGCGTGGCGACGGTCGTGACCGTGCTGGACCTCATCTGGATCCGCTACCCGCAGACCATGGAGCGCCGCGCCACCATCGGCATGAAGATGGTCACGCCGCCGAGCGCCAAGCGGGCGGACCGGGTGATCGCGATCTCGCACGCCGCCAAGGCGGATCTGGTGCAGACGCTGTCGCTGCCCGCCGCCAAGATCGACGTGACGCACCTCGGGGTCGGGGACGCCACGACGCACACCGCTCCCGCGCCGGAGCCCGCGCTCCGCGAGAAGCTGGGGCTCGGCGACGCGCCCGTCGTGCTGTGCGTCGCGCAGAAGCGCGAGCACAAGAACCTGCTGGGCCTGGTCCGCGCTCACGCCCAGCTGGCCGATCGCAGCGTCCGGCTCGTCCTCCCCGGGGCGCCGACCCCGCACGAGGCGGTGCTGCGCGCGGAGGCCGAGCTGCTGGGCACCGCGGATCGCGTCGTGTTCCCCGAGTGGCTGTCGCGGGCCGAGCTGGAGGGGCTCTACGCCCTCGCGACCTGCTTCGTGCTGCCCTCCTTCGAGGAGGGCTTCGGGCTGCCCATCCTCGAGGCCATGGCGCGCGACGTGCCGGTGGCGACCTCGAACTGCTCCTCGCTGCCCGAGGTGGCCGGGGACGCCGCGCTGCTGTTCGATCCCGCCGACCCGATGGCGATCGCCGGATGCATCGACCGGCTCCTCGCCGACGCCGAGCTGCGCGCCGACCTCGTCGTGCGCGGGCGTGAGCGCGTCGCCGCGTTCCCGTGGCGCGCGACTGCGGCGTCGACCCTCGAGACCTACCGGCGCGCCATGGGAGAGCGCGGGCGGAACCGCTGGCCTCGCGCCGGGGGCCGAGCGTGCACGTCGGCCTGAACCTCATCTTCCTCGTGCCCGGCGAGACCGGGGGCATGGAGATCTACGCCCGCGAGCTGCTGCAGCGCATCGACGCGGCGGCCCGCCGGGCCTCGGGCGGCGCCCCGGTCCGGTTCACCGCGTTCGTCAACCGCGCCGCCGCCGGGGGCGGGCCGCGCGGATGGGGACAGGGGATCGACGAGGTCGTCGTCCCGGTCGACTCCCGCGACCGCAAGCAGTGGGTGTGGGGCGAGCAGCGGCACCTGCCGTCCATGGCCGCGCGGGCCGGCTGCGACATCGTCCACTCGCTCGCGTCCACGGCGCCGCTGCGCGGGCGATTCGCGCGGATCACGACGATCCACGACCTCAACTACAAGCTCGTGCCCGAGTCGCATTTCGGGGTGCGCGGACGCGCCATGGCGATGCTCGTCCCGGCCGCCGCGCGACGCTCGCAGAGGATCCTGGTGGACGCCGCGTCCACACGGGACGACCTCGCCGAGCACCTCGGCACCGACCGGGCGAAGGTCGACGTGGTGCCGCTCGGCGTGGCGGAGGACCCGCACGCCGACCCCACCGACGAGCGAGACCTGCGACGCCGGTTCCATCTCGGTGACCGCCACGTGCTGCTGAGCGTGAGCGCCAAGCGTCCGCACAAGAACCTCCTGCGCCTGCTGGAGGCGCACGCCGCGCTCGGCGAGGCGCACGAGCGTCCGATGCTCGTGATCCCGGGGTACCCGACCGAGCACGAGAGCGAGCTGATCGCCCGCTGCAAGGATCTGGGGACGACGGCGGAGGTCCGCTTCCCCGGGTGGCTGCAGGCCGCCGACCTCGAAGGCCTCTACGCGCTGGCCGACGCGTTCGTGTTCCCCTCGCTGTACGAGGGCTTCGGGCTGCCCGTCCTCGAGGCGATGGCCCGCGGCGTCCCCGTCGCGACGTCGGGGCGCGCCTCGCTGGCCGAGGTCGCCGGTGACGCCGCGCTGCTGTTCGACCCCGAGTCGGTCGACGAGATCCGCGCGGGGCTGCAGCGGCTCCTCACGGACGACGCGCTGCGCGACCGCCTGCGGCGCGAGGGTCGTGAGCGCGCCGCGACGTTCACCTGGGACCGCACCGCCGAGCTGACGTTCGCCGCCTACCGGCGAGCGCTCGCCGCACGCTGACCGCCGGCGGGCCGTCAGCGCTCGCGGCCGTAGCGGGCGACGACCCGCTCGAGCGACGTGTGGAGCGACAGCTCGGAGGCGTTGCGCGCGAACCAGTCGGCGGTCGACTCGCGCAGCGCGTGACCGCCGGCGTGGACGCGGACGATCGCGTCCGCGAGGTCGGCGGCCTCCGCCGACGCGGCGACGACCCCGTTGACGCCGTCCTCCACGAGCTCGACGGCGGCGTTGTCCGGTGCGCGCACGACGACGCTGGGCACCCCGGACGCGGCGGCCTCGACGACCACCATCCCGTAGCCCTCCCGACGCGACGGCAGCACCATGCACAGGGCGCTCGCCAGCGCCGCGTGCAGCTCGTCCGCGTCGACGAACCCCGGCGCGCGCACGGGAGCGTCCGGTCCCAGCGCGGCGATCGCCGCGTCCACCGCGCCGCGCTGCGGGCCGTCGCCGTAGATCACCCCGCGCAACCCGTCGACGCGCTCGGCGGCCAGGGCGATCGCCGGCACGAGCGCGGGCGCCTGCTTCTCGGGGATCAGGCGACCCGCGAACACGACCTGGGGGGCCGCGGGGTCGATCTTCACCGGGTCGGGCCGGTCCAGCGCCCCGGCGTACTCGCCGCGCAGCACCGTCGGCGTGCCGCGCAGGCCGATCTCGCGCAGCCGCAGCGCGTGCAGCTCGCTGAAGCAGAACGCGTCCTGGGGCACACGTGCGCAGGCCTTCTGGATCTCCCGCGCGATCACGCCCTTCGGGCCGCCGAGGTACTCCGACCAGTACGCGTCGCTCCAGACCTCGTGCCAGTCGGCGACGATCCCGAACCGCTTGCGGTGGCGCCGCCGCGCGACGCCCGCGGCCAGCAGGCTGAAGTAGGGGAAGGACGCGGTGTGGACGACGTCGTAGTCGCCGCCGTGGCGCCACAGGTGTCGCAGCACGCCGGCGCCGAACCGCAGCGGCTCGCCGATGGTGCGGTTGCCGTCCGGCCCGTAGAGGTCCTCGCGGCGGCTGACCGCGATGACCCGCACCCCCGGCAGGTCGGGCACGTCGTCGCCGTCGGGATCCCACTGCAGGCGCGTGAGGTACGTCACCTCGTGTCCGTGTCCGGCGAGCGTCTCGGCGAGGTTGCGCATCCAGCGTTCCGCGCCCCCCACGGTCCAGGGGAAGAGGCAGTCGTAGACCAGGCAGATCCTCATGCGGGCGGGAGGGTCGCAGAATCGGCA
>NZ_JBFIGP010000217.1:0-6725 GCF_041602235.1 Paraconexibacter sp.
CGCCCGCCGCCCGCCGCCCGGGCGCGCGTGAGCCCGTCGGCCGCTGCCGCCAGGAGCTGCTCGACGGACTGCGCCCGCCGGTAGGGGGCGAGGCCGACCGAGACGGAGAAGCGGGGATCCGGGGTCGGATCGTCGGCCATCGCGTCGAGCAGCCGCTGCACGCACGCGACGGCGGACCCGGCCTCGGTGTCGACCAGCAGCAGCGCGTACTCGTCGGCGCCGGTGCGGCCCACGAGATCGGCGGTGCGGACCAGCGCCCGCAGCCGATGCTCCAGGGCGGCGAGCGCGGCGTCGCCGGCCTCCAGCCCGGCGGAGGCGTTGAGGTCCCGGAACCCGTCGATGTCGATCAGGGCCAGGCTGACGGGCGTCCCGGAGCGCCGCGCCCGCTCGAGCTCGCGATGGGCCGCACGGTGGAACGCCCGGAGGTCCGGGAGGACATCGGTGTCGTCGTCGACCGCTTCGGGCGGCTCGGGGTGGGTCGCCGCGGGTGCGGGCGCGTGCCGCCGGGCGCGGCCGCGCTCGACGGCCAGCGCCTCGCGGAGCACGGGCATCTCCGCCACCTGGGCCTGCAGGATCGCCAGTTCCCGGCGGAGTGCCTCGACCTCGTCGGCGCGCTTGAACATGCACCGGTCATCGGCCGGTGACACTCCGGTTCCGGGTGTCTGGCCGGATGATGGACGGATCGACGAGGCGCGCGGGCGGGGTACGCGAGGGAGGCATCCGACCCGATCCGCAGAATCCCAGCGGTGGTGAAGGTCCTCGGCATCGATCCTGGTCTCGCGAACACCGGCTACGGCGTGGTGCAGCGGCGCGGCGGCCGGCTGGCCGCGCTCGACGGCGGCGTCATCGAGACGCCTGCGGACATGGCGGTCGAACGTCGGCTGGTCCGCATCCATCAGCGCATCGCGGATCTCGTCCTGGAGCACGAGCCCGATGCCGTCGCCCTGGAGGAGCTCTACTTCGGCCAGAACGCGCGGAGTGCCTTCGCGGTCGGTCAGGCGCGGGGGGTGGTCGTGCTCGCCGCCGGGCAGCACGGCCTGACGACCCACGGCTACACGCCACAGCAGGTGAAGTCGGCGGTCTGCGGCACCGGCCGGGCCGAGAAGGACCAGGTCCAGCGCATGGTGCAGGCGCTGCTGTCCCTGGCGGAGCTCCCCCGTCCCGATCATGCGGCGGACGCGTTGGCCGTGGCGATCTGCCACGCCAACCACGCCCCGCTCACCGCCGCCGTCGCGGCGCGGCGCCAGGCCGGCCGGGCGGTCGCGGGATGATCGCGCTCGTGGCAGGCGACGTCGCGGTCCGCAGGCCGGACCACGTCGTGGTCGAGACCGCCTCGGGCGTGGGGTATCGCCTCGCGGTCTCGTCGGAGACGCTGCGGCACGTCCCGGCGATCGGGCGCCCCGTGTCGCTGCACGCCCATCTGATCGTCCGCGACGACGCCCTGGCCCTGTTCGGCTTCCACGCCGAGGAGGAGCGCGACCTGTTCCTGCTCCTGATCGGCGTCCAGGGCGTGGGGCCCAAGGTGGCCCAGGCGGTCCTCGGCGGGGGCACGCCGCGTGAGCTGGTCGCGGCCATCGCGGCCGGGGACGCCGCCCGCTTCCAGGCCGTGCCCGGGATCGGGAAGCGCATCGCCGAGCGGATCGTGGTGGAACTGCGGGAGAAGGTCGGAGGCGCCGACTGGGGCGCCGACGCCGGCGGCGGGACCATCGAGGTGCACCGCGGCGACGATCCGCGCCTGCTGGCGCGTGACGGGCTCGTGGAGCTCGGCTGGTCCCTGGCCGAGGCCGAGGACCTGCTCCGGCATGCCGAGGGGGAGACCGCCGAGGAGCTGCTCGCCCACGCGCTGCGCGGGGCCCACCGATGAGCGACGAGCTGCGGATCCAGACGCCAGGATGGCTGCCGGACGAGGACGTCGAGGAGGTGTCGCTGCGTCCGCGGCTCCTCGAGGACTTCGTCGGGCAGACGGGCCTGAAGGCGCAGCTGCAGGTCAGCGTCGAGGCGGCGGTCGCCCGCGGTGAGGCGCTGGACCACGTGCTGTTCGCGGGCCCGCCGGGGCTCGGCAAGACCTCCCTGGCGCAGATCCTCGCCGCGGAGCTCGACGTCCCGTTCGTGATGACCGCGGCGCCCGCGCTGGAGCGCAAGGGCGACGTCGCGGCGTTCCTGACGGCGCTGGAGCCGCGCAGCATCTTCTTCGTCGACGAGATCCACCGTCTTCCGCGCGCGCTGGAGGAGACGTTCTATCCCGCCATGGAGGACCGGCAGCTGCCGATCACGGTCGGCCAGGGCGCGGGGGCGAAGGTGATGACCCTGCCGCTGCCGCCGTTCACGCTCGTGGGGGCCACCACGCGCGCGGGGCTCCTGACCTCGCCGCTCCGCGACCGGTTCGGCATCCAGCACCGGCTGGAGCCCTACGACCCGGACGAGCTCTCGGCCATCGTCCACCGCAGTGCCTCGATCCTGGGTGTCACGCTCGCCGACGACGGCGCCGGCGCCATCGCGCGCCGCTCTCGCGGGACCCCACGGGTCGCGAACCGGCTGCTGCGGCGCGTCCGCGACTTCGCCGAGGTCCGCGCCGGCGGGGTCGTCACGTCGGACGTCGCCGACGCCGCGCTCGACCTGCTGGAGATCGACCACGTCGGGCTCGACCGGCTGGACCGGGAGATCCTGCGCGCGATCTGCGTGGCGTTCGACGGCGGACCGGTCGGCCTGTCGACGCTGGCGGTGACGGTGGGGGAGGAGCAGGACACCCTCGAGGACGTCTACGAGCCCTACCTGCTCCAGCGAGGCCTCGTCAAGCGCACGCCCCGGGGGAGGGTCGCGACGCTCCGGGCGTTCGCCCATCTCGGACTCGAGCCGCGCGAGCCGAACCTCTTCTGACGTCGCCCCTCACGAGCACGGGCGCTGCCCGAGCGGAAGCGGGGTGCGCCGGGTGCGCGTGATGTCCACGCCGTCCGGGCTGCCGGACAGCCGGTAGCGCTCGCCGTTGATGGTCACCCGCGTCGAGGCGAGCCCCACGTTGAGCCGGATCCGCCGGCCCGTGAACGTGCGCCGCGAGGTGAGCGTGCCGTTGAAGAGCTGCCGACCCGCGCCGTCGTCGACGCAGAGGAACGTCGGCTCGGCGGGCGTCAGGCGGACCGTGACCCGCCTGCGGGCCGCGGCGCGCCGCGCGGCCTCCCGTCGCCGTCGCTCGGCGGCCCGCTCGCGCTCGGCGGCGCGCTTGCGCGCGGCAGCGCGCTGGGCGGCGGAGGTGGTGGTCGTGGGCGTGGTGGCGCTCCGACTGCCCGCGGTCGTCCCCGTTGCGCCGGTCGGGCCGGTCGCCCCGGTGGCGCCCGAGGGACCGGTCGGCCCGGTCACCGGGACGTCCGGCAGCACGTCGGCGCGCTCGTCGTCACCGCCGGGGACGCCGGCCGCCAGTGTCACGCCGGCCACCAGGAGCGCCAGCGCACCGAGGCCGACGAGGCCCCGCCGGACGGCGCGGCCCCGCGGCACCGGATCCAGCGGCCGCACCTCGAGCGTCACGCGGACGCCCGGGGTCGCCTCGCCGAGGGGCGGCGCGACCTCGACGCCGGCGAACCGCAGGGCGTTCTCGACGCGCCGCAGGGCCTCGGGCGTCGCCTCGGGCTCCTCGAACGCCGCGAGGAGTTGCTCGGGCGTCGGCTGACGGTCGGCCGGGCCGCCCTTGGCGGCTGCGCGGGCGATGCGGCGCGCGGTCTCTGCGTCCCGCAGCGTCACGGGGTCGGGACCGTCGGTCGGAGATGCCATGGACATCATGTTCCCGTACCGGCCGACGCATCCTGCTCGAACGATCGCCGAGACCCCTCGGCGGCGGCCTTCGCGACGCGGTGACACCGCCGTGACGCTGCCTCGCGTACCCTGTCCGGGTCCACGATGGCCCATCTCTTCATCTGTCCCAACTGCGGCACCCGTTCCACCGCGACCGATCGCACGTCCGGCTTCCGCACCACGCCGAAGGGCTGCGCGAAATGCGGCTTCGGGTTCCTCTTCGAGCTGCTCGATGACTACTACCCGGCCCCGGACGCTGCCTTCTTCGCCTGCGACCAGCAGGGCAAGGTGATCGCCTGCGGCCGCGGCAGCTTCGAGCTGACCGGACTCGACGACGAGCGCGTCATCGGCCGTCCCGTCTCGGAGGTGCTGGGCCTGGAGTTCGACGAGGGCGCCGACGCCGTGCAGACCGTCCTGGAGTGGGGCGTGCGCCAGTTGGGCAAGCCGGTGAAGGTCAACGCCGAGGGCGATCTGCCCGCGCAGGCGACAGCCGATCTCTTCCCCGCCTACGACGATGACGGCGGCCTGCTGCTCGTCCTCACCCCAGACAAGTAAGGTCCCCGCGCTGTGACCGACCGCCGCCGCAACCTCTTCGTCCTGCTGCTCGTCGCCGGGATGCTCGTCGCCTCGGCGGCCGTCATCGCGACGACCACGACGAAGCTGGGACTCGACCTGAAGGGCGGGGTCGAGCTCGTCTACCAGGCGAAGCCGACCAAGGCGGTCCCGACCGTCACCGGGGAGGCGGTCGACCGCTCGATCGAGATCATGCGCGATCGCGTCGATCAGCTCGGCGTCGCGGAGCCGGAGATCCAGCGTTCCGGCGCCGACCAGATCATCGTCTCGCTCCCTGACGTCAAGAACGCGGAGGAGGCGCAGAAGCAGGTCGGCACCGTCGCCCAGCTCTACTTCTACGACTGGGAGAAGAACGTCCTCGGCAAGGACCTCGAGCCCGACCCGGGCAACGCCGAGGTCACCGGTGGCGGCGCCGCCGGCCAGAGCGGCTGCTTCCCGAAGTACGACGCCGTGGCCCGCGCGGCGCGCCGTCCCGCCATGCCCGACCAGAACACCTCGTCGGGCGACCAGTACTACCTGGTCAACGACAAGACGCGGAAGGTGGTCGGCGGGCCGCAGGAGACCGAGAAGGCGCTCCTCAACGACCTTCCGGGGGAGAAGCCCGGCACCGACCAGCGCGTGCGCGTGGTCCGCGAGGGCACGGTCATCGTCCGCGGGGAGCAGCCCGAGGGGGACAACGACACCGAGCGCGACTGCTACTACGTCCTGAACGACAACTTCGCGCTGCGCGGCACCGACATCAAGAACCCGGAGCAGCAGTTCGACAGCGGTCCAGGCGGCACCGGTCAGCCGAACGTGACGTTCGAGTTCTCGGACAAGGGCCGGCAGATCTGGCAGGACGTCACGCGGGAGATCGCCGAGCGCGGCCAGGCGAACTTCCTGCCGGGCCAGGATCCCGTCGCTGCGGCGCAGCACTTCGCGATCGTGCTCGACGGCGAGGTCATCTCGACGCCGTACATCGACTTCCAGCGCAACCCCGACGGCATCGACGCCCGCACGGGGTCGGAGATCTCCGGTGGCTTCACGATCAAGAGCGCCCAGCGCCTCGCGAACCTCCTGAAGACCGGCGCGCTCCCGGTCAAGCTCGAGCTGATCTCGCAGTCGCAGGTGAGCGCGACGCTCGGCAAGCAGGCGCTCGACCAGGGACTCCTGGCGGGGCTGGTGGGATTCGGGCTGGTCGCCCTGTTCCTCCTGACCTTCTACCGCGTGCTCGGCGCGATCGCCGTCATCGCGCTCGTCGTCTACGCGCTCTACTTCTTCGCGCTCATCAAGCTGATCCCGGTGACGTTGACCCTTCCGGGCATCGCGGGCCTGGTCCTGACGATCGGCGTCGCGGCCGACGCGAACATCGTCATCTTCGAGCGGGTCAAGGAAGAGATACGCGCGGGCAGATCGATGGTCGCGGGCATCGCGGCCGGTTACAAGAAGGGCCTCAGCGCGATCATCGACGCGAACGTGGTGACCTTCATGGTCGCGTTCATCCTGTTCACGCTGGCGACCGCCGGCGTGAAGGGCTTCGCGCTCGTGCTCGGCATCGGCACGATCGTGTCGATGCTCACCGCGATCCTGCTCACGCAGGCCATCCTGGGCGTCGCGAGCCGATCCAAGATCATCAACTCGCCCTCGGCGCTGGGTGCGAAGAACCAGGCCGAGCACACCAACCGCTGGCGGTTCGACTACTCGGGCGCCGCGAAGTGGTTCTTCTCCGGTTCCGGCGTGATCCTCGTGATCGGGGCGCTGGCGCTCGGCGGCAAGGGCCTGGACTTCGGCATCGACTTCGACTCCGGCACCCGGATCACCGCGGCGTTCACGCAGCAGACGGACGAGTCCGGTGTCCGCGACGTCCTCGCGAAGTCGGGTCTCGGGGACGCCAAGATCCAGCGGATCACCGGTGACGAGGAACTGGGTGAGAACGCCTTCCAGGTCCGGACCGCGTCCCTCAAGCCCGCGGAGGTCACGCGGGTCACCGCTGCGCTGGACGACGCCTTCACGGTGCGTGGCGAGCCCAACACCGAGTCGATCGGGCCGACGTTCGGGAACTCGGTCGCCAACAGCGCGGTGATCGCGATCATCGCGTCGCTGATCGTCATCAGCGCCTACATCGCGCTGCGGTTCGAGTGGAAGTACACGGTGCCGATCCTCATCGCCGTGATGCACGACGTGCTGATCACGGCCGGCGTGTACTCGCTGATCGACCGGGAGGTGACGACGGCGACGGTCGCGGCGTTGCTCACCATCCTCGGCTACTCCCTCTACGACACGATCATCGTGTTCGACCGCATCCGCGAGAACCTCCCGCGCATGCCGCGGGCGGCGTTCTCGCAGATCGTGAACCGCTCGATGAGCGAGGTCATCGTCCGCTCGCTCGC
>NZ_JBFIGP010000218.1:0-6704 GCF_041602235.1 Paraconexibacter sp.
AGGGCGCTCCCCTGCACGGAGGTGGGGACGAGCCGGACGCTCACGCCGCCGACCACCCAGTCGACGAGCGAGAACGCGTCGAAGATCCCGGTCGGCCGGCGCAGCTCGAGGTGGTAGCTGCTCCCGTCACCGCGCGGGATCGTCAGGGCTCGCGGGCCCTCTCCGCCGCCCCCGGCGGGGAGCAGGTCGTAGGTGCCGGAGCTCGTCACCTGCGGGGTCTGCGCCGAGGACAGCCAGCCCAGGCGGCGACGCGAGAACGCGTGGAACCAGCGGCCCGCCCAGGCGTCGCCCATCGGGTCGAACGGATCGCCGTACTCGTCGGTGGTGCACGTCCCCGACACCCACACCTTCTGGCCGCCGGAGGTGCACGACAGCGTGCTGGCGTGATCGAGCCCGAACGTGTGGCCGAGCTCGTGGGCGAAGACGCCGAAGAGCGTCGTGCCGTTGAGGTGGACCCAGCCGCCCGACGGGTAGGGCGCGAGTCCCGACCAGCCGCACGAGGCCACGTTGCCCATGACGTACAGGATCCGGTCGTAGCTGGAGAGCGTCCAGCCGGCGGCGGTCGCCGCCGCACGGGCCGCGGACTGCCAGGACGACCACGCGCAGGTGCTCGTCGAGGCGCTGATCGTCTGCCACGGCGCCACGTCCCCCGCCGGGTCGACCACCCCGCGCAGGCTCACGGCCCCGAACGACGTCTCCTCGAGGTAGGCGCGGACGGAGTTCGTCGCGGTGAACACGCGCGAGCGCAGCGTGGCGGTGGACCACGGCGTCGACGGGGCGGACGCGAAGGTGATCGGCAGCACCAGCGTCCGGTAGGAGCCGCCCGCCGCGGCGGCGCGCGCCCGGACGGAGCGGCGCAGCACGGTCAGCCGGCGCGCGCGCAGGACCCCGCGGTGCAGGCGGCCGACGACCCGCACGCGGCTCCCGCCCCGCGGGGTGCGCCGCAGCGCCCGGGTGTCCAGCCGCAGCACGCGCCCGCGACGGGTGACGAGCTGCGTGTCCGCGTAGGAGACCCGCCCGCGCCGCGCGTGACCGTGGACGGTGCGCAGCGTCCCCGTGACCGACGTAAGAGGTGCGCCCGCCGGCATCGCCCGGAACGGCGGGCCGGCGGGCGCGGTCTGCGTGACCGGGATGACGTGTCCGCCGGCGCCAGCAACGGGGACCGCGACCAGAGCCGCGATCACCGCGGCGACCGACCGAGTTGCGCGGTGTCGCCCGGCGACCGTCATCTGCGGCTGTCTCGGCCGCCCGACGCGCAGGCTGCACATCCGGCTGTCGTCCCGGACGGATGACGGAGCCGCGCCGGTCCGTGACGGGCGGCGCGGGCGGCGGGCGGCGGACGGGCCGCCCGGTGGGGGACGGCCTCAGGCGGCCGGCACGTGGCGCAGGTCGCGCTCCGCGTCGACGCCCCACCGCTGCCCGACCTCGACCAGGCGGTCCTCGACCGGCCAGCGGTCGGAGACGCGCTCGTCCTGCTCGGGGTTGGCGCCCTTCAGCGCCATGCAGTTCGTGTTGTCGCCGATCGACCGGATCTCGACGACGTCCTCCTCGCTGAGCACGACCTTCGCGGGCGTCGCCGCCAGCTCCGCGCGCTTGTCCTCGACCGGGCGTGCCGCGGACCCGTCCGCGGGATCGGCCTCCTGGATGAGGGTCGGCGCGACCATCTCCACCGCGGCGTGCGCGAGGTTCCACTGAGCGGCGAGCTGCAGCGGTGTGAGCCCGTGGCGGTCGGCGACGGGCCGCATGCGCTCGAGGCGCTCGACGCCACGTTCGATCCACCCCTCGGGCCGGAACTGGCGGTGATCGAAGTCACGGAAGCGGTGCCCGGGCCGGACGTCGTCCCAGAAGATCCCGCCGTAGTCGACCACGCGGGTGATCACCTTCACGTCCTTCGCGGCGGCGGCCTCCAGGACGTAGTCGCCCGGCCACGGCTCGAGCGGGTTGAGGATGACCATGGCCCAGTCGATGAGCTCGCCGAACGACTCGAGGCACGCGAGGATGTCGAGGGTGAACCCGTTGGCGGGTCCGGGGGCGAGGCCGATCTGGTCGGCGAGGCCCGCGTCGCGGGCGGCCGCCATCGCCTCCCAGACGCGCGGGTCGTGGTAGCCGCTGTGGTCGGGGTTGTGCAGCATCAGGAGGTCGAAGCGCTCGACCCCGACGCGCTCCAGCGACCGCTCGGTCGCCATCCGGACGTACTCCCCCCACGCCTCGGGTCCGCGGAGCCGGGGGTCGGTGAAGCGCGGAAAGCCCTTCGCGCCTTCGCGCTGTCCCTCGTAGAAGTCGTGCCCGATCGTGCCCGCCACCCAGTACCGGTCACGGGGGAGCCCCTGCAGCGCCCGCCCCAGCACCTTGTCGGCCTCGCCGGCACCGTAGGCGTCCGCGGTGATCACCGCGGGGATCGCGTCGTCCGGGCGCAGGAGCGCCTCCAGGCGGGCGTCCTCGAGCGGTTCGCCGAAGTGCATGAACTTCCCGCCACTCCAGGTGCCGAGGGCGAGGTGACCAGGATGTTCCATGCTGGACAATCTACGGGACCGTGACCCTGCGCCGCCCTGATGAGGACCTCCCCCTGGAGGAGGTGGTGGGCCTCTACGCCGCCGGCTGGTTCCCCATGGACGACGACGAGCGGCAGGACGAGCCGCTGCCCTGGTACTCGCCCGAGGAACGTGGGGTGTTCGACCTCGACCGCGACGCGCTGCAGAGGACGCGGCGGGCCGTGCGGCGCAGCCTGGCTCGTCCCGAGGCGGAACGCTGGTCGATCGTCTTCGACGTCGCGTTCGCCGAGACCCTCGCCTGGTGTGCCCGTCCGCGGACCGCCGGCGAGGGCGTCTGGCTGACACCGCGGATGGTGCGTCTGTACGCCCGGCTGGCCGAGGTCGGGCTCTGTCACACCATCGAGCTGCACGACCCCGAGGACGGTCTCGTCGCGGGGTGCGTCGCCGTGACCATCGGCAAGGCGGCCTTCCTGGAGTCGATGTTCCACCGGGTGCCGCACGCCGGCAACGTCATGCTGTTCCGCACCCTCGACCTCCTGGTCCGCAGCGGGGCGCTCCTGTGCGACATCCAGATGACCACCGACCACACCGAACGGCTCGGTGCCCGCTCGATCAGCCGCTGGCAGTACTTGGCCCGTCTGCAGGAGGCGATCGGCCTCCCGGGCTGAGAGCGCCGGCGGTAGGGTCCGCGCATGGATCTCTCCGCCGGTGAATCGATCATCTACCAGGGGCACCCGTCCTGGCGTTCGACGCTCGGCCTGTACATCAAGGGCCTGTTCCTCTGCGCGATCCTCGGCGCGATCGCGGCGGGTGTCTCGCGCATCGTCGAGGACGAGGTCAAGATGGCCTGGGTCGTGGTCGTCTTCCTCGTGTCCTTCCTCCTCGTCGTGCTGTTCGGCTACCTCAAGCGGATCGGCACGCAGTACACGATCACCACCCGTCGGCTCCACATCCGGCGGGGGATCCTGAACCGCGCGACCGAGGAGACCCGTGTCGAGCGGATCCAGAACGCCAACACCACCCAGTCCTTCCTGGAGCGCGTCCTGCGGGTCGGCACCGTGGACTTCGACGTCGCCAGCGACGAGCGCGCGGGCCTGTTCAAGTTCCAGGGCGTCGAGTCGCCGCAGGAGGTCGTCCGGGCCGTGGACCGCGCGATGACCGGTGAGGCTCGCAGCGGCGGCGATCCCGCCGCGCCGGCGACCGGGGTCTGATCCGAGCGGCCCCAGGGGCGCGCACCACCGGCCCGGCCGCCCTGCGTCAGTTCACCGACGGGTCCTCGGGCATCCGGGCGAGCACGGCGTAGGGGCCGCCCTTGCGCTCGAGCACGATCGACCAGAGGTCGTCCGGGTCCTCGGTGAAGACGTCGTCGCGGTGGGCGTCGACGACGATCCACGCGCCCTCCTCGAGCTCGCCCTCGAGCTGGCCGGGCCCCCATCCGGCGTGCCCGGCGAACACGCGCGCGCGGCGCGTCGCGGTGGCGATGCGGTCGAGGTCGCTGTCGGCGGGCAGGAACCCGAGGTCCTCGACGATCAGCTCCGCGGCGAGGGCGGGGTCGTCGAACTCGGCGACGACCATGACCGCGTCCTCTCCGACGGGCCCGCCACCGTAGACGGCGTCGTCCTCGTCGACGATCGACGTGAGCTCGTCGACAGCCTCCCCGACGAGCGCGTCCGTGGGGCGATTCAGGACGAGTCCGAGTGCTCCCTCCGCGCCGTGCTCAGCGAGCAGGACGACCGTCCGGACGAAGTTCGGATCGGCGAGCGCCGGTGAGGCGAGCAGGATCTTGCCCTTGAGGGTCGCAGCGGACATCGGTGCGACATTTTACGATCACGGCGATGAGGCGACGACTGAAGGGGTACGGGCTCGCGCTCGCTGCCGTGACGACCACGCTCGGGAGCGCGCCCGCGCTCGCGCCGGCCCAGGGCCCCATCCCGCAGACGCCGCTCGCGAAGGCACCGGCGTTCACCGGAACGGCCGCCACACCGAACCCCGTGGCCGCCCCCGAGCCGCCGCGGCACCCGCACATGGCCGCCAACGGTCGCAGCAACCTCCACAGCGACGCGTACCAGACCGACACCAACACCGGGTTCGGTCCGCTCGGGCGCGAGCTGTCGGTCACGAGCTCGTTCCGCGCCCGTGAATGCGCCTCGGTGACGTTCGACCGGCGGGGCCGCATCGTCACGGTCTGCGTGGGCCTCGAGCGGACGACGCTGGAGTTGCTGGACCCGAAGACCCTGCAGACGCTCGCCGAGATGCAGCTGCCCGCCCGCGACCTCACCCAGGCGGGCGGCCTCAACGTGTTCCAGAACTTCACCGGGGGCGGGTACTTCTATCTCGACGACCAGGACCGTGCGGTGATCCCGACCGCGTCCCGGCACCTGTTCGTGGTCGCGCTCGACGATCAGCAGCGCTGGGAGATCGTGCGGGACGTCGACCTGACCAGCGCGGTCCCCAGCGGCGACGCGATCATCAGCGCCCTGCCCGACTGGGCCGGACGCATCTGGTTCGCCTCGCGGTCGGGCGTCGTCGGCGTCCTCTCCCGCGACGGGACGATCAAGACGCTCGATCTCCAGGAGCCGATCGGCAACTCGTTCGCGGTCGACGAGACGGGCGGGGTCTTCATCGTCAGCGACAAGGCCATGTACCGCTTCGACGCGGGCCCCGACGGCGTGCCGCGCGCCACCTGGGCCGAGCCCTACCAGAACACCGGTGGCGACCCGAAGCCCGGGCAGAGCCAGGCCGGGTCCGGGACGACGCCGACCCTGATCGGTGAGGACCTCGTCGCGATCACGGACAACGCGGACCCGATCAACGTGGTCGTGTACCGGCGCGGCGCGCAGCCGCCCGAGGGTGGCGCACCGCGCAAGACCTGCGAGCAGCCGGTGTTCACCAAGGGCGCCTCGTCGACCGACCAGTCGCTGATCGCGACCCCCGAGCTCATCATCGTCGAGAACAACCACGGCTACACCGGCCCGGCCGCCGTCGAGGGCGGACGGACCACGACCCCGGGCCTGACGCGGATCGACCTGAACCCGGACGGCACCTGCTCCCTGGGCTGGACCAGCCAGGAGACCGCGCCGAGCGTGGTTCCCAAGCTGTCGCTGGCCTCCGGTCTCGTCTACACGTACACGAAGGAGGCGCGCTCCGACGGGGACGACTCGTGGTACCTGACGACGATCGACGTCCGCACCGGCAAGACCGTCTACAAGGCGCTGGCGGGGGAGGGGCTGGGCTTCAACAACAACTACGCCCCGGTCACGCTCGGGCCGGACGGGACGGCCTACGTCGGCGTGCTGGGCGGCCTCGTGGCGCTGCGCGACGGCGTCCCGCTCCCCGAGCCGGACCTCGCCTCGCGGCCCCCGGCGCAGCGCGCCGCCCGGCTGGTCTTCCGCTGCGAGCGCGACGGCGTGGTGCGGGCCGAGGTCAAGGGCAGCGCCGTGCGCCGCGTGCGCTTCCGGCTCGGTGGCCGCTTCCGGGCCGACGACCGCCGCGCCCCGTTCGCGATCGCCACACGCGCGAAGCCCGGGACGACCGTGACCGCGGCCGCGACGCTGCGCACCAAGCGCGTGCTGACGTCGACCCGGCGCGTCCCGCGCTGCGGTCGCTGACCAGGGCGTCGCGCCGGGCGCTCAGCCGCCGAACAGCAGCGAGGAGATGATGTCGCCCGCGCTGCGCGGGTTGCGGCCGTAGCGCTCCTCGAAGCGCTTGGCGTCCTCCGGGTCGGCGAGCGCGAGGACGAGCTCCTCCCGGCTCGATCCCAGCCGGCAGGCGGTCGAGTCCAGCAGCTCGAGCGCGCGGTCCTGGACGAAGCCGCCGATGCCTCCGGTGCTCGGGAGGTCGCGTTCGGCGGTGCAGGGGTCCAGGAGCTGCACCTTCTCGGGACGCAGGCGGTCGTGCTCCCGGGCGTAGACCGCCGGGGCCGCCACCGCCGTGACGACCAGGGCGCCGATCGCCAAGCCGGTGCGCGGCGAGGGCATCGGGGCCAGTGGCGCGAGCACGAAGGCGGCCAGCACCGCGAGGCCGCCGGTCACGAGGAAGGCGACGTCGAAGGACTCGCCGACCGCGGCGATCAGCGTCTCGTCGACCCGGTCGGACATGCGGTCGTACTCCGCGAGGTTCTCGGCGTCGACCTGGGTGCGTTCGCGGTCCAGCGCCGCCAGCAGGGCGCCGCGCGGGTCGGCGGCGTCGACGCTCCCCAGGAGCGCCGGCGCG
>NZ_JBFIGP010000219.1:0-6633 GCF_041602235.1 Paraconexibacter sp.
CTTCGACGCGATCGACGACGGCGAGCCGATCGAGGTCCGGGGCGGCCAGGTCCTGGCTCGCGGGAGCGTCGTCACCCAGGGCGTCGTGCAGGAGCCGGAGCAGGTCCGCGCGGCGAACGAGAAGTCCCGGGCCGACATCGGTGAGGCACTCGAGGCGTTCGCGCGGAACACGATCGAGCACATGCTCGAGGAGCAGGAGCTGCTGTCCGGCCGGATCGAGCTGCCGCGCTTCGACACCGACTTCCGCGACCGGCCCGTGCTGATCGTGGTGCGCGGGGTGGACCACGAGTCCGATCTGCAGGCGCTGCGGCCCTACATCCGCGACGTGAAGCCCGTCCTCGTCGGTGTCGACGGAGGGGCCAACGCCATCCTCGAGGCCGGTTTCGCACCGGACATGATCGTCGGCGACATGGACTCCGCGCAGGAGCGGACGCTGCGCTGCGGCGCCGAGCTCGTCGTGCACGCCTACCCGGACGGCCGGGCGCCCGGCCGGGACCATCTCGAGAGCCTCGGCCTCGCCCACAAGGTCGTGCCCGCTCCGGGGACCAGCCAGGACATCGCGATGCTGATCGCCGCCGAGAAGGGCGCGGAGCTGATCGTGAGCGTCGGGGCGCAGCTCAACCTCATGGAGTTCCTCGACAAGAACCGGCGGGGGATGAGCTCGACGTTCCTCACGCGCCTGCGCCTCGGGGAGATCATCGTCGACGCCAAGGGCGTGAGCCGGCTGTACCGGCCCCTGCCTCGCGCCGCCCCGATCGGGCTGGTGCTCGCCACCGGCCTGGTCACCCTCGCCGCGGTCGTGCTCCTGACACCAGGGCTGCGCGAAGTGGCCGACCTGCTCTGGCTGAAGCTCCGCGTCCTGCTCGGGTACGAGCTTTGAGACCTCGGTTCCGCGAGCGGTCCCGGTAGCCTGCGCCGCCTGTCGTGTTCGACTTCCGCTACCACGCGCTCTCGCTCGTCGCCGTCTTCGTGGCCCTGCTCATCGGGCTGCTGCTCGGCGTGGCGATCGGCGATCAGGGCCTGGTCTCCAGCGCCGAGCGCGATCTGCGCGCGCTGTTGCGCTCGGACGTCCGCGACGCCAACAAGCGGTCCGACGACCTGCGCGAGCAGGTGGCGGAGAGCAACCGGTTCGCCCAGGAGGCCTATCAGCCGCTCGTCGCCGACCGGCTGAACGGCGGCCGGGTCGCCCTGATCTTCCTCGGACCGGGCTCGGACGACATCGCGGAGAACGTCCGGAACGCCCTCGTCGGGACGGGTGCGAAGCTCGTGGCCGTCGGCGTCCTGCGGGAGCCACTGGACACCGGAGAGCTGGCCGGGGCCGCCGACGGGACCCGCTACGAGCGGCTCACCGCGGGCGACGAGGACCTCGCCAACGGGCTCGGTGTCCGGGTCGGGGTGCAGCTCGTGTCGGGCGGCAAGCTGATCGGCGAGCTCCGCGAGGCGCTCTTCAAGACCCTCAACGGGGAGATCGGCGACGTCACCTCCGTGGTGCTCGTCCGCCGCTCGCCGGACCTGGAGGGAGCCGCGGCGACCACCCGGGACGCCTTCGAGGACGGCCTGGTGACCGGGATCCGCCGAAGCGGTGCGCGCGTCGTCGGCGCCGAGGCATCCGACGCCGACCCGTCGCAGATCTCGTGGTTCGAGAAGCGGGACCTGTCGAGCGTCGACGCCATCGACCGCATCGAGGGCCGGGCCGGGCTCGTGCTCGCGCTCGCCGGCGCTCAAGGCACGTTCGGCATCAAGGACTCGGCCGAGGCGCTGCTGCCCGACGTGGTGGGGCCCGGACAGTGACGCTCATCCGCGACCGTTCGCTGGGCGAGCTGCTCGACGCCGCCTTCGCCCTGTACCGCAGCCATCTGAAGCTGTTCCTGCTGCTCGCCGCCGGGGTCGTCGTCCCGGTGGACCTGGTCGTCAGCGGGATCGGGCTCGGTCAGCTCACCGCCGGCTACGAGGAGAACCCGACCGTCGCGGAGGCGCTGCTGCCGGCCGCCGTCTCGGCGGTCATCACCGTGCCGCTCATCACCGCCATGCAGGTCCGCGCGATCCTCGCGATCGAGCGGGGGGAGCAGCCCACGGTCGGGCAGGCGGTCCGCGAGGGACTCGACGTGTTCGCGCCGGTGCTGGCCGTGGTGATCATGGTCGGCCTCGCGGTGTTCGCCGGCTTCCTGGCGCTCATCGTCCCCGGGATCATCCTCCTGGCGCACCTCTCGGTGTCCGCGCAGGCGGTCGTCGTCGAGAACCGGCGCGGGACGGACGCCCTGCGGCGCTCCTGGAACCTCGTCCGGGGGAACGCCTGGTGGGTGCTCGCGGTGATCGTCGTCATCAACCTGCTGGCGGGCGTGCTCGGGGCGCTGGTGACGCTGCCGGCGGCCTCCGCTGCGCAGAGCGCCGACAGCGCCCTGATCCTGCTCATCGCCACGATGATCGTGGAGCCGTTCACCCTGTCGTTCCAGGCGCTCGCCACCACGATCCTCTTCTTCACGCTGCTCGCGCGGAGCGAGAGCGGGCTGCACGCGTCGAGTCCCGTAGCGAGGGGCGGAGAGGAACGTGACGCGATCGGGCGTCTTGCCGGGACACCGGCTGGTCCGGCGGACCGGCCTGGCGACCACGAGCCCGCTGCGGACCGGGCTGCCGACCACGAGCCCGCCGGCCCGCCCGCCGACTGGGAGCCACCCGCCAGCGCGCCGCCCGGCTGGGAACCGCCCCGCCCCGGACGCTGACCGCCGGACGACCCGCGTCGTCCGTGGCGCCCGCTAGGTTGCCCACCCGTGCCGCAAGACGCCCTGCCGTTCGTGATCACCGTCGCCGTCGCGGCGCTGATCGGGGCCCCGCTGCTCCGCGGCCTGGCCGACGGAGGCTTCACGGTCACCAACTACCGGGGCGTCGCCCTGCCGTGTCCGCTCGGGCTGCTGATCCCCGCCGCCGTGACCATCGCGTTCGTGCCGCTGGCCCTGCTGCAGGTGCTCGGCGTCGACGATGCGCTCGGCGTGGCGGGCGTCGGCTTCGTGCTCGGGGTCGTCGCGCTGGGCCTGGCCGACGACGCCTACTCGGGGGCCTCGCGCGGCTGGCGCGGCCACGCCGCCGCGGTGCGCGAGGGGCGGTTCTCGACAGGGGCGCTCAAGGCGGTCGGCATCGGCGGCCTCGCGCTGTTCGCCACGGCGCGGCCGCCCGGCGACGAGCTCGACTGGCTGCTCAGCGCACTCGTGCTCGTGCTGTGCACGAACCTCTTCAACCTGCTGGACCTCCGCCCGGGCCGCGCGGTGAAGGCCTACGCGCTGGTGGTCGCCGGGTGCGCCGTGGTCGCCTGGGACGCGGATCTCTTCTGGGGGCTCGGCGCGTGGACGGCGGCCTTCCTCGTCTGCGGGGCCTTCGACCTGCGCGAGCAGGGGATGCTCGGGGACACGGGCTCCAACGCGATCGGCGCGGTCGCCGGGCTCTGGCTGGTCGGCACGATCGACTCGAACCTCGGCCTCGGCATCGCCGCCATCGTCCTGCTCGCCGTCACCGCCTACGGCGAATTCCGCTCAATTTCCGCGTTCGTCGAACGCACTCCAGGACTCCGTCACCTAGACTCGCTCGGGAGAGTGCACCGTGCCTGAACAGAACACCAAGACCCGGTACATCTTCGTCACCGGAGGCGTCGTGTCGTCCCTGGGGAAGGGGATCGCCGCCGCCTCGATCGGCCGGATCCTGGTGTCCCGGGGCCTCACCGTCGGCCTGCAGAAGTTCGATCCGTACATCAACGTCGACCCCGGCACGATGTCGCCGTACCAGCACGGCGAGGTCTTCGTGACCGAGGACGGGGCCGAGACGGACCTCGATCTCGGGCACTACGAGCGGTTCACCGACTCCAACACCTCCCGGGCCTCGAACGTCACCGCCGGCGGGATCTACAACTCGGTGATCAAGCGCGAGCGCCGCGGCGACTACCTCGGTGGGACGGTCCAGGTCGTCCCGCACATCACCGACGAGATCAAGAACCGCATCAAGCTGATCGCCGAGACCTCCGACGTCGACGTGGTCATCACGGAGATCGGTGGCACGGTCGGCGACATCGAGTCGCTGCCCTTCCTCGAGGCGATCCGCCAGTTCCCGGTCGACGTCGGGCGCCGCAACTGCCTGTTCCTGCACCTCACGCTGGTGCCCTACATCGGGCACGCGGGCGAGCTGAAGACCAAGCCGACCCAGCACTCGGTCAACGAGCTGCGTCGCATCGGCATCCAGCCCGACATGCTGCTGTGCCGGTCGGAGTCCGAGCTGTCGCTCGACATCCGCAAGAAGATCGCCCTCTTTGCCTCGCTGCCCGTGGAGGCCATCGTCTCCGCCAAGGACGTGAAGGACATCTACGAGGTGCCGCTCTGGTACCACGAGCAGGCGGTCGACCAGTTCATCCTCGACGAGCTCGGGCTCGAGGCCCCGCGCGAGGCGGACCTGGGCGAGTGGGAGACCGTCGTGCAGCGGGCTCGCGAGGCGAGCCAGCCGGTGCGGATCGCCCTGGTCGGCAAGTACGTCCAGCTCGAGGACGCGTACCTGTCCGTCTGCGAGGCGCTGCGCCACGCCGGCATCCACCACGGCGGGAAGATCGAGCTCGAGTGGGTGGACTCCGAGACGCTGACGAGCGACGAGGTCGCTCGCGAGCGCCTGGGCGAGCAGGACGGCATCCTGGTGCCGGGAGGCTTCGGCGGCCGCGGCGTGGAGGGCAAGATCCGCGCTGCGCGGGTCGCCCGCGAGCAGAACATCCCGTACCTGGGCATCTGCCTCGGCATGCAGATCGCCGTCGCCGAGTTCGCCCGGCACGTCGCGAGCATGCCGGGTGCGAACTCGACGGAGTTCGACATCGAGACGGAGTGGCCGGTGATCGATCTGCTGCCGGAGCAGAAGGAGGTCGCGGACCTCGGCGGCACGATGCGGCTCGGCGCCGACCCCGTGAAGCTCCACGAGGGCACCCGTGCGCGTGAGCTGTACGGCGAGGCCGTCGTCTACGAGCGTCACCGGCACCGTTACGAGGTGTCGATCAGCCTGCGCAAGCGGCTGGAGGCGGCGGGGCTGATCGTGTCCGGCACCTCGCCGGACGAGCGTCTCGTGGAGGTCATCGAGCTCGCGGACCATCCGTTCTTCGTCGCCAGCCAGTACCACCCGGAGTTCAAGTCCCGGCCGGAGCGTCCGGCGCCGTTGTTCCGCGAGTTCGTGGGTGCGGCGATGGGCCGGGCGGTCGCCACGCATCCCGACGGTGACGTGCAGGCCTCGCGCGGCGACGCCGCGCGCTCGCACTGACCCGGCGCGGTGCGACCCGCGACGGAGGTCGAGCGGCGACGCCTCCACGAGGTGTTCGCGGAGCTGTGCGCGATCCGCTCGGTCTCCGGTGAGGAGCGGGCGATGGCCGATCGGGTCATCGCCGAGCTCCGTTCCCTCGGTCTGGCGGTGCAGGAGGACGGCAGCGCCGCCCTCACCGGGTTGGGCAGCGGCAACCTGCTCGCCAGGATCCCGGCACCCCGGACTCGGGCCGACCTGCCGCCGCTGCTGCTCTGCGCCCACCTGGACACGGTGCCGCACGACGGTGTCGTCGAGCCGGTCCACGAGGACGGAGGCTGGGTCAGCGCCGGCGACACGATCCTGGGAGCGGACAACAAGGCGGCGGTCGCGGTCCTGCTGGTGCTCGCGCGCCGGTTGGCGCTCGAGGGCAGCCCGGTCGGGGTCGAGCTCCTCTTCACCCCGGGTGAGGAGACCGCGCTGGCCGGCGCGTCCGCGCTGGAGGTCGGCTCGCTCGAGAGCGCCTACGGGTACGTGTTCGACCACGCGTCCCCGATCGGCGAGATCGCGCTGGCGTCACCGACCTACTACCGGATCCAGGCCGACTTCCTGGGCGCCGCCGCACACGCCGGCATCCGACCGGAGACCGGGCGCAGCGCGGTGCGCGCCGCCGCCCGCGCGATCGTCGCGATGCCCCATGGCCGGCTCGACGCTCAGACCACGGCGAACGTCGGTCACGTCCACGGCGGCCCTCCCGGCGCGACCAACGTCGTGCCCGAGCGCGCCACGGTGCTCGCCGAGGTGCGGTCGCTGGACCCGCAGCGGGCCGAGGCGGTCGTCGCGCAGGTCGTCGACGTGCTGCACGATGCCGCCAACGACCCGGACGGAGCGGTCGACGTCGACATCACGGTCGCCCGGTTGTTCGAGGGCTACCGCCAGGACCCCGACGAGCTCGCGGTCCGGGTCGCGGAGGACGCGCTGCGCAGGTGCGGCTACGAGCCGCGCCACATCGTCACGGGGGGCGGTACGGACGCCAACGCGCTGATGGCCCTCGGTGGGCCTGCGACCGTCAACCTCGCCAACGGCACCGAGCGCAACCACGAGCGCACCGAGCGCGTCAGCGACGACGCGCTCGAGGGCATGCTCGACGTGTCGCTGGCGCTCCTGCTCGCGGCCGCGGACGCGGCCTCCGTGCCGTCTTCGTGACGCCTGGCTGACGACAAAGCGCCGATTCGAGGGCATGCGCCGTCGCGGGCGCCGCGCCGTGGTTGCCTGGCGGCATGTGGCTCGGAATCCTCACCCCCGGCGCGCACCCGTGCCGCCCCGTCCCGGCGCCCGGCGTGGCGACGCTCTACTGCTGGAACGACATCGCGCGGATGAGGA
>NZ_JBFIGP010000220.1:0-6562 GCF_041602235.1 Paraconexibacter sp.
GCGGGGGACGACCTGATCGTCCACGTCGCGGCCACGCTGCGCAACCGGCTGCGGGAGACGGATGCCCTGGCCCGCCTCGGCGGCGACGAGTTCGCCGTGCTGCTGGACCACGTCGACGCGACGGCCGCCCAGACGATCGCCCAGGAGCTCTGTCAGGCCGTTGCGACCACGCCCCTCACGATCGAGGGGACCCCGGTCTTCATCACGCTGTCGGCCGGCGTGACCGTCATCGACCCGGAGATCCGGTCGGTCGACGAGGCCATGGTCGCCGCCGACGTCGCGATGTACGACGCCAAGGAGCAGGGTCGCAACCGGGCGGTGCACTACGAGCACGAGGGCTCACAGCGCCGCCACATGACCGACGGGCTGCGATGGTCCCAGCGGCTGCACCAGGCCCTCGAGCAGGACGGCATCTCCCTGCACGCGCAACCGATCGTGGACCTGTCCACCGGCGACGTCGCCTACCACGAGGTGCTGATGCGGCTCCACGGGGACGACGGAACGGTCTACGAGCCGGCCGAGTTCCTGCCCATCGCCGAGCGGTTCGGGTACGCGCCACGGCTGGACCGGCACGTGATCGATCTCGCCGTCGATCTCGCCATCCGCCATCCCACACGCGCCCTCACCGTCAACCTCTCCGGCACGTCCATCACCGACCCCACGCTCGGCGACTGGATCGAGGCCCGCATCGCGGGCACCACGTGCCGGCCGGGGCAGCTCGTGTTCGAGATCACCGAGACCGAGGCGATCGCGAACATGGAGGAGGCGCGTCGCCTCGCTACGCGCCTGCAGCGCATGGGATGCCGCCTCGCGCTCGACGACTTCGGCTCGGGCTTCGCGAGCTTCTACCACCTCAAGACCCTGCCGATCGACCTCGTGAAGATCGACGGCGAGTTCGTGCGCCGTCTCGGGCGGGACTCCGCCGACCGCCTGGTCGTGGAGGCGGTGCAGCGGGTGGCGAGGGGCTTCGGCAAGGACCTTGTGGCCGAGCACGTCGAGAGCGCCGAGGCCGCCGACGTGCTGCGCGAGCTCGGGGTCCGCTACGCCCAGGGGTACTACTTCGGACGCCCGGGAGTCGCGGAAACGATGCTCGAGCGCTGATCGATCCGGGCGGCCGGTGGCGCGTCGTCCGCCGTCGCTACGGTGCGCAGCATGGCCGACGAGACCCCCGCCGAGCGCGTCGAGGCGCTGGCCGCCGACCTGCGCCGCTGGAAGGAGCAGTACTACGCCGGAGAGCCGACGGTCGACGACGCGACCTTCGACGAGCGGGAGGACGAGCTGCGGGAGCTCCTCGCCGAGCATCCCGAGCTCACCCCGCAGGACAACCCGCTGGAGCAGGTGGGCGCGCGCCCGAGCACGCGCCGGGCGATCCGGCACGCCCGGCCGATGCTCTCGCTGGCCAAGGTCAACCCCGGGGAGCGCGAGGACGGGGTCCGGGAGTTCGCGGAGCGGTTCCCGGACCAGCCCCTGCGGGTGACGCCGAAGCTCGACGGCGTCTCGCTGTCGATCGTCTACGAGGACGGGGAGATCGCGTGGGTCGCCACGCGCGGTGACGGCACGACCGGCGAGGAGGTGACCGCGGCGGCCCGCCACGTGCTACCCGAGCTCCCGCACGCGCTCGAGGGCGTGCCCGGACGCGTGGAGGTGCGCGGCGAGGCGGTGATGCTGCGGTCGGTGTTCCACGCCTACAACGAGTCGCACCCCGAGAAGCCGCTGGCCAACCCGCGCAACGCCTGCGCGGGCACCCTGCTGCAGAAGGACCCGCGGGTGGCGGCGGAGGCCGGCCGCGTGCTGCGCCTGTACGCCTTCGACGTGGACGGCGCCGACCTCGCGCTCGACGACCTCCGGGCGCACGGCCTGCACGTCCCGGACGTCGTCGTGGTGGTGGGCGCCGACGCCGTGCTGGAGCGGATCGCCGAGATCGAGGCCACGCGGGCCGACAACGACTTCGACATCGACGGCGTGGTCGTGCAGCTCGACTCGGCGCGTGCCTTCCTGGCCGCGGGGTTCCGCTCCAGCACGCCCCGGGGCGCGGTGGCGGTCAAGCTGCAGTCCGAGGAGCGCGAGACGATCCTGCGGGACATCAGCTGGGAGGTCGGCCCCGGCGGCAAGGTGGTGCCCCGTGCCGTCCTGGAGCCCGTGTTCGTCGGCGGGACGACCGTGTCCAGCGCGACGCTCGCCAACCAGGAGGTCGTCCGGGCGCGCGGGGTGAAGGTCGGGATGCGCGTGATGGTCAAGCGGGCCGGCGACGTCATCCCGTTCGTCAGCGGTCCCGCGCCCGGTCCCCAGCCCGACGACGTCCGCGACGCCGAGATCCCTACCCGCTGCCCGTCCTGCGACACCGAGCTGGAGGAGCGCGGCAACTCGCGCGAGCTGTTCTGCCCGAACCTCGACTGCCCGGCGCAGACGCTGCGGCGGCTGCAGTGGTGGGCGGGCCGCGCCGCCGCGGACATGGAGGCGGTCGGGGCGACGTGGATCGCGCGCCTGTACGACGACGGCAAGCTGCGCTCGCCGGCGGACTTCTACACGCTGACCCAGGAGGATCTCCTGGCCTACGACGGGATGGGGGACATCAGCTCGCGGCGGTTCGTGGAGTCCATCGATCGCTCTCGGGGCATGGGCCTGCGACGCGCGATCATCGGCTTCGGCATCCGGCACACCCGGGAGGGCAACGCCAAGCGCCTGTGCCAGGCCGGGTTCGGGTCCGTCGAGGAGATCGCCGCCGCGACCGAGGAGCAGCTGGCCGAGGTCAAGGACATCGGACCGGTCGTCGCCGCGTCGATCGTCGAGTACTTCTCCCGACCCGAGGTGCGGGAGATGGTCGCGCTGCTGCGCGAGCGGGGCGTCAACCTCGACGTGCTCGACGAGGACCGGCCCGTGGACGTCGCCGAGGCGGCCGATACGCCGCTGAAGGGCGCGACGGTGGTCGTGACCGGGGCGATCGTCCACCCGGAAACGGGGGAGAAGGTCGCGCGGCCCGCGTTCGTCCGTCTGCTGGAGCAGGCCGGGGCGACGAGCGCGACGTCGGTGTCGGCGTCGACGACCTACCTGATCACCGGCAACGACGTGGGTGCGTCGAAGACGGCCAAGGCGCAGAAGCTCGAGGTCGAGGTCGTCGATCAGGGCGTCGCGTGGGGCTGGCTGCGGGACGCGGCCGTGAGCTGATCACGAGCCCGGGCTCGCGCTGGGCGCGGTCAACCGTGCGGGCGGCGCTGCCGGTCCCGATCCTCGGCCTCGCCGATCATCAGGAACACCACGGACACGACGAGGGTCGCGCCGACGCCCATGGCGCCGACGCCGAGGATGTCACCGGTGCCGCTGGTGACGATGAACAGCACGACGCCGACCGCGCACGCGACGCCGGCGATCGCCAGCAGGACGCGGGCCGTCGGGCTGAGGGGCGGACGCTTCGGGTCGGTCATGCCTCCACTATTCCCGGTTCGGCGCGGATCGGACCGTCTCAGGGCGCGGTACCCGGGCGCTCCGCCGCGTCCGGGCGGGATGCGCGCACCTGGAAGAGCGAGGTGAAGCCCGTGCGGAAGCCGTTGCGTGCCGCCCGCAGGTACAGGCGCCACACGCGCACGCGTTCGGGACCCGCGAGCCGGATCGCCTCGTCCAGGTTGGCGTCGAGGCGGGCGATCCAGTGCGTGAGCGTCCGGTCGTAGTGGTGGCGGAAGTCCTCCACGTGATGCGTCTCGAACCCGGCCCGTTCGAGTGCCGCCTGGATGCGCGACAGGTGCAGCGGCGCGGCGTCCGGGAAGACGTAGCGCTCGGAGAACGGCCCGGCCTCGGGATCGTCGGGGCGCAGCCTGGCGATGCCGTGGTTCAGGAGCCGGCCCCCGGGTCGCAGCAGGCGCAGCAGCCGTGAGGCGTAGTCGTCGATCTGCACGCTCCCGACGTGCTCCACCATCCCGATCGACGCGATCGCGTCGAACGGCCCGTCGGTGATCGCCCGGTAGTCCATGACGCGGATGTCGACGCGCTCGCCGACGCCGGCCGCCGCGGCCCGCTCGCGGGCGATTCGCGCCTGCGGCTCGGAGAGCGTGATCCCCACCACGTCCACGTCGTGGCGCTGCGCGGCGTGGACCGCGAAGCTGCCCCAGCCGCAGCCGACGTCGAGCACGCGCTCGCCGGGCTGCAGCGCGAGCTTGGTGCAGATCAGCTCCCGCTTGACGTCCTGCGCGTCCTCGAGGGACTCCTCGCCCGTGGGGAACACCGCGCAGGAGTAGGTCATCGACGCGTCGAGGAACAGCGCGAAGAAGTCGTTGGACACGTCGTAGTGGTGCCGCACGGACCGGGCGTCGCGCTCGGCCGAGTGGCGGCGCCCGCGCGGTCGCAGTTCCGCTGCGGGCGGAGCAGGCGGGCGGACCAGTCCCATGGCGCGAGCCGCCGCCAGCGCGAGCCGGGCCTGCGTCGGGCGGTCCAGCGCGGGAGGCTTCCAGTGCTCGAGCACGTCGATGACCCCGTCGAGGTCGTCGACCTCCAGCATGCCGCTGACGTACGCGCGGCCGATGCCGAGCTGCCCGGGTGCGCGGAGGACGTGGGCCAGCGCCGCACGGTCCCGGACGGCGAACGTCGGTGGGGCGCCGTCACCGGTCACGGCGGTCGTGGGGGCCAGGCGCGAGCCGTCCCACAGCTCGATCGCGAAGGGACGGTCGGGCAGGACCTGCGAGAGCTGTCGCAAGAGCACGTCTGGGGCGCCGCGGAGAAGCCCGTCGACCATCGTCGTCCGATCGTAGAGGAGAGCACCGGTCCCGATCCACCCGTCGCGCCCCCACGGCGGGCGGAAAAGCTGCAAGGCTGGGTTCCACATGGAACGTGCGCATGGGTCCGACGGCGACCCTGGCGCTGTGCAAGACCAGGGCCAGGTCATTCTGCGATCGGCGATCGACGGGCTCGCCGCGCATGTCGCCGTCGTGGACAAGGACGGCTGGATCGTGCAGGTCAACCGGGCATGGGAGCGGTTCGGCCACCAGAACGCGCGCTTCACCCGCGGGCTCGGGGTCGGGGCCAACTACCTGGACGTCTGCGACCGGGCCGGGGACGCCCACCCCGCGGCCGAGGTGGCCGCCCGCCTCCGCGGGCAGCTCGCCGGTGACACGGCGCCGTGGAGCGTCGAGTACCCGTGCCACGGAGGCGGCGTCGAGCGCTGGTTCCGCCTGGTGTCGACGCCGTGCGATGCCGGGGACGCGCGCGCCGTCCTCACCCACGAGAACATCACCGACCGCCACCGGGCCGAACAGGATCTGCACATCCGGTCGCGGCTCCTGCGAGAACTGGCCACCCCCGTCGTCGCGATGCGCCCCGACGGGGTCGTGGGGGAGTGGAACCCGGCCGCCGAGCGGGTCTTCGGCTATCCGGCCGAGGGCATGCGCGGAGGGCGCTGGGTCGAGATGCTCACGGTGCCGAGCGGCGGGCTGAGCCTGCTCGACCACCTGGACGCGGTCGGGCACGTCAGCACGGAGCGGGAGGTCGTGCGCCCCGACGGGTCCACCGTCCACGTGGCGCTCTACGGGATCCGGGTCGACGACGACGCGGCACAGCCGCTGGGCATCGTCGTCATCGCCTTCGACCTGACCGCGCGCGTGGATGCCGAGCGCCAACTGCGCGGCGTCCGCGACTTCCTGCGGGCGGTGGCGCGCGACATGGGCGAGGGGCTCCTGACCCACGACCCCGCCGGCCGGGTCACCTTCGTGAACCGGGCCGCGGCGCGGATGCTCGGCTGCGAGGAAGGGGACCAGGTCACCAGGATCATGGGGGAGGCGGCGTACCAGGCCGAGCACCTCCGGAAGCACGAGACGAGCTTCACCCGGCGGGACGGGACCACCCTGGACGTCGAGTTCACGTCCTCCCCGTTCGTGACCGAGGCCGGGGTGTCCGGCCAGGTCGTGGTGTTCTCCGACATCTCCGAGCGCAAGGAGCGCGAGCGGGATCTCCTGGCCCGCGTGGAGTGGGCGGCGCTCATCGGCACCGTGCGAGACGCGCTCGACGAGGGCCGCATGGTTCTGCACGCCCAGCCGATCATCGACGTGCGCTCCGGCGAGACGGTCCAGCACGAGCTGCTGATCCGGATGATCGGGGGCGACGGGGAGCTGATCGCGCCGGGGGCGTTCCTGCCGGCCGCCGAGAGCTTCGGCCTGATCCGCGAGGTGGACCGGTGGGTCATCACGCAGGCGGTCGGACTCGCCGCTCGCGGGCTGCCCGTCGAGCTCAACCTCTCGGCATCCTCGCTCAGCGACCCCGGCCTGCTGGACACGATCTCGGCGGAGATCGCCGTGCGGCGGGTGGACCCGGCCCTGCTGGTGTTCGAGCTCACCGAGACCGGGATCCTCGAGGACGAGCGCTCGGCGGGGCAGTTCATCGCCGGGGTCCGGGAGATGGGGGCCAAGGTGGCACTGGACGACTTCGGTACCGGCTACTCGGGCTTCAGCTACCTCAAGCACCTCCCCGTCAGCTACCTGAAGATCGACATCGACTTCGTGCGGGACCTGCTGGCCAACGACGCGAGCCGGCACGTCGTGGCGGCGGTCGTCGACCTCAGCGACCGCTTCGGCCTGCGGAC
>NZ_JBFIGP010000221.1:0-6469 GCF_041602235.1 Paraconexibacter sp.
CCGCCGCGTCGGCCGCCTTCTACGGCGACCTGATGGGCTGGACGGCCTCCGAGCCGGGCCCCGAGGAGGAGACCGGCGGCTACCGCATGTTCGAGCAGGACGGCAAGGCCGTCGCCGGGCTGATGGCCCTCACCGAGGAGGGCCAGCCGACGGCCTGGTCGACGTACATCACCGTCGCCGACGCCGACGAGACCGCGGGCAAGGTCGCGGCCGCGGGCGGGTCCGTGGTCGTCCCGCCGATGGACGTCATGGACATCGGGCGCATGGCGTTCTTCGCGGACCCGACCGGGGCGGTCTTCGGGATCTGGCAGCCGAAGACGTTCGCCGGGGCGGATGTCGTCAACGAGCCGAACTCCCTGGGCTGGAACGAGGTCGTGACCCGTGACACGGCCGCCGCGAAGGACTTCTACCTGTCCGTCTTCCCGTGGACCGCGGGCACACCCGGCTTCGAGGGTGCCCCGGAGAGCTACGTCGTCTGGGAGGTCGGCGACGCCCCGGTCGGCGGCATGATGGAGATGACCGACGACGTGTTCCCGCCGGAGGTGCCGCCGCACTGGGCGGTGACCTTCGTGGTCGCGGACTGCGACGCGACCGTGGCCCGGGCCCGCGAGCTCGGCGCCACGATCACGGTGGAGCCGATGGACATGGCGATCGGCCGGTTCGCGGGCATCATGGACCCGCAGGGCGCGCCGTTCATGGTCATGCAGCTCGCGGACGGATAGGGCAGCGCAGCGACGGTTACCCGGCCGCTGCGCGCGGCCGGGCACGGCTCAGGGCGGGGTCGAGGCCCCGGCGGCCCTACCCTGCGAGCGCGACCTCGCGCTCGTCCTGGCGGCCCTCGGCCTCGCCGCGGCGCGAGAAGCGCAGCGCCTCGTGGGCGACCTCGCTCTCACGCAGCGCCTTGATGTCCTTCGCGTAGGACATGTTCTGCTGCCACGGCGCGGCGCTGCCCTGCTTGGGGAACGTGTCGATCGCTCGCTGCACGTAGCCGGCGGCGAAGTCCAGCAGGGGCCGCGTCTCCATCGCGGGGTCGGCCTCGGGGACGACGATGTCGTACCCGTGGCGATCCATGTGCGACATCAGTCGGCAGAGGTGCTCGCACACGAGGTCGACCTTCAGCGTCCACGACGAGTTGGTGTACCCGACCGCGTAGGCGAAGTTCGGCACGCCGCTGAGCATCAGGCCGCGGTAGGCGACCGCCTGGGACGGGTCGCCGGGGACGCCGTCCACCGTCACGTCGATGCCGCCGAACAGCTGCAGCTTGAGCCCCGTCGCGGTGATGATGATGTCGGCCTCGAGCTCCTCACCGGACTTCAGCAGGATGCCCTTCTCGGTGAAGGTGTCGATGTGGTCGGTGACGATCGACGCCTTGCCCTTGCGGATCGCCCGGAACAGATCGCCGTTGGGGACCGTGCACAGGCGCTGGTCCCACGGGTCGTACTTCGGCTTGAAGTGCGTGTCGACCTCGTAGCCCTTGGGCAGCTGCTTGATGGTGGCCGCCCGGATGAGCTTGCGGAGGGCGTTGGGGTGCTTCTGCGCGAAGGAGTAGATGCCGGTCTGCAGCGCGACGTTCTTCCGCCGCGTGAGCCGGTAGGCCAGCCGGTCGGGGAGCACCTTGCGCAGGCCGTTGGCGATCGGGTCCTTCATCGGCAGGGTCACGATGTAGCTCGGGGACCGCTGCAGCATCGTCACGTGCTCGGCCTCGTCGGTCATCGACGGGATCAGCGTGACGGCGGTGGCGCCGGATCCGATGACGACGACCTTCTTGCCGGCGTAGTCGAGGTCCTCGGGCCAGAACTGCGGGTGGACGATCTGCCCCTGGAAGCGCTCGCGCCCCTCGAAGTGCGGTGTGTAGCCCTCGTCGTAGTTGTAGTAGCCGGCGCCGCTGAACAGCCACGAGGCGGTGAAGACGACGTCCTCGTCCCCATGCCGCGCCTCGACCGTCCACAGCGCGGTCGACGAGTCGAACGCGGCCCGCACGACCCTGTGGCCGAAGCGGATGTGCTTGTCGATGCCGTTCTCCCGCGCCGTCTCCTGGATGTAGGCGCGGATGTCGGGCCCGTCGGCGATCGCCTTCTCGTCCGTCCAGGGCTTGAACGCGTAGCCGAAGGTGTGCAGGTCGCTGTCGGAGCGGATGCCCGGGTAGCGGAACAGGTCCCATGTGCCACCGATCGCATCCCGGTTCTCGAGGATCGCGTAGGTGCGACCGGGCTGCTTGTCCTGGAGGTGCCAGGCGCAGCCGATGCCGGAGATCCCGGCCCCGACGATGAGGACGTCGACGTGATGCGGGGTGGTAGCGCTCATGGGGGAATGATCGCCGCTTGACACCCTGACGAGAAGGACATTTCGCCCAGTATCCGGCGACCGGCTTGTGCGATCTGCCCAAAACAGGCTACGGTGGTGTAGCCATGGCCGAGCCACCCTCCTGGGATCCGCCCTCCCCCCGTGTCGCCGAGCTCATCCGCAAGGCCGCGACCGCGATGCTCACCGCCCCCGACGACGTGTTCGAGCAGGTGGACCGGGCGACGCTCGGGTCGGCGAGCCCGACCCTCACCGCCGACCCCGTCCTTGTCGACGCCGTCCGCGCCACCAATCACCTGAACCTCATGTACTGGGCGCGGGCGAACGTCGAGGCGCCCGGGATGCGCGTCCCGCCCAACCTGGGGCCGTCGACGCTGGGCATCGCCCGCGATCTCGTGCGCCGCGGGCTCGACGAGGGATCGCTCGACCTGTACCGCACGGGCGAGACCACGGCCTGGCGACAGTGGATGCAGATGGCCTTCGAGCTGACGTCGGACCCGGCCGAGCTCCGCGAGCTGCTCGACGTCAGCGCGCGCTCGATCTTCACCTTCGTCGACGAGACCGTCAGCGGTATCGCACGGCAGATCGAGCGGGAGCGCAGCGAGCTGACGGGCGGCACGCACGCCGAGCGCCTGGAGGTCGTGACGCTCATCCTGGAGGGCGCACCGATCACCAGCTCGCGCGCCTCCACCCGGCTGCGCTACGAGCTGGACCGGTCGCACACCGCGGCGGTCCTGTGGACCCACGGCCGTGAGGCACTCGGCGACGATGGTGCACTGGAGCGGGCCGCCGACGCCCTCGCCCGCGCCGCCGGCGTCGCGCGCCCGCTCACGGTGGTGGCCAGCGCGGGCTCGCTGTGGGCCTGGATCCCCGGGGACGCGGACATCGACGTGGAGTCCGCCCGTGCCGAACTGCGCGCCGACCTCCCGGACGTGCGCGTCGCGATCGGACCGCGAGGCCGCAGGATGGACGGCTTCCGACGCAGCCACCTCGACGCCCTCGCAGCCCAGCGGCTGCTGCACCGCGTTCCCGACGGGCTGCAGGTGGTGACCTTCGACGACGTGCAGGTCGTCTCGCTCGCCACGCACGACCCGGACCGCGCCCGCGCGTTCGTCGACCGTACGCTCGGCGACCTCGCCACCGCCGATCCGGTCCTTCGCGAGACCCTTCGCACGTTCCTGCGTGAGGACTCGAGCACCGCCCAGGCGGCCCGCGCGCTCTACGCGCACCGCAACACCGTGCTCAACCGGCTGCAGCGGGCCCAGGAGCTGCTGCCGACCCCGCTCGACGGTCACCACCTCGAGGTGGGCCTGGCCCTGGAGATCGTGCACTGGCTGGGGACGGACTGACCAGCGCTCGGGACGGGGTTCAGGCCGGTCGCACGCGGGAACACCTCGAGCATGAGCCTGATCGTCTATCTGATCGCCCTCGTCCTCACCGGCCTGATCGTGGGCGCGCTCGGACGACTCGCGCTCCCGGGCCGCGACCCGATGACCGTGCCGGAGACCATCCTGATCGGGATCGCCGGCTCGACGGTCGCCGGACTCGTGTCCCTGGCCCTCTTCGACGGCCGCGGCGGTGGCATCCTGCTGTCGGTCGTCTTCGCGATGCTGTTCGTCTGGCTCGCCCGCCGCGCACGCGGCGGTCAGCACTCCGCGGGCTACGGTCGCTGAGGGCTGCCGGGCCGGGTCGCCGTCAGCGCCCCAGCACCTCCAGCAGGGCCTCACCGTGCTTCTGCACGAAGGACGGGCCGATGCCCTTGATCTCCAGCAGCTCCTCGGGAGACGAGGGCCGGCGCCGCACCACCTCCCGTAGCGTCGCGTCCGTGGCCACCGTGTAGGCGGGCTTGCCCGCGGCGCGCTCCATCCGCCACGCCTTCAGCGGAGCCAGGTCGGCGTCGGCGACCGGCGGTCCGTCGTCGGCGGTCGTGCCGCTCCCGCGACCGCGCGAGGACGCGCCGCGACGCGCCGACACCACGATCTCCGGCAGCCAGTCGACCGGGTCGTGCACGTCGCAGCAGCGGCCCGTGGGCGCGGTCGGCTCGTCGTCGCCGAAGTGATCCAGCAGCTGCCGGCGCCGGCACTCCCCGTCGGCGCCCGCCGCGTAGCGCTCGATCGAGCGGTAGGCCTGCCAGCGGCGGTCGGTCGCCGCCCGGCACATCGCCGCCACCTCCCGGTGGTCCAGCTCACCGGGCAGCACCTGCACCCGGAGTCGACCCCCGGCACCGGGGGCGAGCCGCACGCCGCCCGCACGCTCGGCGACCGCGAGGGCCACGCGATCGCGGTCCGCACCCGCGTCGGCCTCGACGACGCCGTCCTCGCCGGCCCGCGCGCGCAGGCGGCCGACCAGGGCGCCGACCTGCTCGACGGTGACCTCCGCCTCCTGGATGAAGCGCACGAGTCGCCCGAGGTCCGAGCGCGACGACAGCAGCACGGCGCGGGCCGGGAGGCCGTCGCGCCCGGCACGTCCCGCCTCCTGGTAGTAGGCCTCCAGGGACGACGGGAGCGCCCAGTGCCACACCGACCGCACGTCGGCCTTGTCGACACCCATCCCGAACGCGTTGGTGGCGACGACCACGTCGACCTCGCCGCGCATGAAGGCGTCCTGTGCGCGAGCACGCACGTCGGCGGTCATGCCCGCGTGGTAGCCCACGACCCGCAGGCCGCTCTCGTCGCCCAGGAGCGTCGCGATCTCCTCGGTGGACTTCCGCGTGCCGCAGTACACGATCGCCGGGCGGTTCTCCGGGAGCCCCACACCGGCGACCAGCGTCGCCCGCTTGCGCGCCACCGATCCCTCGCCGTCGAACGGCAGGACGTCGAAGGACAGGTTCGGCCGGTCGAACCCCGAGCGCACGCGCTCCGGGTCCCGAAGGCCGAGGCGCCGCACGATCTCCTCGGCGACCTTCGGCGTCGCGGTGGCGGTGCAGGCCATCACGGGCGGGTGACCGAGCTCGGCGATCACGGCGGCGAGCCGAAGGTAGTCGGGCCGGAAGTCGTGTCCCCACTCGCTCACGCAGTGCGCCTCGTCGACCACGAACAGCGCCAGGGCCCGGGTCCTGAGCGCCGCGCGGAAGACGCCGGAGGCGAAGCGCTCCGGCGCGGCGAACACGACCTTGGCGCTGCCGTCGCGGATCGCCGCGATCGCGGCGCGGTTCTCCGACCCGTCACCGCCGGACGCGAGCATCACGGCCGGATGCCCGAGGTCGGTGAGCCGCGCGACCTGGTCGCGCATCAGCGCGATGAGCGGCGAGACGACGACGGTCAGGTCGTCGCCCGCCAACGCGGGGAGCTGGTAGCAGAGGGACTTGCCCCCGCCGGTCGGCATGACCACCAGCGCGTCGCGGGCCTGCAGCGCGGCCTGGACCGCCTCACGCTGGCCCGGACGGAAGGCGCGCAACCCCAGCAGCTCCAGCAGGGAGTCCGGGGAGACGTCGGCCAGCGACCGACGCTCCAGCGACACCGGCGGGGCCGCCGTGTGGATCGGCTCATCGCCCTGCGGGGAGGGGGACCAGCCGTCGTCGACCTCGACGTCGCCGCCGTCGTCCATCGACTCGAGATAGGCGAGGTAGTCGTCCTGCGGCTCCGCGGACGGAGCGCCCGGCAGCGGCGCGACGAGGTCCGCGGCGGCGACCTCCTCGACCGCGAACAGCGTCGGCTCGATCGCCGCCTTCACGCGCTCCGCGGCGAGCTTGGCCAGCGGCGTCAGCGCGTTGCGCTCCGCGGCCGTCAGCGTCCGCCAGCGGGCGCGCACGGCGTCGAGACGGGCCGATGCCCCCGGGTCGGCGGGGTTCTCGAAGACCGTGGCGAGCTGGGTGAGCGCGTCGTGCACCCCCGGACCGTAGCGAGCGAGCCCGTCGCCGCCCCGGCAGCACCATTCGGCGCCTGATGCTCAGGCGCGAGGGAGCTGGTCGGGTCCGAAGGCCTCCCCGAGCGGCACCGGGGCCCCGATCACCATGCCCTGGGCGAGATCGACGCCGAGATCGCCCAGCAGCTCCAGCGTGTCGAGGTCCTCGACGCCCTCGGCGATGGTCCGCAGGCCGAAGCGGTCGCTGAGGTCGACGACCGCCGCCACGACGTGCCGGCTCGCGTCGTTGGCCAGCAGGTCCCGCACGAAGTCGATGTCGATCTTCAGGTAGCTGACGGGGAGGTGCTTGAGGTAGCTGAAGCCC
>NZ_JBFIGP010000222.1:0-6465 GCF_041602235.1 Paraconexibacter sp.
ACCCGCACCCCGAGCAGCTCCTCGAGCTGGGGGATCGTCTCCGCCGCGCTCGTGTGGTGGATCGTGTGGATCCCCATCTCGCGCGGTGGCTTGAGGTTGAACGGCAGATCGTCGACGAACACGACCTCCTCGGGGGGCAGGCCGATGCGCCGCAGCGCGAGCTCGTAGATCCGCGGGTCCGGCTTGCGCATCCCCTCCTCGCCGCTGACGACGAGGACGTCGAACAGCTCCGTGAACCGGGCGCGGTCGTAGGACGCCCCGCCCCAGGAGTTCGACAGCAGGCCGGTCCGCACGCCGCCCGCACGGAGGGCGACGACGGCGTCGAGCATCGCGGGCTCCGGGGCGACAGCGCCGAACAGGCGTCCGACGAGGCCGGTCGCACGGTCCTCGGCGAGGCCGAGCGCGACGGCCAGCCGCGGCTCGAAGGCGTCGATCTCGATGCGGCCGCACTCCAGGTCGATGAGCGCCTCGCGCGCCGCGGGATCGTCGCGGAAGGCCTGCGCCACCGCTTCCAGCGCGAGGCCCTCCTCGGCGCAGAAGGCCGAGAACGCCTCGAACAGGTTGGTGGTCATCACACCGCCCCAGTCCAGGAGCAGTCCGCTGCGCTCAGGCACCCTGCGACACCTCCTCGGCGCGGCGTGCGAGCTCGATGACGCCCTCGCCGAAGGACTGCAGGAACGGGTCGTCGGTCGCCCCGGACGTCGCCCGCTTGTAGTTGCCCTCCATGAACACGATCGCCTTCCACAGCGCGAGCGTGGTGTACCAGCGGATGTCCGTCATCGACCGGCCGCTGCGCTCCTCGTAGCGCGCGACCAGTTCGGCCCGGGTCGGGAAGCCCTCGGCGCGGGTGACGCGGTTGAGCTCGAACATGCCGCCGTCAGGGTCGGTCGCCTCGCTCCACATCATCTGGAGGTAGCCCACGTCGGCGAGCGGGTCGCCGATCGTCGACATCTCCCAGTCGAACACGGCGATGACCCGGGCCGGAGCGTCGTTCGACAGCATGACGTTCCCCAGCCGGAAGTCGCCGTGGACGATCGTCGAGTCCGTCTGCTGCGGCATGTTCCTGCCGAGCCACGCACCGACCCGCTCGACCTCGGGGATCTCGCGGGTCTTGTTGTGCTCCCACAGCCCCAGGAACCGCTTGACCTGTCGCTCGAGATAGCCGTCCGGCTTGCCGAAGCCCTCCCCGAGCCCGGCCGCCCGCCAGTCCACCGCGTGGATCTCGACGAGGGCGTCGACCAGCGAGTCGCTCATGACCCGGCGCTGCTCCGGCGTGTCGAACACCTCGGGGACCGCGTCGGTGACGACGTGTCCCTCCATCTTCTCCATGAGGTAGAACGGCGCGCCGATCACCGTCTCGTCGGCGCAGGTGGCCAGGACGGCGGGGGAGGGGACCGGGGTCGGCTGGACGGCGGTGAGGACGCGCGCCTCGCGCAGCATGTCGTGCGCCGACGGCGGCAGCGGCCCTCGCGGCGGACGGCGGAGGATGACCTCCTGCCCGCTGCGGGCCAGCACGAACGTGTGGTTGGAGTGCCCGTCGCCGACCGGGGTCACGGCGATCTCGGGCTCGCCGGCGCCGATCCCCGCCTCGTCGAGGAACGCGCGCAGCGGTTCGAGCACCAGCAGCGGCGGGCGCGAGTTCGCCGCGCCCTCCTCGTGGGTCTCGACGACGTCGTCGGCGGCGAGTTGCACCGACGCCATCAGAAGAGATCCCCGGTCGCCTGCTTGGTGGACTGCCCCTGCATCGCGAGCTTCAGGCACTCCCGGGCGATCGTCATGCGGTGCACCTCCGACGCCCCGTCGTAGATCCGCGCTGCCCGCGCGTCCGTGTACCACTGGGCGATCGGCAGCTCCATGGCGATGCCGGCCGCGCCGTGGATCTGCACGGCCCGGTCGACGATCCGTCCCAGGGCCTCGGACACGAACGTCTTGGTCATCGCGATCTCCTGCCGGTAGGGCAGGCCGTGCTCGACCTTCCAGGCGGCGTGCAGCACCATCAGCCGGGACGCGTACAGGTCCATCGCGCTGTCGGCGACCATGAACTGCAGGCCCTGGTGGCGGGCGAGCTCCTTGCCGAACGCCTTGCGCTGCAGCAGCCGTTGGGTCGTGAGGTCGAGGGCGCGCTGCGAGACGCCGATCCACCGCATCGCGTGTGCGAGGCGGCCTCCGGCCAGGCGCTTCTGGGCGATCACGAAGCCCTCGCCCTCCTGTCCCAGCAGGTTCTCGGCCGGCACGCGAACGTCGGTCATCGAGATGTACGGGTGCCCGCCCACGAGGTGCGCGCCCATCCACTCCGGGTCCTTCTCGACCTCCCAGCCGGGCGTGTCGCACGGCACCAGGATCAGCGAGTAGTTGCGGTGACCGGCGGCCTCGTCGGTGCCCGTCTTGGCGACGACGATGCTGAACGCCGCGCCGATGGCGCCCGTGATGCACCACTTGCGGCCGTTGAGGACCCACTCGTCGCCGTCGCGCACGGCGGTGGTCTCGAGGTTCGTCGGGTCGGAGGAGGCGACGTCCGGCTCGGTCATGGCGAAGCACGAGCGGATCCGGCCCTCGGCGAGCGGGCGCAGGAACTGCTCCTTCTGCGCGTCGTTGCCCGCGATCAGGAGCGTGTGCATGTTGCCCTCGTCCGGCGCCATCGCGTTGAGGCCCAGCGAGGCGAGGCCGCTGACGCCGCACTCCTGCGACACCAGCGACATCGCGAGCACGCCGAGGCCGAGGCCGCCCCACTCCTCCGGCAGGTGGGGGGTGAAGATGCCGCGCTCACGCGCCTTGTCGCGCAGGCGCTCCACGACGTCCCAGCTCGCGAGGATGTCGGTGTGGTCCACGATCTCGGACTCGGCGGGGAGGACGTCCTCCTCGATGTACGCGCGGACGCGATCGAGCACCGCCTGGACCTCGGCGGGCACGGTGAAGTCGATGACGCTGGGCGGGGCCAGGGTCGAGGGGGCGGAGGTCATGGGGAGAGGAGTCCTTCCATCAGGGATCGGAACTTGGCGACCCAGACGAGCTGGGTCTCGGGGGATTCGAGGCGCTGGACGAGGAAGCCCTGGAGCGCGGCGTTGACGGTCAGGCCGACGGCCTCGGCGTCGACGGCCGCAGTGATCGATCCGTCGGCCTGGCCGGTCCGCACGCACTCGATCATGTAGGTGCGCTGGCGGCGCTGGACGCGCTGCGCGATCTCGGCGAGGTTCGGCCGGCTCGTGCCGGCTTCGAGGTGCAAGCGGACGAGCAGCGTGTAGAACGGCGTGCGGGACCCGTACAGGCGGGCGCTCTCGTCGATGAGCGAGAACAGGCGGGTCCGGCCGTCGCCGATGCTCGACGCGGCGATCACCTGCTCGGCGTGGCGGTGGATCGTCTCGCGGTAGACGGCCTCGATCAGCCCGTCCTTCGAGGCGAAGTGGTGGTACAGGGCGCCCTTGGTGACGCCCGCGTCGGTCGCGACCTGGTCGAAGCTGGCGGCGACGCCGTCGGTCGCGAAGCGGTCGATCGCCGCCTCGATGAGCCGGTCGCGGGTGGCGGCGGCCGCCGCGGCTCTCGTCGTGGGCGACGTACTCACATACCCGAGAGTATGCGAATGCCGCTGGGGCGTCAACCGTCCGGACCGCACCGACGTCGCGTTTCGCCCGCGCCGGCCCAGTAGGGTGCGCCACGTATGTCTCGTCAGCTCTGGTTGCTGCGCCACGGCGAGGCCGAACCGCACGGCGTGCGGTCCGACCCCGAGCGCCGCCTCACGGCCCGCGGTGAGGAGCAGGCGCGTGCGGCGGGCGCCGCGCTCGCCGCACTCGACACGCCGCCGATGCTCGTCTTCACCAGCCCGAAGGTCCGTGCCCGCGACACCGCCGCGCTGGCGTGCGAGTCGCTGCAGCTGGACCCGGTGGTCCACGACGCGGTGGTCGGCCTCGAAGCCGACGAGGCGCTCGCGTTGCTCGCCGCCGTCTCGGACGGTGAACGAGTGATGCTCGTCGGGCACGAACCGGACTTCAGCCAGGTCGTGGCCGACCTCACCGGCGCCCGCATCGACATGAAGAAGGGCGGCATCGCCGTGATCAAGCTCGACGGATCACGAGGCGAGCTCGTGGCCCTGCTGCGGCCACGTGAGCTGCGCGCGATCGCGGACGACGCTACTTCGTGACCTTCACGGTGGCGGTCATCGTCACCGGATGCAGGGCGCAGAAGATCTTGTAGGTGCCGCGCGCCGTGAGCTTCTTGCGGTAGACGCGACCGCCGTCGAGGTTGTCGGAGGCGAACCCGCGCGGGCCCGACGCCACTGTGACGTTGTGCAGCTCCTGGCTGGCGAACTTCCACCGCAGCGTCGCCCCCCGGCGGACCTTCACGTTCGCCGCGCGGAAGTACTGGTCGCCCACCGTGATCGTGGAGCCCGAACGCAGCTTCTTCGTCTTGCCGGACGGCCGCTTGATCGTCACGGCGCGGCCGTCGTCGTCGAGGCCGGTCAGCGGCACGGTGAAGCGCGGGGCGACCTTGCGGTGCTTGCGCGTCGTCTGGATCTCGGCGGTGTCGGCCGGCAGCGCGGCGCAGCCCTGGGTGACCGCGGGGTCCGGGGCGAGGAAGACGACCATGATCCCCATGACCCGGGTGTGCAATCGCCTGTTGTCGTAGATCGACGACAACGTCAGCCGCTCGCCGGCGGCGACCGGTATCCCCGTCGGGCTGCGCAGCGCGCTCATCGCGATCGGACCGGGCTCGTGCAGGATCGGCTTGACCTTGTAGAACGGGTTGCTCGACAGGCCCCACGCCGGTCGTGAGCGGATCAGCGTCCGGTTCCCACACGAGCGTTGGGTGACACGAAGCTCCTTGCCGCCGCCGTGGACGTGGCCCGCCCCGGCGATCAGACGGCCGGACTCGGGCACGGTCCAGTGCATCCGGCGGGTGTGGACCGACCCCTTCTTGCCGCCGCCCGGTACGTCGTAGACCGGGTCGGCCTTGCAGTTGCGCACGTCGAGCCAGTAGGGGACGGCCGGCTGGAGATCCGGCGCGGTGTCGATCGTGACGTCGTAGGTGATGTAGGCCCGGTCGGCCCGGCCACGGTGGTTCATCACCATCCAGGTCATCGCCCAGCCGTCGGACGCCGGCGACGGGTAGCCGTACCCGTCGGGCAGGTCCAGGACGGCGCGCTCCTCGCCCGCCGCGTAGAACCGTTCGCCGAAGCCCGGCAGCGAGGTCTTGCTGTCCCACATCTCGAAGGCGTCGCACGTCCGGTCGCGCTTCTCGCCGAGCGTCGAGCCGAGGTTCAGGAACACGATGTGGTGCAGCATCAGCCGCCGGATCGGGATCCGGGTGCGGTCGCGGTCGGTGACGTCGACGCTCATGTTGGTGACCGACCCGTCGACCGGAGGCCGCGGGAGTCCGAAGGTCACGTCCTGGCGCACCTGGTAGGCGCCGATGTCGATCGGGCCCCACGTGCAGGTCCACCGCTGCTCGCTGGGACGGTCCCCCGTCGCAGCCGCAAGGCGCTCGCACGAGCTCGTCTTGGCCGAGGACCCCGCGGAGGCGGCCGAGGCGGCGGTGGGAACGAGAAGCGCCGCGGCCACCGCGACGATCGCGAGGACCGCCGGCCGTGCTGCCCCGGGGAACGGGCGAGACGAAGGCATCGGCTTGGTATCGGCAGCCGCTGGACGCGACTTGAGCCTGGAGCTACGTCGCGGTGGATGTTGGCGCGTCGGCGCAGTGAACCGCGACCGTGGCGGTGAACGTCGCCCCCGCACCGAGCTCGCTGCTGACGGTGACGGTGCCGCCCAGGAGCTGCGCCAGGCGGCGCGCGAGCGGCAGTCCGAGCCCGGTCCCGTCGTCCTGGCTGCCCAGGCGCGTGTACGGCTCGAAGATCCGGTCGTGGTCCGCCGGGTCGATGCCCTCGCCGGTGTCGGCGACGCTGAACGCGATGTGCTCACCGTCCTCGGCGAGCTTCGTCGAGACCCGCACCTCGCCGCTCTTGGTGTGGCGGAGCGCGTTGGAGACGAGGTTGCGCAGGATCTGGGCGAGCTTCCCGGCGTCCGTGCGCAGGGTGGGCAGGTCCTGGTCCGCCTCCTCCACGATCAGGGCGACCTCGCGCGAGCGGGGGACCACGCGCATCAGACCGCGGAGGGCGGCCACGACCTCACCGGCGGTGATGTTCGCCAGCCGCAGGGAGACGTGGCCCGCCTCGGCGCGGGCGAGTTGCAGCTGCTCATCGATGAGCGTCAGCGCCTCCTGGGCGGTCTGATCGATCATCGCGACGTCCTTGGCGACCGGGGCGTCCGCCTCGTGCTCGTCGAGCATGACCTCCGCGAGACCGCGGATCGCGAAGAGCGGTGTGCGTACTTCGTGCGCGATGGTGGCCGCGAGCCCCAGCGAGGCCGCCCGGACGTGCTCCTGCTCGATCGACGACGCCTCGAGCGCGCCCTCGAGCGCTCGCAGGCCGCTCGCCGCGTCGGAGAGGTCCTGGGCCCGGCGGCGCGCCAGCTGCAG
>NZ_JBFIGP010000223.1:0-6449 GCF_041602235.1 Paraconexibacter sp.
CCGGGGTCGTGCTCGAGCAGCAGGCGTCCGAGGTCGGTCTCGGCCTCGACCTCCTTGCCCTCGACCGCCACGATCAGGTCGCCGCCGGGGGCGTACGGCCGCGCCTGGAAGACCTTCTCCCCGACGCCGGCCTTGATGCCCGACTTGTCGGCCGGGCCGCCCTTGGTGACCACCTGGATCCAGGCGCCCTTGCTGACCGGGAGGTCGAACTTGGCCGCGAGCTGCGGGTAGACGGCGGAGCTGGAGACGCCCAGGTAGGCGTAGTCGACCTTGCCGTTCTTGCGCAGCTGCTCGATCGAGCGGCGCACCGCGTCGACCGGCACGGCGAAGCCGACACCCGAGCCGTCACCGGATTCGGTGCGGATCTGCGAGTTGATGCCGAGCACCTCGCCCTTGGCGTTGAGGAGCGGGCCGCCGGAGTTGCCGTGGTTGATCGCCGCGTCGGTCTGGATGGCGCCGGAGGTCTTGAACCCGGTCAGCGAGTCGATCGAGCGGTCGAGCGCGCTGACGACCCCGATGCTCAAGGACTGCTCCTCACCGAACGGCGAGCCGATGGCGGCGACGGGCTCGCCGACGCGCACCTCGCCGGAGGACCCCAGCGGGAGCGGACGGAGCGTCAGGCCCTTGAGGTCCTTGAGCTTCAACAGCGCCACGTCCGCGAACGGGTCGTGGCCGACGATCTCCGCCCCGACCTGGTTGCCGTCCTGGAACCGGACGTACACGGTCGTCGCCCGGCGGATGTCCCCGCCCTCCCCGCTGGTCACCACGTGGGCGTTGGTGGCGATCTCGCCCTCGTCGGAGACCACGAACCCGGACCCCAGGCCGCTGTCGCCGCGGCCCGCGGTACCGCGTAGGCCGGTGGCGATCACCGTGACGACCCCGGCGGACTCCCGCTCGTAGATCCCCGTGGGGTCGAAGGCCGGGGCGCCCTTGGCGCTGCCGCTCCCGGGGAGCTCCCGGATGACCTCCACGCGGGTCGCCGGCTCCGTGACGGTCCGGGTGCCGCCGGTCGTCGTGTCGTCGCTCTTGCCGCAGCCGGCGGCCAGGACGCCGACGCCGAGGAGCGCCGTCGAGACGGCGACGGTGAGGGGGGTGCGGGTCATGCGGGCAGCTCCAAGGTGAAGGTCGTACGACCCGGGTGGCTCTCGACGATGAGCTCGCCGGACATGCGCTCGGCGAGCTCATGGGCGATGGCGAGTCCGAGACCGGACCCCTGGGCATCGTCCGAGGTGACGAAGGGTTCGAAGATGTGAGGCAGCATGGTGCGGTGGATTCCCGGACCGAAGTCGGCCACGCCGACCCGTACGTGATCGTCACGGCGGGAGGCGCTGACCACGAGGTCCGTCCCCGGCGGCGTGTGCGTCAGGGCGTTGTCGATGAGGATACGGAGCACCTGCCCGACACGCTCCGGATCGCACGTCGCCCGCACGGGGGTTCCCGGGACGCGGAGCTCGAGCTTCGAGTCGTGGGTGGCGAGCGCGGGGCGGAACTCCCCGGCCACCATCTCCGCGAGGTCCGCGAGGTCGGTGCTCTCCGGGCGCAGGTCCAGTGAGCCCGCTTCGAGGCGCGAGAGGTCGAGCAGGTCCGTCGCGAGCTTGCCGAGCCGGTCGACCTGCTGGGCGATCTGGTCCAGGAACTGGTCGCGGGTCTCCTCGTCGAGGTCGCCGTCGGCGTCCCGGAGCAGCTCGACGAAACCGCCGAGGGAGAAGATCGGGGTCCGCAGCTCGTGCGAGGCGGTCGCGATGAAGCGGCTGCGGGCGGTGCCGAGCTCCGCGAGCTGACGGCGCATGTCCTCCAGCGCCTGGGCCAGCCGACCGAGCTCGTCCGAGGAGTCGACCGGGAACCGGGCGGTCAGGTCACCTCCGGCCACCGCGTCGGCCACGCCCTCCAGCCGTCGCACGCGGCGACCGAGCAGCTCGGCCGTGACGGCGCCCGCGAGGGAGGCGAGGAGGAACGAGATCGCACCGGCGAACAGGACGCGGCGCCGGACGACGGCGACCTGGCCGTCGAGGTCCGCCAGGGACGAGGTCAGCACGACGACCGAGCCGACCTCCTGCGCGCCGTTGCGACCGGGGAAGAACAGCGGGACGGCCGCCTGGCCCACCCGGCTCGTCGCCCCGGCCTCGGTGCCCGTCGCGACCTCACGGGTGCGGACCGCCTCCTCGGCGACGTCGAAGCGCAGGTCGGTGATGTCGGTCCGCGCCGTCGAGTCGGACTTCGGGAAGGTCTCGACGTCCAGCGTCCCCTGGTTGACGCCCAGCAGCGTGACGCGGGCGTTGGCCGCGTCCGCGGCCTCGCGGACGGCCTGGTCGAGCAGGCGGACGTCGACGTTCTCGGTGATCGCCTTCTCGATCGGCTGCGCGTACTGACGCGCGGTGCGCGAGAGGCTGTTCAGCCGCTCCTCGGTGAGGCTCGACTCCAACCCGGGCACGACGATCACGTACACGGCGGCGAAGGCGCCCAGGACGATCAGCCCGAAGATCGCCGCGAGTCGCGTGCCGATCGTCTGCATGTCAGTCCACGTCGCGGAAGCGGTAGCCGACCCCTCGGACCGTGAACAGGTACTCGGGGTCCTTGGCGTCGCGCTCGATCTTCTCGCGCAGGTGACGGATGTGGACGTCGATGGTCCGCGGGTCGCGGTAGGCGCTGTCGCCCCAGATCCGGGTGAGCAGCATGTCCCGCGTGAAGACCCGGCCGCGGCTGCCCGCCAGCGCCAGCAGGATCTCGAACTCGACGAACGTGGTCTGTACGCTGTCGCCGCGGACGGTCACGCGCCGCCGTGCGCGGTCCAGCACGAGCTCGTGGACCGTGATGGGGCCGTCGTCGTCGTCCTCCTCGCTGGCGGCGGCCGCCATGCCCGCCCGGCGCAGCGCCGCCCGGACGCGCGAGCTGAGCTCGCGCAGCGAGAAGGGCTTGGTGATGTAGTCGTCGGCGCCGAGCTCGAGGCCCAGCACCTTGTCGATCTCCTCCGACCGGGCGGTCAGCATGATGATCGGGACCGAGCTCTTGGCCCGCAGCCGACGGCAGACCTCGAGGCCGTCGACCTGGGGCATCATGACGTCGAGCACCACGAGATCGAACGTCTGCTCCTTGAACCGCTCGAGTGCCTCGACGCCGTTGGCGGCGACGACCACGTCGTAGCCGTCCTTCTCGAGCGCGAAGGTGAGGAGGGTTTGGACGGACCGCTCGTCGTCGGCCAGCAGGATGCGCGGTGCGCGGTCGGCCATGCGCCCTGCATCGTAGATCAGCGCCCGCGCCGCCCGGAAACGCCCGATGGCGTGGGCCACTACGGTTCACGGAAGTCGTGTTGGACCCTCGCATCTATCGGGTGGCCTTCCTGCCCGTGCTCCTGGCCGTGCTGGTGGCAGCGTTCTCGCTGCAGGACCGCCCGAGGCCGATCGGCACCACGCTGGCACCCGACGCCTTCCAGGGGGACCGGGCTGCGCTGCTCCTCGAGGACCTCGCGATCAAGTTCCCGCGGCGCCGGCCCGGCGACGCCGCCGACGACCAGCTGGCGCGACGCGTGGCGGACGAGCTGTCGGTCCTCGGACCCCGATCCGTGACGACGCGGACGACCACGGCGCAGACGATCGACGGCGAGCGCGAGCTGACGACCGTGATCGGAACGCGGATCGGCGATCCGGGTCCGGGACTGGCGGTGCTGTCGCACCGCGACGCGGCGGGAGCGGGCGCCAAGGCCGAGCTCTCGGGCACGGCGGTCATGCTTGAGCTCGCCCGGATCGCCGGCACGGGACGCGTGCGGCGCAGCATCACCTTCGTCTCGACGAGCGGCGGGAGCGGCGGAGCCGCCGGGGCCGCGGACGCCGTCGACGCCCTGCCCGACGGGATCAGCGCCGTGCTCGTGCTCGGGGACCTCGCGGGCGAGACCGTCCGCAAGCCGTTCGTCACGGGGTTCTCCAACGGTCGCGGTCAGGCGCCGCTGCAGCTCCGTCGGACCGTGGAGGCGGCGGTACGCGAGGAGCTCGGGGAGGACCCCGGAGGCCCGCGGGCGCCCATGCAGTGGGCACGCCTCGCCATCCCGTTCGCCGTCGGCGAGCAGGCCGAGCTGCTGCGCGCAGGGATCCCGGCCGTGGAGCTGTCGGTCAGCGGTGAGCGCGGACCGGATGCGGCGACCCCGGTCGCCCCTGGCCGGATCGACCGCTTCGGCCGGGCGGCGCTCCGGGCGCTCACCGCGCTCGACAACGGGCCGGCGATCAGGACCGGTCCCCAGTCGGTCGTGCTCACCAACCGCAAGGTCCTGCCGGAGTGGGCCGTCCGTCTGCTCATCGGCACCCTGATCCTGCCGGTGCTGTTCGTGGCCGTCGATGGCCTCGCGCGGGCCCGCCGGCGCCGGGAGCACGTCGGCCGCTGGCTGGTCTGGGTCCTCGCCTTCGCGCTGCCGTTCGCGCTGGTCGCCCTGGCCGCGCTCCTGCTGGGGATCACCGGCCTGCTGCCCGCGACACCGGCCGCACCGGTGCCCCCCAACGCGATCGCGGTCGACGGCAGCGCCGTGTTCGGGCTCATCACCCTGGGTCTGGTGTTCGTCCTCGGATGGTTCGCCGCGCGCCCGCTGGTGCACCGCTCGGCCGGACCGGAGGCGAGGGCGCCCGGCCACGGCGCGGGCATCGCGCTGCTGCTCGTGGCGGTGGCCGTCGTCACCGCGATCTGGGTACGCAATCCCTTCGCTGCGTCGCTGCTCGTGCCGGCCCTGCACCTCTCGGTGCTCGTCGCGGCGGCCGACAGCCGACTGCCACGCGCTGCCGGCCCGGTCGTCGTGGTGCTCGGGCTGATCCCCGTGGTGGTGGCGGTCGAGATGACCGCCTCGGCGTTGGGGTACGGCCCGGGGCTGACGGCGTGGGCGCTGGTGCTGGCGGTCGCCGGAGGCCACATCGGCCCGCTCTCCTGGCTCGTGCTCTCGGTGCTCGCCGGCTGTGCGGTGGCGACGGCGGTCATCGGGCTCTCGCGCCGCGCGCCGGAGGCCGACGGCGGTGACGCCGTGACGGTGCGTGGCCCGGTGACCTACGCCGGCCCGGGGGCGCTGGGCGGCGTCGACTCCGCGTTGCGCCGGTGACGGAGCACGGGCGGCGGCGCCGAGTCCTGCGGGCGCTCTCGACGGTGCTCATCGTCGCCGGATGCCTGATCCTGGTCGATGCCGGGGTGACCGTGGCGTGGCAGGAGCCGCTCACGGCGTTCACGACCGGGCGCACCCAGGCCGGGCTGCAGCAGGACCTCGAGGATCTGCGCCGTCGGGCGCCGACGAGCGCGGAGGCGCAGGCGCTGAGCGACCTGGCCGCGGAGCCGTCGCGGATCGCCTTCCTCTCCCGCTCGTTGCGGCAGCGGGCCCGTGCCGGGCAAGCGGTCGCACGGATCCGGATCCCTCGCATCGACCTCGATCGCGTGGTGGTGCAGGGCGTCGACCCGGGCTCGCTGCGCAAGGGCCCGGGCTTCTACGATTCCACCCCGCTCCCCGGCGTGCCCGGAACCACCGCGATCGCCGGGCACCGGACCACCTACGGGGCGCCGTTCCGCCGGATCGACGAACTGCGACGTGGCGACAGGATCGTCGTCGAGCTGCCGTACGGCACGTTCACGTACACGATGGAACGGCAGCGGATCGTGAAGCCGAGCGAGGTGTCGGTCCTCGACACCGTCGGTTACGACCAGCTCGTGCTCAGCGCCTGTCACCCGCTGTTCAGCTCCGCGGAGCGGATCGTCGTCTTCGCCCGTCTCACGGGGGCGGTCGGTCGCGGGTCGGGACGGGGGCGTCCCCTCGCGGGGCCGACGCTCAGCGACCGCGTCCAACGTCCGTCGAGCGCGCTCAAGGGAGCCGCGACGACGGGCCGATGATCGTCGCGAACGGCGCACCACTGCCGCCCGGCGATGGGGACGAATCGCACCAGGCGGCGCCGAGGGAGACGGCGCCCCGACCCCTGCGATCAGCGTGAACAGCGAGGCCCCCAACGTGCGAATCACGGAGCTGCGCCGCCGCGTGGCGGCGTGCACCTACGACATCGACCCCCGGCTCGTGGCCGAGGCGATGCTCCGCCGGACCGATCCCCGGATGGATCCTGTCCAGCTCCCGGCGCTCACGCCACGTCGTGCCGGTAGCCGGTCAGGGCCCGCCGGGAGCCGTCCGCCGCGACGAGGCTGAGGGTGCCTGTCCCGGTGGTCGCGGGGGGATCCACCCGCCCGATCCAGCGCACGGACCCGGACATCGCCGCGGCCCGTGACTGCGGTGCGGTGACGAGCAGCTCGTAGTCCTCGCCGGCCGTGGCCGCGAACTCGTGCGCGTCCCGCCGCAGCGCCGATGCCACCTCGGGCACGCCCTCGGCCAGCGGCAGGGCGTCGAGGCGGACGACCACGTCGACGCCGGAGGCGCGTGCCAGATGACCGGCGTCCGTCGCGACCCCGTCGGAGACGTCCATCAGGGCGGTCGCGCCCGCGTCGCG
>NZ_JBFIGP010000224.1:0-6435 GCF_041602235.1 Paraconexibacter sp.
ATCGACGAGATCGCGCGGCGGGCCGGCTGCGGCGTCGGGACGGTGTACCGCCACTTCCCCAACAAGGACGCCCTCGTCGGCGAGCTCCTGCGCCTGAAGTTCGAGCACCTCGCGGAGCGCGCGGCCCACTGGCGGGATGCCGACGGGGACCCGTGGTCGCGGTTCGAGTCGTTCGTGCGCGAGAGCGCGCAGGAGATGTCCGAGGACGTCGCGCAGCAGCGCATGATGTGGGAGAGCTCCCCGGATGCCTTCGCGCACGCCTTGGCCGCCCAGCAACGGCTCGAGCAGGTCGGCGGCGAGTTGATCGAGCAGGCCCGCGCCGCGGGCCGGATCCGGGAGGGCTTCTCGGTCGGCGACATGCCAACCGTGATGTGCTCGATCGGCAGTGCCATGCTCATGGAGTCGCGGCACGGCGGTGAGCGTCACGAGTGGCAGCGCCTGCTGGAGATCGTGCTCGACGGGATCCGGGCGCCCGGCTGACCCGCCCGCCCCGGCGCCGCGCGGGGGAGCCGCGTCGCCGCCGATCAGTGCGGCACGAAGCTCGGGTCGTCCTCGTGCCGCCGGAAGAAGTCCACGAGCGTGGTGACGTACTCGGGGAAGCGCGGGCACCGCAGGCCGTGCGGTTCCAGGAGCTCGGTCGCCCTCGCGGTGTCGAACGAGACCGGGTGGTTGAGGTAGATGAGCGATTCGCGAGGCGTGTCGGCGGCGAGGAACCGGCGCAGGTGCCGGTTGGCCACCGTCTTGTCGACCAGTCCGGGGGGGAGCCGCAGCGTCGGTGTCCTGCCGGCGTACGCCTGCGCCATCAGGCGCATCAGCTCGGCCGCGGCGACCGGCTCCGGATCCACGAGATGCAGCGTCTCCCCGAGCGCGCGCTCGTCCCGGGAGGCGGCCGCCATCGCCTCGACGACGAAGTCCACGGGGACCACGTTGAACGAGGCCTCCTCGCTGGCGATCTGCAGCAGCGGTCCGGGGCGGCGCAGCGAGCGTTCGAGGAACCGCAGGATGTAGTACGGGCCGTCGAACTTCTGGGTCTCCCCGGTGCGGGAGTCGCCGACCACGATCGCGGGCCGGTAGATCGCCGTCGGGATCTCGTCCATGCTGGCGCGGACGATCACCTCGGCGGCGAACTTCGTCGACTCGTAGTGGTTCTTGAAGGTCTGGCCCGCCGCGAGCTCGGACTCGAACACGCGACCGGAGCGCAGGCCCGCCACGTAGGCGGTCGACACGTAGTCGTGGCGCTCCAGGCGCTCGCATGCCCGGCAGAAGTCGACGATGTGCTGGGTGCCGTGGACGTTGACCGCTTCGGCGAGCGCCATCGGGACGGCCAGGTCGTAGATCGCCGCGAGGTGCATCACCCCGGTGACGGTCGCGGCGAGCTCGGCATGGCGGTCGGCCGGCAGGCCCAGGAGCGGGTCCGTGATGTCGCCGGGCTGCACGGTGATGCGGGGGGAGATGCCGGCGGCGGCGGTCCGGGCGCGGTCCGCCATGCGCGGCTCGACGAGCGCGACGACCGACAGCTCCGGGTCGTCCTCGAGCAGGCGCCCGATGAGGCGCGCGCCGATGAAGCCGGGGAAGCCGGTGATGAGCGTCGTGCGCGAAGGGCTGGTGGCGTGCATGGGCGGGGACCGTAGACGAGCCAGGGAGCGTCCGTCGGGTGGCGTACCGGGGCGACGGACCCGCGACGGCCCGAGTGTTCGGAACTCTGCTAGCGTACCGGAGGTGAGTGTTCCGAACTCTCTGGTGAGCGAACGGGTCTTCGCGCAGCTGCTCGAGTCGCTGCTGTCCGGCGCCTACGAGCCGGGGGAGGCCCTCCCCAAGCAGCGCGCGCTGGCCGCCGATCTCGGCGTCACGCTGTCGTCGCTGCGCGAGGCGCTCAAGCGCCTGGAGCAGATGGGCCTCATCGACGTCCGGCACGGCGACGCCTCCTACGTGCGCGACTGGCGCACCCACGGGGGCCTCGACGTGCTCGCCCATCTGCTGCTCCGCGGTGGGGGACTGGACGGCGCGGTGCTGCGCGACGTGCTGGAGGCCCGCGCGCTCATGCTCCGCGAACTGGCGGCCCTGGCCGCGGAGCGCCGCCGCGCGTCCCACGCCTCCCGACTGCAGGAGCTGGCGAGGACCTTCGCGGAGATCCCGGACGACGCGCCCGACGAGGTCGCGGCCCACGTGGACTTCGCCTTCTTCACCGAGGTCGCCGAGGCCGCCGGGAACCTCGTCTTCGTCCTGATCCTCAACGCCATCCGGTCCCTGTACTTCGACCACCTGGCCGCGCTGCCGGTGACCGCGCGACCCAGCGGGCTCGCCGGGCACTACACGGCGCTGGCGACGGCCATCGAGGAGGAGGACGTCGAGCGTGCCCGCGGCGTGGCGTTCGAGCTGGCCACCCTGCAGCGCCGCCGCGTGGAGGAGCTGCTGCCATGAGCCGAGGTGCTCTCCACGTGATCAGCCCGCGGGAGGCGAGCATGTTCGCCTGCCTCGTCGACGCCGTCGTCGCGCCCGGGGACCGGCTGCCTGCCGTGCGCGACACCGACGCCTGCGTGGCCTTCGACGCCAACCTCGCCGCTGCGCCGCGGCTGAACCAGCTCGGCCTGCGCGCGATGCTACTGGCGCTCGAGCTCGCCCCGCTCGTACTCGCGCGGCCACCGCGTCGCACGCGGCTGCGGCGCCTGGCGCCCGCCGAGCGCGCCGCCGTCGTGCTGGAGCTCGACCGGCATCCGGTCCTCGGCCCGGTCGTGAAGGCCCTGCGGGGGATCGCGCACCTCACCTACTACGGGGACGCGGCGGTCATGGCCCGGCTCGGCTTCGACGCCCCGGCCATCCTCGAGCGGGCCGAATGCCTGCGGGCCGAGGAGGGACGCTGGTGAGCACCCCCGTCCGCGACACCGGCCCGGCCGCCTACCGCGACGGCACGGGGACCTTCCATCCCGATCACCGGCGGATCGTCGACGGCCGACACGTCGACGACGAGCGGCGGATCACCGTCGACGCGTGCGTGATCGGCACCGGTGCGGGTGGGGCGCCCGTCGCCAAGGAGCTCGCGGAGGGAGGGATGTCGGTCGCGATGCTGGAGGAGGGCATCTGGCACGAGACGTCGGAGTTCACCGCGCGCCCCCGCGACATGATGCCCCGGCTCTACCGGGACGCCGGGCAGACCGTCACAGCCGGCAACCCGCCGATCGTCCTGCCGCTGGGCCGCGCCGTGGGGGGCACGACCCTCATCAACATGGCCACGTGCTTCCGCACGCCGGAGCGCGTCCTGCGGCGCTGGCAACGCGAGTTCGGCCTCGACGGGCTCGGCGCACCGGACCTGGAGCCGTACTTCCGGCGGGTCGAGCGCGAGATCAACGTCGTGCAGGTACCCCCCGACATCGCCGGGGAGAACGCCCGGATCGTCGAGCGCGGGACCCGCGCGCTCGGCTACCGCGGCGACTACCTGTTCCGTGCGGTCCGCGGCTGCGTGGGGTCCGGTGTCTGCGCGTTCGGGTGCCCCAGCGGCGCCAAGCAGCACACCGCGATCACCTGGGTTCCGCGCGCGTGGGCGGCCGGGGCGACGACGTACACCGCAGCGACCGCGACGCGGATCATCGTGCAGCACGGGAAGGTCCGCGAGGTGATCGCGCGCACCGCCGGCGGCGGAACGCTGCGGATCCGGTGTCGGCACGCGATCGTGAGCGCGGGGGCGCTGCTCACCCCGGTGCTCCTGCAGCGCCTGGGGCTCGGGACCCGCAGTGGGCAGCTCGGCCGGAACCTCTCGATCCACCCGGCATCCGCCGCACGCGCGCTGTTCGACGAGCCCGTCGACGCGTGGAAGGGCGTGCCGCAGAGCTTCTACGTCGACGAGCTCGCGGACGACGGGATCATCCTCGAGGGCATCGCCGGCCCCCCGGACCAGGCCGCGATGTCCACCCCCGGCAGCGGCGAAGCCCACCGCGACCTGATGTTGCGCATCCGGGAGACCGCGTCGTTCGGCGTGATGGTCAGCGACACCGGGCGCGGCAGGGTGCACACCGTCCTGGGCCGCCCGCACATCCGGTACGACCTGCACCGCGACGACGCGGAGCGGTTCCGGCGCGGCTTCGAACTGCTGGCGGAGATCTTCTTCGCCGCGGGCGCGCGCGAGGTGCACGTGCCGCTCGCCGGCGTCGGGCCGATGCGTGACGGCGACCTGGGCCCGCTGCAGGAGCGGGCGGGCCGGATACGTCCGCGCCACGTCAGCGCGATGGCCTTCCACCCGCTCGGGACCGCCAGGATGGGGGCCGACCCGGCGACGTCGGTGGTGGACGGTGACCTCGCCGTCCACGGGGTCGACGGGCTGCACGTCTGCGACGGCTCGGTCGTGCCCTCGTCCCTCGGGGTCAATCCCCAGATGACGATCATGACCCTCGCGGTGCGGCTGGCGTACCACCTGCTCGGCGCCCCGGCGCCCACGCACGAGCCGGCACCGGCCAGGATCGCCTGAACAGCGCCCGAGCGGCGCGGTCGCCCGGCGCACGGCTGGTGTCGGCGGCCCGGGGGCCTAGGCTAGCGCGGGTGATCCCGGGATCCCGCCCATGACCGCCCTCGCCGCCTGGACGCTCGTCCCGGTCGTGTTCGTGGCGCTCGTCACCGGCTGGGGGCTGCTCGCCGACCGGGCGCTGGACCGCCCGATGCCGGCCTCGCTCCTGCCCGGGGCGGGGCTGTCCCTGCTCGTCGTCGTCACGGGGCTGGTGGTGCTCGTGCCGGGCGCCGGGCCGCTGACGATCTCGGTCGCCGGGGTCGGTGCCCTCGCCGGCCTGGTGCTCGGCCGCGGGCGACTGCGCGACGCGGACGTGGGCGCGTGGGGGCCGCCGCTCCTCGCGGCGGCGGGCGTCCTGGTCGTCCACGCGCTGCCGACCCTGCTCGACGGCGCCGGCGTGATCGGTGGTGACGGGCGCCTGGACGACTCCGGGACGTGGCTGGGACTCACCGACCGGGTGATCGAGTACGGCCGCGACGTGGACGGGCTGCCGCCCGGCACCTACACCCGCGTCCTGCAGGACTACCTGGGCCAGGGGTATCCGGTGGGCTCCCTGCTGCCGGTCGGCGTGTCGGCGCGCCTGTCGCTGCAGGACACCGCCAACGCCTACCAGCCGGTGCTGGCCGGGTACGCCGTCGTGCTGGCCTGCTCGCTGTACGCGAGCGTCCGCACCGTCGTCGCCTCGCGTGTCGCCGCGGCGCTCGCCGTGTTCCTGGCCGCCCAGGCGTCGCTGTTCTACGGCTACGCCCAGTGGGGTGGGGTCAAGGAGCTGGCGACCGCCGCGCTGCTCGCGACCGCGGCGCCGCTCGCCGTCCGTGCCTGGCGCCGCGATGGCGCCCGGGACGTGGCGCTCGCGCTCGTCGTGGCCGGTGCGCTCGCCGGGACGCTGGGGGTGGACGGCGTGCCGTGGATCCTGCCGGCGGCCGGGGTCGCGCTGCTCGGCTGGATCGCGGTCGGTGGCGCGCGGCGGAACCTGCGTGCGCTGCCAGGCCTCGCCGTGCTCGCCGGCGTGGTGGCGCTGCCGGCGCTCGTGACCGCCGACCTCCTCCTGAAGACCTCACCCACGACGTTCGGGGCCAACGCGGTCAGCGACGCCGAGAAGCTCGGACGGCTGCTCGCCCCGCTGGACCTGCTGCAGGGGGCCGGCCTGTGGCCGCGGGAGGACTTCCGGGTCCTGCCGGACTCGCCCACCCTCCTGCGGGCCCTGGCGCTCGTCGTGGTCGTCCTCGCGGTGTGGGGACTCGTGGTGGCCCTGCGTCGCCGCGCCGCGGCGTTCCCCGTGCTCATCGCCACCGTGGGGCTCGGCACGGTGGTCATCATCGCCTTCGGGACGCCATGGATCGACGCCAAGGCGCTGGCGGTGACCTCGCCCATGGTGCTCGCCCTGGCCGGCGCGACCGTCGCCCGCGCAGCGGCGGACGAGCGGCGCCCGGCCGCACTGCTGGCCGCCGTCGTGCTGATCACGGGCGTCGGGCTCTCCACGGTCCTCGTGATGCGGTCGACCCCGGCGGTCCCGCGGGCCCCGCTGGCCGAACTGCGGGACATCGGCGAGCGGTTCGCGGGCGAGGGGCCGACGCTGTTCCTCGCCCACCAGGTGTACGCGACGCGGCACTTCCTCCGCGACATGGCGGTCGAGGGGGCTTCGGAGCGCCGGGACCGGTTCGTGTACCTGCGTGACGGGTCGCTGGCGCCGAACTACACCGAGGTGAACGTGGAGTCGGTCGCCCCGGCGGACCTCGCGGTCTACCGTCTGATCGTGCGCCGGCGCGAGGCTCCCGGGCGGATGCCGGCGGGCTACCGGCTCGCCCACCAGGGGGAGCACTGGGAGGTCTGGCGCCGACCCGGCTGACGCGCGCTCAGCGCTTCACGGTCTGCTTGAGGCGCTTGGCGACCTGGTTGCGCGCGGCGTCGGCGGCCAGGAGCCCGACCGAGATCCGCGC
>NZ_JBFIGP010000225.1:0-6346 GCF_041602235.1 Paraconexibacter sp.
ACGTGTCGTCCCTGGTGCTCCAGGACACCGTCGTCGTGTCCGGGGCACGCCAGGGGCCGGCCGTGTCGATCCGCGGTGCGGACCGCACCGGGAACGACGACACGAGGCCCGTCGCCAGCCGGATCCTGCGGAGCACGCTGTACGCCTCCCGCGGCCCGGTGGCGGCGCTCGACATCACCTCGGCGTCCTCGAGCGCCGTCACCAAGCTGGTCGCCATCGACTCCTCGACGCTGTCCGCCGGAGCGACGGGCGCCGGGCTCGCCGTGACGACGTCCCCGGGGTCGCTGCCGGCCACATCCGCGGCGGGCGACGTGGTCGTCACGATGGTGCACGCGACGATCGCCGGGAGCGCGAAGGCGATCACCGTCGCGGCGGACGCCGACGGTCCGGCGCTCCCGTCACCGAACCCCGCGGGCAACGTCACGGTCACGGCCGACCGGTCGATCGTGCAGGGCGCCGTCACGGCGACGAACTTCCCGGGCAGCACGCCGTTCGGCGCGGCCAACACGGTCAAGGTGGACGTCTCGAACTCCGACGCGGCGGTCACGCCCTCCGGGTCGGGCGCCGACGGCAGCACCACCATCTCCGGGACCGGCAACCAGTCGAGCACCCCCGCGCAGCTGTTCCTCGATCCGGCCGCGCGCAACTTCCACCTGCGGCTGAACGCGCCGGCCGTGGACAAGGGGGGAGCCGTCGGCCCCGGCGAGTCCGACCGCGACATCGACGGCGAGCCCCGCCAGACCGGGCCCGCCACCGATCTCGGGTCCGACGAGTTCGTCAACGCTCCACCGGTCCCGGTGCTGAAGGCCGACCGCACGACGATCGCCGCGGGGGAGACGGTCACCTTCGACGGGACGGACTCGGTCGACGCGGAGGCCGCCTACGGAGGCGGGGTCGCGACCTTCGTGTGGCGCTTCGGGGACGGAACCCCGGACGTCCGGACCTCGTCCCCGACGACCAGCCACGTCTACGCCACGCCCGGGACCTACACCGCGCGGCTCGCCGTCGTCGACGCGCAGGGCACCGCGAGCACCGCCGTCGCCTCCGTCGTGATCACGGTCGGACCGCCCGGCGCGGACGGCGTCATGCCGGCCGTGGTGATCGGGTCGCCGCTGTCGCGCCGGGTGCTGCGCATGTACAGCGTGAGCCGCCGGACGGTCGTGAAGAACGGCAAGCGGCGTCGGGTCACCCGGCGCAAGGCACGGGCGATCCGGTTCACGGGCACGGTGCAGGACGCCTCCGGCGTGGCCACCGTGGAGCTGGCGATCCGCCGCGTGCGGCTCGCGCGCAAGTCCAGGAAGAAGACGTCCTCCAAGACCGGGAAGAGGACCTCGGGGCGTGCGTCGGCCTCGAAGCGGTGCGTCTTCTTCGACCTCAGGAAGAACCGGGCCCTGTCGCTGTCGTGTGCGCGACCGCGCTACACGCGCATCGGCTTCAGCAACGGCCTGTGGAGCTACAAGCTGCGGACGCGGGCCTACCCGAAGCTGCGGCCTGGGACCTACCAGCTGATCGTCCGTGCGACGGACAGGACGGGGACGACCTCCAAGCCGCGACGCCGCAGCATCATCCTCAGGGTCAGCTAGCGTCGGCGTGATGCCCATCCCGCCCGAGCAGGCCGACCAGTTCCGCGCGGACAGCCGCGCCCGGTGGGAGGGGGCCGCGGCCGGCTGGGGCGCGGCTCGCGAGAGCTTCCAGCGCGATGCGTCCCCCGTCTCGTACCGCATGATCGACGCGATCCGCGCGCAGCCGGGCCATACCGTCCTCGAGCTCGCCGCCGGCCCGGGGGACACCGGGTTCCTCGCGGCCGAGCTGATCCGACCCGGTGGGACGCTGATCTGCACGGACACCGCCGAGGCGATGCTCGACGTGGCCAGGGCGCGGGCGGCCGAACTGCGCCTCGACAACGTCGAGTTCGTCCTGATGGACGCGGAGTGGATCGATCGCGGTGCCGCGTCGCTGGACGCGATCCTGTGCCGCTGGGGGGTCATGCTCCTGGCCGATCCGGAATCCGCCCTGCGCGAAGCGCGCCGGACGCTGCGCCCCGGGGGGCGCATCGCGATCGCGACGTGGGCCGCGCCGGACCGCAACCCGTGGTCCATGGGACGGCTGCTCGTCCGCCTCGGGGTGCTCCCCGCCGCACCCGACGATGTGCCGGGCCCGTTCGCGCTCGCGGATCCCGATGCGCTCGCCGAGCTGCTCTGGGGCGTGGGCTTCGACGATGTCGAGGTGGAGGCGGTGGATTTCAGCTTCACGGCTCCCGACACCGAGGCGTGGTGGCAGCAGCAGCTGCACTGCTCGCCCTCGTTGCGAGGAGCGACCTCCGGCCTGTCGCCGGCCGCGCACTACGAGCTCCGCGACGCGGTCGACGCCGAGCTCGCGCAGTTCACCGCGGGGGACGGGTCGATCTCGATCCCGGCGCGGGCGCTCGTCGCCGCCGCCGGCGCCTGAGGACCATGTCCGGCCAGGACGCCTGGTGGACCGACGCGGTCGTCTACCAGGTCTACCCGCGGTCCTTCCAGGACTCCGACGGGGACGGCGAGGGGGACCTGGCGGGGATCACGGACCGCCTGGCGCACCTGGAGGATCTGGGCGTGGACGCGCTGTGGCTGTCTCCGATCTATCCGTCGCCGATGGCCGACGGTGGCTACGACGTCGCGGACTACACCGACATCGATCCCCGGTTCGGGACCCTGGCCGACCTCGACGCGCTCGTGGATGCCGCGCACGAGCGTGGTCTGCGGGTGCTCCTGGACGTCGTGCCGTGCCACACGTCGATCGAGCATCCCTGGTTCCGCGAGCATCCCCAGCGGTACGTCTGGCACGACGGGACGGGACCGCCGAACAACTGGGTGGCGACCTTCGGCGGACCCGCGTGGTCGCGCGACGCGCGGACTGGCCGCTGGTACCTGCACTCCTTCTACCCGGAGCAGCCGGACCTCGACTGGCGCAACCCGGAGGTGCACGAGGCCATGGCCCGCGTCCTGGCCTTCTGGCGTGCGCGCGGGGTCGACGGCTTCCGGCTCGACGCGATCGACCGCCTGATGAAGGATCCCGACCTCCGGGACGATCCGCCCAGGCAGGGTGGGGCAGGGCTGCACGAGCACCCGGACTCCGCGCGGCTCGAGCACCGGCACAGCCGCAACGCCCCCGACATCGGACAGGCCCTGCGCTCGCTGCGGGCGGGCGCCGGCGAGGACGCGTTCCTCGTCGGCGAGGTGTACCTCCGGGCCTCGGAGGTCCGTCCGTACATGGCGCACGTCGACGTCGCGTTCGCCTTCGAGTTGCTGCAGTCCGACTGGACGGTCCCGGCGCTGCGCGCGGCGATCGCGGGCGCGCTCGATCCCGGCGGGCCCGACGGCAGGCTCGCGTGGGTGCTCTCCAACCACGACTTCCCGCGGCTGCCGGACCGCGTGGGTCCGGGCGCCCTGCGAGCGGCGGCGATGCTGATCCTCACGCTGCCGGGGGTCGTGTTCCTGTACCAGGGGGACGAGCTCGGCATGGCCGACGGGCCGGGGGGCGATCCGCCGGTGGACCGCTACGGCCGGGACGCCCACCGCCATCCGATGGTCTGGGACGCCGAGGCCCCGTCCGGAGGCTTCTCCACCGGGACCCCGTGGCTGCCCGCGGTACCCGTCGAGAGCGGTGGGGTCGCCCAGCAGCGCGACGCGGAGGACTCGATGCTGGCGCTCTACCGCGACCTCATCGCGGCACGACCCCGCCTCGGCCCCGGGCTGGAGTTCCTGGACCTGGCCGCCGACGTGCTGGCCTACCGACGAGGCGGGCGTCACGTGGTGGCGGTCAACCTCGGCGCGCACGCGCGCCGCGTCGTGCTGTCCGGGACGGTCGTGCGCGCCACGGACGCCCGCCGGCACCCGGCGGGCGCGCGCGTGGACGGCGTGACGCTCGGACCGGGGGAGGGGCTGATCGTCGAAGGCTGATCCGCCCGCGCCCGGACCCAGGTTTCGTGACGGACCGCACGAGGTATACGGCGGCCATGAGGAAGGGGACCGTCGCCCTGATGGCCGCAGCCGCCCTCGCGGTCGGCCTCGCGGCATGCGGGGGCGAGGACTCCGACGGGCGGGGCGTCGAGCTGACGTGGTTCATCTTCAACGAGCCCAGCGGCGCACCGCAGAAGATCGCGGACCGCTGCTCGCAGGAGTCCCAGGGTCGCTACCGCATCCGGTTCGAGTACCTGCCGGCGCAGGCCGACCAGCAGCGCGAGCAGCTGGTCCGTCGCCTCGGCGCCGAGGACGACGGGATCGACCTGATCGGCATGGACGTCATCTGGACCGGGGAGTTCGCCAACGCGGGCTGGATCCGCAAGGTGCCCTCCGCGACGGAGCAGGTCGTGTCGCGCGGCGTCTTCGACAGCGTGCTGGACACCGCACGCTTCGAGGATCAGCTCTACGCGGTCCCGGTCTGGTCCAACACCCAGCTCCTGTGGTACCGCACCGACCGCGTGGACGGACCGCCGCGGACCTGGGACGAGATGCTCGACGAGGCACAGCGGATCGGTCCGGCGAAGGGCCGCATCCAGGTGCAGGGCAACCGCTACGAGGGTCTGACCGTGTGGGCGAGCTGGATGATCGCCTCCGCCGGCACCTCGATCGTCTCCGGCCCGGACACGGTGGCGCTGGAGCGTGAGCCGACCGAGCGGGCACTGGCGATCATGGGCCGCCTGGCGAGATCACGCGTGGCGGCGCCGAACATCGCCACGTCCACGGAGGACACCGCGCGCCTCGGATTCGAGGCCGGGAACTCGACCTTCATGATCAACTACCCCTTCGTCTACCCGTCGGCGAAGTCCAACGCTCCCAAGGTGTTCGAGCACATGGGCGCGGCCAAGCTGCCGGAGGTCGTCGCCGGGACGCCGAGCGCCCCGCCGATCGGCGGCATCAACGTCGGGGTGTCCGCGTTCTCCAAGCATCCCGACGAGGCGTTCGCCGCGACCGAGTGCCTGGTGAAGCCCGAGAACCAGCTCGAGGTGGCCGAGCTGGGCGGCCTGCCGCCGGTCCGCGCGGACCTCTACGAGCGCCCGGAGATCAAGGACATCTACCCGGGCTTCGCCGACTCGATCCGCGACTCGATCCGTGATGCCCGGGCACGACCGTCGGAGTCCCCGGCCTACCAGGACCTGTCGCTCGCGATCCAGCGCGCCCTGAGTCCGCCCACCGACATCGACCCCGACAACCCCGGGGCGGCGTACGAGCGACTGCGCAAGAACGTCGAGAAGGCGATCAAGCGGGAGGGGCTCCTCTGATGGCGACCGCGCGCCACAGCGACCGCGCCCGCGACGAGCGCCGCCTGGGGCTCCTGCTGTGCGCGCCGGCGGTCATCGCGATGCTGCTGGTGACGCTCTACCCGATCGTCTACGCGATCGTCCTCAGCGTCCAGCAGATCGACCTGCGCTTCCCCGACGAGGGCGGCTTCGTCGGGCTCGACAACTACTGGTCGGTGCTGTCCTCCGGGCTGTGGTGGCAGGGCGTCTTCAACACGTTCTTCATCGCCGTCATCTCCGTCTCGATCGAGCTGGTGCTCGGCATGGCCCTCGCGCTGGTCATGCACCGCGCGATCTTCGGGCGGGGAATGGTGCGCACCGCCGTCCTGATCCCCTACGGCATCGTCACGGTCGTCGCCGCGTTCGCCTGGTTCTTCGCCTTCGACCCGGGCAGCGGGTTCGTCAACAACCTGCCGCTGATCGCCGACGACAAGGCGTGGTTCGGCGAGCGGTTCAGCTCCTTCGCGGTGATCATCATGGCCGAGGTCTGGAAGACCACGCCGTTCATGGCGCTGCTGCTGCTCGCCGGGCTCGCGACGATCGACGACGGTCTCTACGAGGCCGCGAAGGTCGACGGCGCGACCGCCCGCCAGCGCTTCTTCCGGATCACGCTGCCGCTGCTCAAGCCGGCCCTGCTCGTGGCCCTGCTGTTCCGCACGCTCGACGCGCTGCGGGTCTTCGACTCGATCTTCGTGATGACACGCGGGTCCCTCGACACCGAATCGGTGTCGATCCTCGGCTACAACCAGCTCATCTCGCGGCTCAACCTCGGGCTCGGGTCCGCGGTCTCGGTGCTCATCTTCCTGATGGTGCTCGCGGTCGCGTTCGTCTTCGTGCGCCTGCTCGGCGCATCGGTGCCCGCCGGGCAGGGGGAGAAGGCCTGATGGAACGCGGCAGCCGTGAGTACGCGCTCTGGACGATCGGGCTCGTCGCCGTCCTGCTGTTCGCCCTCATCCCGGTCGTCTGGATCCTGTCGCTGTCGCTGAAGACGCCGGCGACGGTGGGCGACGGCTCCTTCATCCCGAAGGACATCACGTTCGAGAACTACTCCGGCCTGTTCGAGGGCGG
>NZ_JBFIGP010000226.1:0-6311 GCF_041602235.1 Paraconexibacter sp.
CCGACCTTGGGACCGCTGGTGCGCGCGGTGATCGACCTCGTGACGGTGGGTCCGCCGGCCAGCGGGCTCGGCGGCTCGTAGGTCCCGACCATCGTCGGCTGCACGCGGAAGCGCAGGCGGTAGTCGCCGTCCCGCCACGGACGCCAGTCGCCGGTGGCGTAGCGCACGGCGACGGTGGTGGCGGTGTTCGCGGGCAGCGCGATGTCGGTCACGGCGGCACCGGTGACGTACCCGTGGGTGCGCTCGACGCGCTCCGAGCACGCGGCGACGAAGGCGGACGCCTGGTTGGTCTGGCCGATCGTCCCGGGGCCCTGCAGCGCGATGGCGATCGGCCCGTCGATGGAGTGGCCTTCCAGCGCCCCGAGCCGGGCGAACCGCGGCGGGGTGAACCGCACCGAGAACCGCTCGGGCGCGTCGCCGGTGCGCAGCTGGAGGTAGTAGAGGATCGTCCGCGTGGAGGGCTTCAGGGTCGTCGGCGTGACCAGCGTGCCCTCGACCTTCACCGCGGCGACCGCGGGTGGCGCCCAGGCGAGTGCGGCGACCACGGCCAGCGTCGTGCCGACGGCGCGCCTCATGCGCTGCGCCGCTTCGTCGTCGTGCGCTTGCGCGCCTTCTTCGTGGACTTCGCCTTCACGCGCAGGGTCTTCTGGACGCGGGGCGTCCTGGCCTTGCGGTTCGTGGGCGACACGAGCATGACGCGATCCCCGACCTTCAGCCTGCGGCGCACGGTGAGCCGGGTCGTGCGGCCGGGCTTGAGCGTGACGCGCCGCGCCGTCCCCCACCGCTTGGATCCGCGACGCTTGACGCGGACGCTGAAGCGCAGGCGGGGCCGTGCGCGGCCGCCCGTGCAGGTCAGGCGGGCCTTCATCCGCACGGAGCGGCGCCCGCGGCTCAGCAGGGCGGTCGTGAGCCGGTAGCGGCAGCGGCGGGTCGACGTGGAGACCGGGAGGGCGGACGGGTCGGGCGCGCTGGTGTCGGGGGCCGGCGGCGTCCCGTCGGTGCCCGCGGCCGCGCCCCCGCCGGCGCTCGGTGGCGGCACGACGCGAGCGCACGTGGACCCGCCGGCCGGGCAACGCAGGATCGCCGACCGCGCGATGCCGTTGACGACGGCGTACACGTCGAACGATCGCGTGGACCAGGTCCCGGTGACGCACGGTCTCGTGGCGCCGAAGGCGTCCGTCTCCCCCGACGCGGCCGGGTCCGGTGCGTTGACGACGACCTTGGCGGCTTCCAGCGGGTTGCCGTCGTAGGTGGTGGTGGTGGTCACGCACCCGCCGTCGCGGGTGGCCGTGAGCCCCAGGGGCAGCAGCGCCGCGTCGGCGGTCGCGCCGCCGCCGCACAGGTGCAGACCACCGGCGGGCGCCTTGCGCCAGCGATCGGCGGCCGCGGCGATCGCGGCGCCCGTCGCGTTGGCGACGGCCTGGTCGACGCGGTAGATCCCCATGTAGCCCTCGGCCCCGGGCTCGCGGCCGGTCTCGCTGCCGACGTTCGCGTACATCAGGTAGTCGGTCACGCCGCAGTCGCTGTGGGCCAGCGCCTCCCCGGCCAGGGCGTGGGTGGCCGCGCGGGCCTGGTCGCTGACCAGGCCGGCGTAGGAGTGGCTGGCCCCGGGGCCGCTCGGCGCGCGCGGCTGCCCGGTCTCGGTGACGTCGATCGGGAGGTCACCGTCGCCGACCTCCCGCAGCACGCGTCGCATGCGCACCGTGAGGTCGACGATGGCGGGCGCGCCGGGCGCGTAGGGGTGGAAGCCGATGGCGTCGATGCTGCCCTTGACGCCCTGCGCGTACAGCGCCCGCATGTAGGAGTCGACACCCTGCCAGCCGATGCTCGCGAGGATGCGCGCGGCGGGGTCCTTGGCCCGCACGGCCGCGGCGAGCGGGATCAGGACCTTCGCGTACTCGGGTGCGTCGGCCTTGCGCGTCCAGAAGTTCGCGCTGTTGGCCTCCGTCCAGACCTCGTAGTCGGTGACGGGGAGCCGCGGGAGCTCGGGGTGCTCGAGCCAGAAGGTGCCGAGCGACCCGTACCGCGCGGCGAAGGCGCCCGCGAACGCGATGAAGTCGTCGTAGTGGGCGGGCGAGAGGTAGTTGCCGCTGCTCATGGCCCAGCCGGGGGCGGTCGCCAGCACGGGGACCCAGCGGACCCCGCGCGCGGCGAGCAGCGCCACGACCCGATCCAGCGACTGGTGCGGCCGGTTCGCCGGGTTCCACTCGTAGGTGTGCGACCCGCCGCTGGGAGCGGTGGGCTCGGCCCAGCTCCAGGCCCCGTCGCCCCGGGCTCGCCCGAGCCCGTCGGCGGCCTGGCGCAGGATGTAGGAGTCCCAGCGGTCCGGAGGGACGACCTGCAGCTTGACCATCGGCTGGATGTTCGTCCCGAAGTAGTCGGGGCCGGGGGCGGCGAGGGCGGCCGAGGGCGCGAGCGCGCAGCCGGCGAGCGCGACGACGAGGGTGGCTCCCCGGCGACGGACGCGGTCGAGGGTCGGGCGCGCAGAGAGCATCGGTCTCTCCTACGCAGCGGCCGTGCTCAACCTGACGTCTTCAGCTGCGCGAGGTCCGCGTCGACCATCTCGGCGATCATCCGGGTGAAGTCGATCTCCGGCTCCCACCCGAGGATGTCGCGCGCGCGGCTCGGGTCTCCGAGCGGCGGCGTGGGCTCGGGCGGGCGCACGAACTCCGGGTCCACGACGACCACGCCGGCGGGATCGATGCCGACGTGGGCGAACGCCGTGTGCACGAGGTCGCCGACGGTCCGGGACACGCCGCTGGCGAAGACGTAGTCGCCGGGCTCGTCGTGCCGCAGGGCCAGCACCGCGCCGCGCACCACGTCGCGCGCGTCACACCAGTCCCGGACGGCCGCGAGGTCGCCGAGACGCAGTTCGCTCTGCTGCCCGAGGGAGATCGCGGCGGCACCGCGCGTGACCTTGCGCGGCAGGAAGTGCGGCGGGCGACGCGGTGACTCGTGGTTGTAGGTGATGCCGACGGACAGGTGCTGCCCGTGACGAGCGCGCATGAGGCCGATCATCTGGTGCGCGGCGAGCTTGGCGACCCCGTACGGGCTGCGCGGGCGCTTGGGCGAGTCCTCGTGCTGCGGCGACTCGCCGGCGTCCCCGAAGATCTCGCTGGAGGTCGCCACGTAGACGCGCATCGAAGGATCGGTCTCGCGGGCGGCCGCCAGGAGCGTCGACGTGGCCCCGACGATCGCGGCGACGGTGGACGTCGGGTCGTCCCACGAGTCGGGGACGAACGTGGGGGCGGCGAGGTGGTAGAGCTCGGCGGGCGCGACGCCGGCGACCGCGCGGCGCAGCGAGTCGGGGTCGAGCAGGTCACCGGCGACCAGGGTCACCTTGTCGTGCAGGTGGTCGAGGTTCGGGTGCTCGCGGTCGGCATCCCGGATGAGACCGACGACCTCGGTGCCCTCCGCGAGCAGCAGATCCGCGAGATAGGAACCGTCCTGACCGGCGATTCCGGTGATGAGCGCACGAGTAGCTGGCACGCCCGCAGCGTAGTCGGGAGGGGTAACCGATGACGACTCGAGGTGTTTGCATCGTCAACGAATCGGGCAGGCGTTCGTCACGAGTTTGCCGGGAGGTCCGCGACTTTCCACGGCGAATGGCGTTTTCGTGTCGTACCCTCAGCCCGGAAGGAGGGGTGTTGTGAGCCCCCAATCCACCGTGACGCTCCAGGATCCAGCGCAGCCAGTGTTCCCCGCCGAGCTCGTCGCCGACGACGAGGCCGCAGTCCCGCCCCCTGGCGTGGACGTGCTCGGCGTGCCGCTCGCCCTGACCGACTACGAGCGCACGATGGACTGGATCGACGCCACCGTCGCGTCGGGCGACGAGAAGGGCTACGTGTGCGTGGCCGCCGTCCACACCGTGATGGTCTGCCAGGAGGACGAGGACCTGCGCCGTGCGGTCCTGAACTCCTCGCTGACGGTCCCCGACGGCCAGCCGCTCGTCTGGGCGATGAACGCGCTCGGGCACTCGTTGTCCAGCCGCGTCTACGGCCCGGAGCTCATGGCCAAGTACTGCGAGCGCTCCGCCCACACCGGCACGCGGATGTTCCTCTACGGCGGTCGCAACCAGGGCGCGCTCGTGCAGCTCGCGCTCAACCTCCGCACCCGGTATCCGGGCCTGAAGATCGTCGGCGGCTACAGCCCGCCCTTCCGCGCGCTCACCGAGGAGGAGGAAGAGGGCGTCGTGGCGGAGATCAACCGCTCCGGCGCGGACGTCGTCTGGGTCGGGATCGGCGTGCCCAAGCAGGAGAAGTGGATGGCCGCCATGCGCGACCGCATCGACGCCCCGGTCATGATCGGCGTGGGCGCCGCCTTCGACTTCCACGCCGGCCTGGTGGCGCAGGCCCCGAACTGGATCCAGGCCGTGGGCATGGAGTGGGCCTACCGGCTCAGCCGCGAGCCGCGCCGCCTGTGGAAGCGCTACGCCCGCTACAACCCCCGGTTCGTGACCGGGTTTGCCCGCCAGTGGGCGGCGCGTCAGCGCTGAGGCCGCTCGACACCGCGGACACCGAGCTTGGCCGTTCGTGGTGTTGCGCCGTGGTTCCGGGTAGTTAGGCTCAGCCAGCCGACTCAGCACGACTTCAGCGAGGTACTTGCGTGGCCATTGCCGTCATCACCGGATCCGGAGGCCTGATCGGCTCCGAGTCCGTCCGTTACTTCACCGAGCAGGGCTTCGACGTGGTCGGGCTCGACAACGACATGCGGTCGTACTTCTTCGGCGCCGAGGCGTCCACGAAGCCCACCCACTCGCGTCTCTCGAGCGACCTCGGGTCGCAGTTCGCCGCCAACGACATCGACATCCGGGACCGTGACGCGGTCGAGTCGCTGTTCGCACGCCACGGGAGCGGGATCGAGCTCGTCGTCCACACCGCCGCCCAGCCGTCGCACGACTGGGCGGCCCGCGAGCCGCACACGGATTTCGGTGTCAACGCGGTCGGCACGCTCAACCTGCTGGAGGCCGCCCGTCAGCACTGTCCCGACGCGACGTTCGTCTTCACCTCCACCAACAAGGTCTACGGGGACACCCCGAACCGCCTGCCCCTCGTGGAGCTCGAGACCCGTTGGGAGCTGCCGGAGGACCACGAGTGGTTCGGCGGCATCCCGACCGACATGAGCATCGACCACTGCACCCACTCGCTGTTCGGCGCCTCCAAGGTGGCCGCGGACGTGCTCGTGCAGGAGTACGGCCGCTACTTCGACATGCCGACCGTCTGCTTCCGTGGCGGCTGCCTCACGGGCCCCCAGCACGCCGGCGCCCAGCTGCACGGCTTCCTCGCCTACCTCATGAAGTGCACCGTCACCGGCACGCCGTACACGATCTTCGGCTACAAGGGCAAGCAGGTCCGCGACAACATCCACGCCTACGACGTGGTGCGTGCGTTCCACGCCTTCCATCGTGACCCGAAGGCGGCCGCGGTCTACAACCTCGGTGGTGGCCGCGCGTCGAACGTCTCGATGCTGGAGGCGATCGAGATGTGCCAGCGCATCGCCGGCCGCGAGCTCCGGTACACGCTGTCCGACGACGCCCGGATCGGCGACCACCAGTGGTACGTGTCCGACATGGGCAGCTTCGAGCGGGACTACCCGGACTGGAAGCTGACGTTCGGGATCGAGGACGTGCTGCGGGACATCCACGCGTTCAACCGCGACGCGTGGGCCGCCCACGCGGGTGCCGCCCAGCGGTAGGCTGCGGCACCTTGATCTCCCGTAACTCGCCGCGGGTCCGCCTCGCGCGCGCCCGCGCAGAGAAGCTCGCCCGCCTCGCCACCAGACCCGCGCTGTGGACCGCGGCGCGCCAGGGCGTGGTGGCCTCGGTCGAGCACGCCGGCATCCCGTTCCGGGACGCCTACGGCACGATCTACGACATCGGTGCCTCACGCGGGCAGTTCGCGCTGTTCGCGGCCGACCGCTTCCCCGACGCGACCCTGATCTGCTGCGAGCCGATCCCGTCCTCACGGGAGACGTTGCGCCAGGTGCTCGGCGACCGCATCGAGATCCGGCCGGTGGCCGTGGGGGCACAGGCCGGCACCGCCGACCTGCAGCTGTCCGCCTCGGACGACTCGTCCTCCCTGCTCCCGATCGGCGACCGCCAGGTCGCGGAGTTCCCCGGCACCCAGGCCACGGGCACGATCAGCGTCGACGTGATCCCGGCGTCCGACCTGCTGGACCCGGCCTCCCCCGGGCCCAGGCTGATGAAGATCGACGTCCAGGGACTCGAGCTGGAGGTCCTGCGCGGCTGCGGCGACGCCATCTCCCTCATCGACGACGTGTTCGTCGAGTGCTCGTTCGTCGAGCTCTACGAG
>NZ_JBFIGP010000227.1:0-6220 GCF_041602235.1 Paraconexibacter sp.
CGCCCACGGGGTGGTCTACGACACGCTGGAACGCCAGTTCGGCGGTGCCGTCTCGCGAACCTACGCCGAGGCCCAGCAAGGGGCGCTCGCGTGGATGGCTGACCTCGTGGCTATCGAGGACATCGCATGCGACTGGCGCGAGCGCAGCGCCTACACGTACACCAACGACGCCGGTCACGCCGATCGCCTCGCGCGCGAGGAGCAGGCCTCCCGCCGGGCGGGCCTCCCGGTCGCCGCCTCGCTGAGCCTGCCGCGGCCCCTCGAGGCGGTCGCGGGCCTCCAGGTCACGGGTCAGGCCGAGTTCCACCCCTGCCGGTACCTGGCCCGTCTGGCCGATCTCCTGGAGGCCGCCGGGGGCACCATCCACGAGCGCACGCGCGCGACCGACGTCCAGGAGGGCGATCCGTGCGTCGTGAGCACCAGCACCGGCCACGAGGTGCGGGCCGCGCAGGTCGTCGTGGCCACCCACTTCCCGTTCCTGGACCGGGCGGGCTTCTTCGCGCGCCTGCGGGCGGAGCGGTCCTACGCGATCGCCCTTCCCGGGCCGTCGGGGACCCTGCCCGCCGGCATGTTCTACGAGACCGGCGAGCAGACCCGGTCCCTGCGCGTGATCCCGGGCGACACGCACGACCTGCTCGTCGTCGGCGGGGCCGGGCACAAGGCGGGCCAGCGCCGGCGCGACGACGCTCCGTTCACCGACCTCGAGGCGTGGGCGCGGGAGCGGTTCGAGCACCTCGGACCGGTGGCCCACCGCTGGTCCGCCCAGGACCTGATCTCGGTCGACGAGCTTCCGTACGTCGGGCGCTACTGGCCGGCCTCGCGCCGGCTCTGGGTCGCGACCGGCCTGCGCAAGTGGGGCTACACCAACGGCACGGTGGCGGCGATGATCCTCAGCCGCCGGCTGCTCGGGCGACTGCATCCGTGGTCGAAGATGTTCGACACCGGCCGGTTCCACCCGATCGCCGCGGCGCCGAGGTTCGTGCGCGAGAACGCCAACGTGGCGCGGCGCCTCCTGGGCGACCCGGTGAGGACGCGGCTGCAGGCGCCCTCCGTGGAGGACCTCGAGCCGGGGACCGGCCGCATCGTCCGCCACCGCGGGGGCAAGGCCGCCGCGTACCGGGACCCCGAGGGGGTCGTGCACCTCTGCTCGACCCGTTGCACGCATCTCGGCTGCGAGGTGCGGTTCAACGACAGCGAGCGGTCCTGGGACTGCCCGTGCCACGGCTCCCGGTTCGACCCGACCGACGGTGAGGTGCTCGAGGGCCCGGCCGTCCACGCCCTGCACCACGAGATCGATCACGACGCCCCCGCGCCCGCCGCTCAAGACTGAGCGCACGACTGCCGATCATCGGGAGGTGACGGCCCCGACCGCAGCGCACACGGTCCCCTTGGACGGATGATCGAGGCGTCGCGCAGCGCATCGGACGCCTGGAGAGTGGTGCGCGCCTGTGGCGGACGGGTCCTCGCCCTGGTGGCGATCCTGGTGCTCGCAGGCTGCGGTGACGCCGGTGAGCCCGGCGCGCAGGCGCCGCGGCCGCAAGCGCTGACCGTCGGGTTCATCTACGTCGGATCGATCCACGACCGCGGCTACAACCAGGCCGCGCACGAGGGCGCGCTCGCGGTGCGCAGGCAGGTCCCGGGGACCCGGGTCCTCGAGACCCAGCACGTCCCCGAGTCGCGTGCGGCCGCCACGGCCATGGAGGAGCTGATCGCCCGGGGCGCGACCATCGTCTTCGCCACGAGCTTCGGGCATCTCGATGCGGCGCTCGAGGTCGCGGCCCGGCACCCGACGGTGACCTTCCTGCACCAGGGCGGCCAGCAGACGGCCGCCAACCTCGGGACCTACTTCGGCTCGATCTGGGACGCGGAGTACGCAGCCGGCCAGGCCGCCGGGCTGTCGACGCGCAGTGACCGGCTGGGATTCGTCGCCGCCTACCCGATCTCGCAGTCGCTGCTGACGATCAACGCGTTCGCCCTCGGCGCGAGGTCCGTCAACCCCGCGGCCCGGACCCGCGTGCTGTTCACCTCCTCCTGGTGCTCGCCGCGCAAGCAGCGGGACTCGACCCGTCGGCTGCTGCGATGGGGTGCCGACGTCGTAGCGCAGCACCAGGACTGCACCGCGACCGTGATCCGCACCGCCGCCGCGGGCGGAGCTCGCGTGGTCGGGTTCCACCACGACGCCCGCAGCGTCGCCCCGAAGGCCTGGCTGACCGGGGCCCGCTTCCGCTGGGATGCGCTGTTCGTGGACATGGTGCGCACGATCCGGGCGGGCCGGTTCGCGACCAGCCGCTACGCGGGCCGCCTGCGGCTGGGGCTGCGTGACGGCGCCGTGGGCCTCTCGCCGTTCGGTGACGCGGCGACCCCCGCGATCCGCCGCACCGTCCGCCAGACCCTCACGAGCCTGCGGGACGGCACCCTGCGGCCGTTCACCGGGCCGGTGCGGGATCAGGCGGGCCGTGTGCGCATCCGGGGACCGCAGCCGTCGGTCACGGATCTGGAGGAGATCGACTACCTCGTGGAGGGGGTGAGCGGTGACCTTCGCTGAACGCAGGGAGACGCCGCTCGGCAGGCTGACCCAGGTCGTCGTCACGCGCCCGCGCGCATCCGCGGCGCTGCTGTTCGCGCTCCTCATGGCCGTCACGGTCCTGGGGACCCTCGCCACGCACCGAACCGCCGACCAGGACGTGCGTGAGCGGGTCGCCCGCGAGACGACCGAGACCATCGGCATCCTCGAGCGTCGTATCGGCGCCTACACCGAGATCCTCGTCGGGGTCCGGGGGCTGTTCGAGCTCGACGCGGCGCCTCCCTCCGCGCGCTTCTCGGACTTCGTGCGCGGCATGCAGCTTCCGGCCCGGTACCCGGGGATCAAGACCGTGGCGTACGCCACCGTGGTGGAGCCGGTCGATCGCGCGGCGTTCCTGCGCCGGATGCGAGCGCAGCACGGGGGCGCCGCGTTCCGCGTGAGGCCCTCCCGACCGGACGACCGTCAGGTCATCATCTCCTACCTCGAGCCGATCACCGGCAACGCCAGGGCCGTGGGGTTCGACCTGCTCAGCGAACAGCACCGGGCCGCCGCCGTGCAGCTGACGCAGCAGACGGGGCGTCCGTCGATGACGGCGCCGATCCGGCTCCTGCAGGACGGCAAGCGCGGCTTCCTCGTGACGCTCGCGGTCCGCGCCCCCGGGGACTCGCTGGTGAGCAGCAGCGCAGGCCGGCTGATCGGCGTGACGAGCGCGGCCTTCAACGCCACGGAGTTCCTGGCCGGACTCCTCCCGCCGGGCCGGGCCGACGGCGACCTCGAGGTCTACGACGTGGGCGCGACCGCCGGACCGCACCGCACGCGGCCCGCGGCCGGCAACCTGCTCTACGACTCCGACCGGGACCTGCGAGCGCTCCGGCCGATCGATCCCCGTCGCGCGGCGACACGCACGATCGACGTCGGGGGACGGCGCTGGCTCGTGTTCTTCGCTCCGCGAGCGCTGGACACGGGAGCCGTTCGCCTGCCGCTCGCCGTCCTGTCCGGAGGCCTCCTGGTGAGCGTGCTGGCCAGCTGGCTGCTCCTGACCCTCGGTCTGGGACGCACCCGTGCGGTCGAGCTCGCCGTGGAGATGACCGGGGAGCTGCGCCAGGCGCAGAGCCGGTTCCGCACGGCGTTCGCGGATGCGCCGATCGGCATGGCGCTCGTGGCGCTGGACGGACGCTGGATGGAGGCGAACCGAGCCCTCTGCGCGATGCTCGGCTACAGCGAGGACGAACTCCAGGAACGCACCTTCCACGATGTCATGGACCCGGGCTCCCAGGAGTCCGCCGGGGACCTGCTGCCGTCCCTCGCGACCGGGACCAGCCACGAGCGGGACTACGTCCGGCGCGACGGCACGACGGTGACGACGAGCATCTCCGCCTCGCTCGTGCGCGACGCCGACGGCTCCCCCCAGCACTTCATCGCCCAGATCGAGGACATCACGGAACGCCGGCGCGCCGACCAGCGCTTCCGGGACCTCCTCGAGGCGGCACCCGACGCCATGGTGATCGTCGGCCAGGACGGACGCATCGTGCTCGCCAACACCCAGACGCTGCGGCTGTTCGGCTACTCCCGCGTCGACCTCGTCGGCCAGCCCGTCGAGGTCCTGATCCCCGAGCGGCTCCGTGACGGGCACGCAGCCCACCGGGACGCGTACGGCAGCGACCCGCACTCCCGGCCGATGGGCGCGGGACTCGAGCTGTTCGCACGTCGCAAGGACGGCGCGGAGGTCCCGGTCGAGATCAGCCTCTCCCCCCTGGACACCGCCGACGGCCGCCTGGTGTCGGCGGCGATCCGCGACGTCTCCGTGCGTCGTGAGGAGGCGGAGAAGCTGCGCTACCTGGCCGAGCACGACGAGCTCACGGGCCTGCGCAACCGCCGCACGTTCGAGGCCGACCTCGCCCGCGAGACGGCGCGCGCCCGGCGCTACAGCGAGGGCGCGATGCTGCTGATCGACATCGACAGCCTGAAGGACATCAACGACACGCTGGGACACGCTCAGGGCGACGAGCTCATCCGCAGCGTCGGGACGCTGATCGCCACGCGGGTGCGCAGCACGGACATGGTGGCGCGCATCGGCGGCGACGAGTTCGCCGTCCTGATGCCCGACACGCCGATCGACGCCGCCCGTGGGGTCGCCGAGGAGCTGCTGCAGAGCATCCGCGACCACGGCGTCGTCCTCGGCGCGCAGCGGCAGCGGCTCACCGCGAGCATGGGGCTCGCCGCGTTCGGCTCCGCGGGAGCATCCATCGGGGAGGACGTCATGGTGGCGGCCGACCTGGCGCTCTACGAGGCCAAGGAGAGCGGCCGCGATCGCGCGGTCGTCTTCACCGCCGACGCCCCGGACGCCGCGCAGCGCCAGCAGCGCACCGCCTGGTCCCAGCGACTGCGACAGGCTCTGGACCGCGGGCAGCTCACCGCCTACGTGCAGCCGATCATGACGCTCGCCACGGGCCAGATCACGCAGTACGAGCTGCTGGTGCGGCTGATCGACGAGAACGGCAACGCGATCCCACCGAGCGCGTTCATGCCCACGGCCGAGCGCACAGGGCTCGTCCGTGAGATCGACCGCTTCATGATCGAGCGGGCGATCGAGCTGATCGCCGCACCGCACGGCGCCGGCCCCCCGATCTCCTACGAGGTGAACCTGTCGGCCCGCTCGCTCGCCGACCCCGAGCTGCCGCCGTTCGTGTCCGGGCTGCTGCAGCGAACCGGCGCGGACCCGTCGCGACTGGTCTTCGAGATCACCGAGACGGCCGCGATCGCCAACATGGAGCAGGCCCGCGGGTTCGCCGATGCGCTGCGCGATCTGGGGTGCGGGTTCGCGCTGGACGACTTCGGCGCCGGGTTCGCCTCGTTCTACTACCTGAAGCACATGCCGCTCGACTTCCTGAAGATCGACGGCGACTTCGTCCGCACGATCATCTACAACCGCACCGACCAGCTGGTCGTGCGGCACATGGCGGAGATCGCGGCGAACCTCGGGCTCCAGACCATCGCCGAGTTCGTCGAGGACGAGGCCACCCTGGAGCTCCTCACCGAGCTCGGCGTCGATCACGTCCAGGGCTACTACATCGGTCGCCCTGTGCCCAGCGCCGCACCGGCTCCGACCGTCAACACCTAGCCCGCGGCGGGCGGGCCCGGCGCGTTTGGGCGGTCGCCGCCGCCGGGTACATCCGGTACGTCCCCGTACGACAGGAGGCCCCCATGCCCCCAGCCGGAGTCAAGAAGGGCAGCAAGCGCGCCCGACAGTACGAGCACGTCAAGGAGAGCGCCAAGGAGCGCGGAGCGTCCGAGTCACGCGCCGAGGAGATCGCGGCGCGCACGGTCAACAAGGAGCGCGCGCGACACGGCGAGTCCCGAACGGCGTCGCGCACCTCGACCGAGGACCCGCTGTCCTCCGGTGAGCGCGGCGGTCGCCGATCCGGGACGAACCGTCGGAAGGGGCGGACCAAGGACCAGCTGTACGCCGAGGCACGGGACCTCGGCGTCGAGGGCCGGTCGAAGATGACCAAGGACGAGCTCGCCCACGCGGTGGCGGGCAAGAAATCCTCGTAGCCGACGGGCTCAGTCGGGGTCCAGCGAGACGGCCAGGATCGCGACGTCGTCGCGCGGTGGCCCGGTGCCCGAACGGCGGGCGAGGGCCTCCAGCGCGCCGGTGACGGCCTGCGGTCCACGGTCGCGCACCCCTTCGAGCTC
>NZ_JBFIGP010000228.1:0-6175 GCF_041602235.1 Paraconexibacter sp.
GACGACCATCCTCGCGCAGCAGCACTTCGGGTCGTTCTCCGAGCGGATGAAGGACTACCCGTTCACGATCGACCACGTCAGCCGGTTCCGCACGCCCAAGGAGCAGAAGGAGGCGGTCGCGAGCTTCAACGACGGCAAGGTCGACGTGCTGATCGGGACGCACCGCCTGCTCGGCCGTGACGTCCGCGGCAAGGACCTGGGCCTGCTCGTCGTCGACGAGGAGCAGCGGTTCGGCGTCAAGCAGAAGGAGCTGATGCGCCAGCTCAAGATGAAGATCGACGTGATCGCGATGAGCGCCACGCCGATCCCGCGCACCCTGCAGATGTCGCTCGCCGGACTGCGCGACATCAGCGTCATCGAGACGCCGCCGGAGGGACGCCGCCCGGTCAAGACCTACGTCGGCGAGTACGACGAGGACCTCGTGAAGCAGGCGCTCCTGCGCGAGAAGGCGCGCGGGGGGCAGGCCTTCTTCCTGCACAACCGCGTCGAGACGATCGACGAGACGGCCGAGCGGCTGCGGGCCCTCTGCCCGGAGATGCGGTTCGAGGTCGCGCACGGTCAGCTCGACGAGCAGGACCTCGAGCAGCGGATGATCGCGTTCCTGCGGGGGGAGGCCGACGTGCTCGTCGCGACGTCGATCATCGAGTCGGGCATCGACATCCCCCAGGCGAACACGCTCATCGTCGAGCGGGCCGATCTGTTCGGGCTGTCGCAGCTCTACCAGATCCGCGGTCGTGTGGGCCGGTCGCGGGAGCGGGCGTACGCGTACCTCCTGTACCCGGCGGCCGCCGCGCTCACCGAGGAGGCGACCAAGCGGCTCAGCGCGCTCTCGGACTACACGGAGCTGGGGGCGGGCTTCAAGATCGCGATGCGCGACCTGGAGCTGCGCGGCGCGGGGAACCTGCTGGGCGACGAGCAGTCCGGCCACGTCGCGGCACTCGGCTTCGAGCTCTACATGTCGATGCTGGACGAGGCCGTCCAGGCGATGGGCGACGGTCCGGACGAGGACGAGAGCGAGCCGGTGCGCCTGGACGTCAGCGTCGACGCCTACATCCCCGCGGACTACATCCCGTACGAGCAGGCCAAGATCGACGTCCACCGGCGGATCGCCGGCGCCCGGGAGGTCGCCGACCTCGGCGTGCTCCGTGACGAGCTGCAGGATCGGTTCGGCGACATCCCGGACCCGCTCTCGAACCTGATCGACCTGCAGATCGCGCGGATCAAGCTCGGGCAGGCCGGGGGACGGAGCGTGTCCTTCCGCGGGGGGCTGCTCACGGTCACGCCCATCGAGCTCGACGCGGCGCAGACGGCGGCGCTGCAGGAGCGCAGCGAGGGCGTGAAGGTCGAGCCGGGGCGCGCCCAGGTGAGCTTCCGCGTGTCCAACGACCCTGGCGAGCGGTTCCCCGCGGTGCTCAAGGCCGCAGACGACCTCTTGGCGGTGACGCGGGCGTGACGCCAGTGCAGCTAGCATCCGCCGTCTCATGAATTCAGTCAAGGCACGTTTCCTCGCCGCGCCCGCGGCGGTCGTCCTTTCTGCCGTCGCTCTTTCCGCCTGCGGTGACGCAGTCCCCGGCAACGCGGTAGCGAAGGTCGGCGACTCCTCGATCACGAAGACGGACTTCAATCACTGGATGGAGGTCGCCGCGATCTCCTCGCAGGGCGCCTCGAACCCTCAGCAGGCCACGTCCGGGAAGAAGCCCGACGTCTCGATCCCCGAGCCTCCGGACTTCAAGGCCTGCATCGCCAAGAAGGCCAAGGACGCGCCGAAGCCCGCGAAGGGGCAGCCCAAGCCCACGGACGCGCAGTTCAAGACCCAGTGCAAGCAGGAGTACGAGGGGTTGCGCGATCAGGTGCTGCAGTTCCTGATCTCCGCCAACTGGATCCAGGGCGAAGCCGCGGATCGTGACGTCAAGGTCACGGACGCCGAGGTCAAGAAGCAGTTCGAGACCACCAAGAAGCAGTCGTTCCCCAAGGACGCCGACTTCCAGAACTTCCTCAAGTCGTCCGGCATGACCATGGACGACCTGCTGTTCCGCGTGAAGCTCGACACCCTCTCCAACAAGCTGCGCGAGAAGGTGACCAAGGGCAAGGACAAGGTCACCGACAAGGAGATCGCCGACTACTACGCCAAGAACAAGTCGCGCTTCGCCCAGCCGGAGCGGCGTGACCTGCGGATCGTGCTGACGAAGACCAAGGCGAAGGCCGACGAGGCACGGGCGGCGATCGCCTCCGGCCAGTCGTTCAAGGCCGTGGCCAAGAAGTACTCGATCGACCAGGCGTCGAAGGACCAGGGTGGCGTGCTGCTCGCCGTCGCCAAGGGCCAGCAGGAGAAGGCCCTCGACGAGGCGGTCTTCAAGGCGAAGAAGGGCGAGCTCGTCGGACCCGTCAAGACGCAGTTCGGCTACTACGTCTTCAAGGTCCAGAAGATCACCAAGGCCTCCCAGCAGACGCTGACGCAGGCCAAGGAGACCATCAAGCAGCTCCTCGCCTCGCAGAACCAGCAGAAGGCGCTGGACAGCTTCGTCAAGGACTTCCGCGAGAAGTGGAAGAAGGAGACGGAGTGCCGTGACGGCTTCGTGACGCAGGACTGCAACAACGCACCGAAGCCGAAGACCGACACCACGACCGCAGCGCCCGGCACGCCGCAGACCGCGCCGACGCCGGCCGAGTAGCACGCGCGACGCGCGGATGAGCTCCTCCTCCGACATCCAGGAGGCGCTCATCCGCCTCGACGCGCTCACCCGCGAGCTGCGGGAGGCGTGTCCGTGGGACCGCGAGCAGGACGCCCGCTCGATCGTGCCGCACACGGTCGAGGAGGCGTTCGAGCTCGCGGACGCCGCGAACGCCGGTGACGACCGCAAGATGGTCGACGAGCTCGGCGACGTGCTGTTCCAGGTGCACTTCCTGTCCCTCCTCCTGGAGGAGCGGGGGGTGGCCTCGCTGGCCGACGTGGCCGAGCACTGCCGGCAGAAGCTGATCCGCCGGCATCCGCACGTCTACCCGGACCCGGACTCGGCGATCGCCGGGCCGGAAGGGACCGTGGACGCGACGACCGCCGGTGAGGTCCTGGCGAACTGGGACCAGATCAAGCAGTCCGAGGAGGGCCGGGCTCCGGGGATCTTCGGCGAGGTGCCCGAGAACCTGCCCGGGCCGCTGTACGCGAGGAAGGTGCAGCGCCGCACCGCCTCGACCGGGTTCGACTTCGATGGCGTGCCGCTGCACGCCGTCCAGAGCGAGCTCGAGGAGCTCGCGGAGGCCGTCGAGTGCGCGGACGGGGACTACTCCACGGCCGGCCCGGCACGGGACGCGCTGTTCCACGAGGTCGGCGACGTCCTCTTCGCAGCGGTCAACGTGGCGCGGAAGGTGAAGGTGGACCCCGAGCTGGCCCTGCGCGCCGCCGCGGACCGGTTCCGCGGACGGATCGAGGCGGCCGAGTCGGTCGCCGCGGAGGCGGGGGAGGACTGGTCCTCCCTGTCACCGGAGCGCCAGCTGCAGCACTACGCCCAGGCGCGCCTCCGCGACGAGGACTGACCGGTATCCGGTGGCGCGGCGGGGACGCGCCACCCCGGAGAGCCCGAGGAGACGACGCGTTGGCGCGGCGCGCGGGAGAATTGCGCCATGAGCGCGATCCAGTCCGTCCACGCCCGCCAGATCTTCGACAGCCGCGGCAACCCGACCGTCGAGGTCGACCTGACGCTCGCCTCGGGCGCCTCGGGCCGCGCCGCGGTGCCGTCCGGCGCGTCGACCGGGGAGTTCGAGGCGACCGAGCTGCGCGACGGCGGGACGGCCTACCTCGGCAAGGGCGTCACGAACGCGGTCGCCAACGTCAACGGGGAGATCGCGCAAGCGATCGCCGGCCGCGACAGCGCCGACCAGGCCGGCCTGGACGGCGCGCTGATCGAGCTCGACGGCACGCCGAACAAGTCCCGCCTCGGGGCGAACGCCATCCTCGGCGTGTCGCTGGCCTACGCCCACGCCGCTGCGGCCGAGGCTGGGCAGCCGCTCTACCGCTACCTCGGCGGCGCGGACGCGCACGTCCTTCCCGTCCCGATGATGAACGTCCTCAACGGGGGCTCGCACGCCGACAACTCCGTCGACTTCCAGGAGTTCATGATCATCCCCTGCGGCGCCCCATCGTTCACGGAGGCCATGCGGACCGGCGCCGAGGTGTTCCATGCGCTGAAGAAGACGCTGCACGACCAGGGCATGGCGACCTCGGTGGGCGACGAGGGCGGCTTCGCGCCGAACCTCGGCTCCAACGAGGAGGCGCTCCAGGTGCTGGTCGCCGGGATCGAGGCAGCCGGGTACGGCCCCGGCAAGGACGTCGCGATCGCGCTGGACCCCGCGACCAGCGAGATCTACGGCGAGGACGGCCTCTACGACCTCCAGCACGAGGGCCGCAAGCTCACGTCCGCCGAGATGGCCGACTACTGGGCGGAGATGGCCGGCAAGTATCCGATCCTCTCGATCGAGGACGGCATGGACGAGGAGGACTGGGGCGGCTGGAAGCTCCTCACCGACAAGATCGGCGACAAGGTCCAGCTCGTCGGCGACGATCTGTTCGTCACCAACCCGGCGCGCCTGAGCCGCGGGATCGACGGCCAGACCGCGAACTCGATCCTCATCAAGGTCAACCAGATCGGCACGCTGACCGAGACGCTCGAGGCGATCCGCATGGCCAGGGCGGCCGGCTACACCGCGGTCATGTCCCACCGCTCGGGCGAGACGGAGGACGTCACGATCGCGGACCTGGCCGTCGCCACCGGCTGCGGCCAGATCAAGACCGGCGCCCCCTCGCGCTCGGACCGCGTCGCGAAGTACAACCAGCTCCTGCGCATCGAGGAAGCGCTGGGCGGCGCGGCGACCTATCCCGGCCGGTCGGTCTTCCGCTCGTAGCACGACCGTCGTGCGCCGCCACACACGCGCGGCGCACGGCGGATTGCATTCCGTCCGCACGAGCAGGAACCGCACGGTCCCGGTCGAATCTCCGCAGCAGTGCCCGCACGCCGCCCGGGAATCCGCCTCGATCGCATCACGCGCTTCGCGTTCCTCGTGGTCATGCTCGGCGTCATCGCGCTGTACGTGGGACCGCTGCACTCCTACGTCACGACGCGCCAGCAGGCCTCCGAGCGCCGCGCCCAGGTGGAGGAGCTCCGCAAGGAGAACCGCGAACTGCGCGCGCGGCGAGCCGCTCTGAAGGACCCGAGCGTGCTGGAGGAGGAGGCGCGCAAGCTCGGGATGGTCCGTCCGGGCGAGCGCTCCTACGTCGTCCGCGGGCTCCCCGAGGGCTAGCTCCGGACGCCACGGACGCCTCGGGCCGGCCCGCGCTCGCGGCTTGCTAGCTTCGATCCCGATGGCGAGCTTCGAGACGGCGGTCCAGCAGTGGAGAGACGGTGAGCGCCGCCTCGAGGCGACCGAACCCGTGAAGCGGATCGCGATCGAGCGGGTCGTGGAGTGCACGGTGGCCGAGCTGCGCCGCAAGCTGGGATCGGCCTTCACGACCGACGAGCTGGTCGAGCTCTACGACCGAGGCACGTCGTGGGTCCTGGATCTGGCGGTGGCGACGGCGCCCGGCGCGCCGTGGGCCTGGGAGCAGCGCGTGGTGGCCGACGCCGCGTTCAACCGCTACGTCCGCGAGGCCACCGACTACGCGGGCGGGCGCCGGCTCGACGCGCTCGACTGAGCACGACGGGGCTCGGGCACCACGCCCTCGCGTTGCAGGACCCAGGTCCTGGCCACGGTGACGAACCCCATCCCGGCGTAGAGGTGCCGGGGCCAGTCGTCGGCCTCGGCGGTGAGGAAGACGATCTGCGCCCCGCGGGCTCGCGCGTCCGCGACGCAGGCGGCGACGACCGACTTCGCGTGCCCCTGACCCCGGTGGTCGACCAGCGTGGCGACATCGTCGATCTGCGCGACGTCGGACGTCCCGTAGACGGTGGCGTGGGCCACGTCCTCGCCGTTCGCGGACACCGCGACGAACCCCTGGCCGCCCACCAGCTCGAGCGCTCGCCGGCGGACCGTCCGCAGCTGCGCAGCGACCGACACCGGGAGCCCCGCCTCCGTGTCGGTCCGTGCGACGATCGCCTGCAGGCGATCGGTGTCGGCGGCCACCGCGTCCGACCGCTCCACGACCGCGCCCGGGGGAAGCGCCATCACGACCTCGGCGCCGCCGCCC
>NZ_JBFIGP010000229.1:0-6161 GCF_041602235.1 Paraconexibacter sp.
ACGCCGTCGCCCGTCGCGCCGCAGGCGGTCGCCGCGCCGCGGACCGGACGGCTGCCGCGGGCCTCGTCCTCGGGGCCGCCGTCCGTGCACTGGCCATCTCCCACCTTCACCTGGACGCCGCGTCGCGGCACCGGCACGATGACGAAGTCGAACGGGTCGGCCGTCTTCTCGTCGGGCGCGAACGTGACCTCCTGGTACTGGACGGTGTCGCGTTCCCCGGCGGACCCTGAACCGCCGGACAGGACGTCGCCGCCGAGCCCACCGGTCAGGTGATCGGAGCCTGCCCGGCCCCGCAGCAGATCGTCGTCGGGGCCGCCGTCGAGTGTGTCGTCACCGGCCCCGCCGTCGAGCGTGTCGTCACCGGCCCCGCCGTCGAGCGTGTCGTCGCCCTCCTCGCCGCTGAGGACGTCGTCGCCGTCATCGCCGGCGAGCGTGTCGTTGCCGGTGCCGCCGTGCAGGTTCTGCGAGCCGTCACCGCCGCGGAGGAGATCGTCCCCTTCTCCGCCCAGGAGGGTGGCGCGGAGCATCAGACCGGCGGTCCTGACCCCGTCACGGAGCCCGGCGGTCGACAGCACGTCGTCGCCGTCGCCGCCGCTCATCGTGACCCTGGTGCCCTCGTTGTCCGCGCCCCGCGCGTAGGTGACGCGGTCCTTCCCGCCGTCCATCGAGACCAGCAGTTCGGCAGGTGTTCCCTGGAACACGATGCCGGGCTCGGGCTGGATCGCGTTGAGGTTCGCTCCCGGGGCCGTGCACTCGGCGGAGCGGTCGCCGGTGCTCGTGCACTGACCGGACACGGCGATCGAGCGGTTCGCGACGATCCGGAAGGTGCGCGTGTCGGGCAGGCGCTCCACGGTCACGGTCTCGTCGGCGCTGGTCCCGCGGATCTGGACGACCAGTTCGCTCGGCGTGTTCACGCGGATCGGTCCTGGCTCCGCCGCAGGTGCGTCGGCGACGAGGGCGCTCGCGATCGCGACGCTCAGCAGGCCGCCCGGGGCGAGGAGGGCAGGACGGGGAAGCGCCATCACAGAGAAGAGGATGCCGGGAATCGCCGGATCCTTCCCGGGGCCCGGCGGAACGGGGCGCTAGCGTGGGCGTATGCCGCTCGCCCGTGCCCTTGCGCTCCTCGCCGCCGCGGTGCTCGCGCCGCTCGCCCTCGCGGCCTGCGGGGACGGTGACGGGAGCACGGACAAGGACCGCGCCGCGACGGCCGCGATCGACCTGACGATCACCCTGGAGGGGACCGCGGGCACCCGGGCCTTCACGCTGCGCTGCGATCCGGTCGGCGGCACCTGGCCCGACGCGGCGACGGCGTGCCGCGGCCTCGCGACGCCCGACGGCGCCAAGGCGCTGGAGCCCATCGTGATCGAGACGCGCGACTACGGACCGATCACCGAGGTGCCGATGACGGTCACCGGCACGGTCGACGGCCGCGCGCTGACGCTCGAGTTCCCGAAGATGGGATCGAGCACGCGCCGGGCCCGGCTGCGGATGCTCACCGACGTGCTCGGGCCCGACGCCTACGCCACGGCGGTGAAGGCGGTCAGCTGACCGCCCGCACCGCCGGGACGCCCCTACTTCAGCTCGGCGCTGGTCTTCTTCAGCAGCGTCCGCGCGATGATCAGGAGCTGGATCTGCTGGGTCCCCTCGAAGATGTCGAGGATCTTGGCGTCGCGGGCCCACTTCTCCAGCAGCTCGGTCTCGTCGTAGCCGGCGACTCCGCACAGCTCGATGCAGCCGAGCGCGACGTCGACGCCGGTCCGCCCGGCCTTCGCCTTGGCGATCGACGCCTGCAGCGAGTTGGGCTTGCGGTTGTCCGCCATCCACGTCGCCTGCAGGGTCAGCAGGCGGGCGGCCTCGTAGTCGGCCTCCAGCGCCCAGAACTTCGCGGCCGCCGCCGACTGGGTCACGACGGGGCGGTCCGTGTTGAGGTCCACGCCCGCGTCGATGAGCACCTGGCGGGTGTGATCGAGGCACGCCCGGGCGACGCCGACAGCCATCGCCGCCACCAGGGGCCGCGTGTTGTCGAACGTCTGCATGACGCCGCCGAAGCCCTTCTTGGTGTCGATCTCAGGGTTGCCGAGCAGCGCCTCCTTCGGCACGCGGCAGTCCTCGAGCCGGAAGGCGGCGGTGTCGCTCGCCCGGATCCCGAGCTTGTGCTCGAGACGGTCCAGGACCATGCCCGGGTTGGAGCGCTCGACGATGAACGACTTGATCGCCGCGCGGCCGACCTCACGGTCGAGGGTCGCCCACACGACGACGAGCTCGCAGCGCTCACCGGCCGTCACGTAGATCTTCTCGCCGTTCAGGACGTACTCGCCGGTCTCCTCGTCCAGGACCGCGGTGGTGCGGATCGACGCGGAGTCCGACCCGGACTCGGGCTCGGTGATCGCCATCGACGCCCAGCGGCCGCCGTAGAGCTTCAGCTGCTCGTCGGTCGCCACCGCGGCGATCGCCGAGTTGCCCAGGCCCTGACCGGGGATCGCCAGCGTCAGGCCGACGTCGCCCCAGCAGGTCTCCATGATCGACAGCGCGGTCGACATGTTCGAGCCGTTCTTGTTCTTCGGGGCGGCGCCGTTGGCGCTGTCGCTCGACTCGTCGCGCGAGCCGACACCGGCCGCACCGGCCCCGCCGGTGTCACCGCCGTCGTTCATCCCGTCGATGAGCTTGGCGAGCATGTCGAGCTCCTTGGGGCGCTCGTGCTCGGCGGTGTCGTACTTGCGGCTGATCGGTCGCAGCACGTGCGTGGCGACCTGGTTGGCCTGCTCGACGAGCGGGCGGAACTTCTTGGGGGTCTCGAGATTGATCATCGTGGTCTCGGTTCTGTTCGTCGGTTGAGCGGGGTCGGTCGACCGCGCCTAGACGAGCAGGGCGCCCTCCAGCACGCCCGTCGCGCGGAGGTCCCGGTACCAGCGTTCGACCGGGTGCTCCTTGATGTAGCCGTGGCCACCCAGCAGCTGGACGCCCTGGGAGCCGATCTGCAGGCCCTTCGCGACGCACAGGGTGCGGGCGAGGGTCGTCTCGTGGGCGAACGACTTGCCCTGGTCGGCGAGGCTGGCGGCACGGTAGGTCGCCAGCCGCATGCCCTCGACCTCGATCGCGATGTCGGAGACCGCGAACGCCACGGCCTGCCGGTGGCTGATCGGCTCGCCGAACGCGACACGCTCGTTGACGTAGGGGATGACGTAGTCGAGGACCGCCTGCGCGGTGCCGACCGTCGCGGCGCACCAGCCGAGGCGGGCACGGTGGATCGCTTCGGCGTACACCGCGGGGTCGCCCTCCGCGAGCAGCGCGTCGGCGGGCACGTGGACGTTCTCGAGGAACAGCTTCTCGGTGGCGGCGGCGCGGATGCCCATCGCCGGGTTGGCCTCGACGCTGAGGCCGCTCACGGCACCCGAGTCGACGAGGAACAGCGCCGGGCCGTGGCCCTCCAGCGCGGCGGCCACCAGCAGGACCTCGGCGTCAGCACCGCGCACGACGAGGGACTTGACGCCGTTCAGGACGTAGCCCTCGCCGTCGATGCGAGCAGTGGTCTTGAGGTCGAACGGGTCGAAGAGCGGCTGCGGCTCGAGGATCGCCAGCGCCGCGCACGGCACGTCGTCACCGGTGAACGCGGGCAGGTACGTGGCCTGCTGGCCGGCGTCGCCCCACAGACCCAGTGCCGTGGCGACCGCGCTGGTGCCCAGGAGCGACACCGCGAGCCCCATGTCACCGCGCGCGAGCTGCTCGGTCACCAGCACGGTGGTCACCGCGGAACGTTCGGCAGCGGTGCCGCCGAGGTCCTCCGGGACACCGAGGGTCGCGAGCCCGAGCTCGGCGCCCTGCGCGAGCAGCTCCGGCGACGCGGCGCACGCCTCGTCGGCCTTCAGCGCCGCAGGTCGCAGTTCGCTGGCGGCGACCTCGCGCATGACCTCCAGCAGCATCTGCTGGTCGTCATCGGGCGTGAGGTCGAAGGAGTCGCTGCCCCCGGAGACCCGGGCGCGGGCCGGCTTGCCGGCCCCGCTCACGCGGGCGAAGGTGCGCCCGGCCAGCGTGGCGCCCCGGAACCCGTTCTTCGTGACCTGGTAGGTGGCGTTCTCCGCGAACCCGCGCAGTCCGACACGATCGATGAGCTCGAACGAAGCGAGCTTCCTGAGAGCCTGCAGGCCGAGGCCCATGCTGCGGTCAGCGACACTCATGACGCCGTCCTCCTGGTCGTGGTCTTCTTGGCCGCCGGCTTGCGGGCCGGCGTCTTCCTGGTGGTCTTCTTCGGTGCGGCGACCGCGGTGACGGTGCCGGTGAGGTGGTCGGAGCCCTTGCGGTCCCTGACCGCGAAGTGGGTGACGTCGTCCGCGACCGCGCTGCCGAACGTGACGGTCGTGGGGAGCAGGACCGGCTTGCGGAACGCGACGTCGACCGTGCACGCGTCCGGGAGCCGACCCTCGAGGGCCGCGACCGCGCGGGCCTTGGTCCACAGGCCGTGGGCGATCGCGCGCGGGAAGCCGAACGGCTTGGCCGTCAGCGACGTGAGGTGGATCGGGTTGCGATCGCCCGAGACGGCGGCGTAGCGGCGGCCGGTGTCCTCCGGGATCCGCCAGGTGGACTGGACCGGGATCTCGGGGACGGCCACGGGCTTCGCCGCGGGCTTGGCGACGGCCTTGGGCTTGTCACCCTCGGTCGCGCCACCGCGCCGCAGCATCGTGGACCGGGCGGACCACACGAGCTCCTTGCCGACCCGCGCCTCGGTGTGCAGCGTGAGGGTGCGCCCCTTGGGGTGCGGGTCCAGACCGGTGGCCCACACCTTCAGGTCCACCGCTTCACGGACGCTCACCGGGCGGTGCTGCGTGATCGCGTTGGTCAGGTGCACCAGGCCGACCGGCCCGAACGGCATGTCCGGGTCGGTCATCAGGGCGATGTGCACGCCGAACGCCCGGACGTTCAGGTAGGTCAGCGGCAGCGTGTCGCGCAGCGTGAACCCGCACACGCGGGCGTACCGGGCGAGGTGCTCGGCGTCGGTCTGCAGGCCGGGCACCTCGAGGACGATCGACGGCAGCGGACCCCCGCCGCCCGGCAGGAAGGGCAGCTTGCCGGCGGCGGGCAGCGTCGATCCGAACGCCTTCAGGTAGTTGCCGAGCACCCCCGGAGCGGCGTCGAGCCTGCGGGTCTTCTTCGCGGTCGCCACGGCGCTCACGCTCCCAGGAGGGACTGGCCGCACACGCGCACGACGTTCCCGGTCAGGCCGCTGGAGCCGGGGCTCGCGTACCAGGCGATCGTCTCGGCGACGTCCACGGGCAGCCCGCCCTGGGACATCGAGTTCATCAGCCGGCCCGCCTGGCGGATCGGCAGCGGCACCTTCGCGGTCATCTGCGTCTCGATGAATCCGGGAGCGACCGCGTTGATCGTGATGTCGCGCTCGGCGAGCACCGGCGCCAGCGACTGGACCATGCCGATGACCCCCGCCTTGGAGGTCGCGTAGTTGGTCTGCCCGTTGTTGCCGGCGATGCCGCTGATCGACGAGACGCAGACGATCCGCCCGCCGTCGCGCAGCGTGTCGGTCGCCAGCAGCGCGTCGTTGAGGCGCTCCTCGGCGGAGAGGTTCACGTCGACGACGAGATCCCAGGCCTCCGGCTTCATGCGACCGATCGTCTTGTCGCGGGTGATCCCCGCGTTGTGGACGACCACGTCGACCGCGCCGTGGGCCTTCTTCAGCGCCTTGACGATGGTGTCGGGCGCGTCGTCGGCGGTGATGTCCGCCTCGATCGCGGTCCCGCTGATCGCGCTCATGCCGGCGCGCAGCTCGTCGCCGAGCTGCGGGACGTCGAGTCCGACGACGGTGCCGCCGTCGCGGGCGATCGTCTCGGCGATGGCCGCCCCGATGCCGCGTGCCGCTCCGGTCACGAGCACGACCTTGCCGTCGAGCGGCCGTACGAGGTCGGCCTCCGACGGCTGCGGTGCCTTGCCGATCCGCACGACCTGGCCGCTGACGTAGGCCGAACGCGGAGAGAGGAGGAACGCCAACGTGGTGAACAGCTGGTCCTCGGCACCGGGGGCGACGTAGACGAGCTGGGCGGTGGTGCCGTCGCGGGCCTCCTTGCCGGCGGCGCGCGTGAAGCCCTCGAGCGCACGCTGGGCCGTCGCCTCGCGGGGGGTGTCGCAGTCCGACGGCGGGGTGCCGAGCACGATGA
>NZ_JBFIGP010000230.1:0-6139 GCF_041602235.1 Paraconexibacter sp.
ACCCCGGGAGCCCAGGGCGCGACAGGACCGCGCGGTCCCAGCGAGGTGCTTTACACGCGCAAGGACGCCGAGCCCGTCGCGACGACGTGCTCGACCTACACGACGATCCTGTCCCTGACGCTCCCGGCGGGGACCTGGCTCCTCACCGGGAGCGCCGACATGGTCGACTTCGATCCGGCGGCCAACGCCGGCCACCTCGCGCGGGCGGTGCTCTACGTAGGGCCGTCCCGCCAGGACGACTCCGTGCGCCACGTCCTCCTCCCCGGCAGCTCGTTGCCGGGCCAGGTGGCGCCCGTCTCCGGGGTCACGACGCAGCAGGTGGTCACCACGACCGCCCCGTCGACGGCCGTGAGCCTCCGGGCCTGCCGGCTGTACTCGGCGTCCGTGCAAGCCGTCAAGCCCAGCCTCCACGCCCTCGCCCTCGGGTCGGCGACCCAGCAGCCCTAGACCCGCTCCTCCTTGCGCCACGGCTCCACCGCGCCTATCGTCAGGCGCGGTGGGATCGACCGTCGTCGGCAGGGACGCTCAGAGACGCACGACCAGGAAGGCACGCCGGACACCGGCGTGGACGACCGCGCACGCCCACCGCCTCGCGTGGCGCGCCGGGTTCGGGGCGACGCCCAAGGAGCTCGAAGCGCTCCGCCGGGCCGGGAAGCACGCGGCCGTCGCCCAGTTCGTCGACGGCGACCAGCGCGGCACCAGGGCGGTCCTGCGCGGCCCGGCCCCCTCGGTGGCCGGCAAGCCCCTGGACCCCGGCAACGAGTTCGACCACGACGTCCTGTGGTGGCTCGACCGGATGGTCCGCACCAGCCACCCGCTGCAGGAGCGCATGACGCTCTTCTGGCACGACCACTTCGCGACCGCCGACCTGCCGGCCTCGCTCATGCTGGCCCAGAACGAGACGCTGCGCCGCCACGCGCTGGGGTCCTTCGACGCCCTGCTGCGGGCCGTGTTCCTGGACCCGGCGATGCAGATCCACCTCTCCGTCGCCGGGTCGGTCAAGGAGGACCCGAACGAGAACTTCGCCCGCGAGCTGTTCGAGCTGTACACCCTCGGCGCGGGCAACGGCTACACGGAGACCGACATCCGCGAGGCGGCACGCGCCCTGACCGGCTGGGTGCTCGTGAAGTCGGGCGGGCAGGTCACCGGCGTGCGCTTCGACCCCAGGCGCCACGACAGCGGGACCAAGACGATCTTCGGCCAGACCGGGACCTGGGGCTGGGAGGACGTGCTGCGCCTGACGCTCGCACGCAAGGGGGTCGCGGAGTTCATCGTCGGCAAGCTGTGGGACGAGTTCGTCGGCACGCCGCTCGCCACGAAGACCCGTCGGTCCCTGGTCAAGCAGTTCCAGGCGTCGGGTCGATCGATCAGAACCCTGATGCGCGCGATCCTCCGCGCCCCGCAGCTGTACGCGGACCTGCCCCGCCCCGACCTGGTCAAGTCGCCGGTCGTCCTCATCGCCGGGCTCCTGCGCACCAACGGCTGGCGGATCGACCGCCGGGACTGGGCCGCGCTCATGACGGTCATGGGACAGCGCCCGTTCCGACCGCCCAGCGTCGCCGGGTGGGACGGGGGTCCCGCGTGGTGCTCGACGGCAGCCTTCCGCGCGCGCTTCGTGCTGCCGGTGCAGGTCCTGGATCCCAAGCGGGGCCTCGCCCCGGTCGTCGCCGGGACGGTCGACCCCGGTCTCACGCCGGCCGCGCATCTCTCCCTGGCCAAGCGCGCGCTGGGCGAGCCGTTCACCACGAGTGCGACGGACAAGCGCCTGCGGGTGCTCGCGGCCCGCATCATGGCCCGCCCCGCGAAGGACGACGCCGCCCGGCGCCGCAACGCCGAGACGGCGCAGCGCGCCCTGCGGACCCTGCTCATCGCCGGCCCGGACTACCAGCTGCTCTGATGGCCGGCCGACTGACCTCCTGCGACGACTTCCGCCACGCCGACGCGCGGTCGCGACGGTCCGCGCTCGCCACCCCGCTGACCCGCCGCGAGGTGCTCGGCCTGGGCCTCGGCGCCTCGGTGGCCCTGTACCTGGCGCCGGGCACCCCCGTGCAGCGCGCCCTCGAAGCCGCGCAGGCGGACGCCGCCACCGGGACCGGCGACCGCATCCTGGTGTCCGTCTTCCTGCCCGGCGGCCTGGACCTCCTGGACTCGATCGTGCCGCTGTCGCAGTACGGCGCGTACCGCGACGCGCGCGGCGTCATGGCCCGACCGCAGAGCTCGCCCCGGCTCGGGTCGACCGGGCTGGGCATCCACGACGCGCTGACCAAGGGCAACCGCGGCGGCATCAAGGGCCTGTTCGACCAGGGCAAGATCGGGCTACTGCCCGGCATCGACTACGCCAATCCGAACCTGTCGCACTTCGACTCGCGGTCGTTCTGGGAGACGGGCCTGGTCACCAAGGAACTGGCGACCGGGTGGCTCGGACGCGTGGTCGACCACAGCGGGTCGAAGGACAACCCGTTCCAGGCGCTGTCGGTGAGCTCCCAGATCACCCCGGTCCTGCGGACCGCCGGCGCACCCGTCGCCGCCGTGGAGACCGCGAGGGCCGGGCGGCTCTCGGCGCCGCTCGATCCGGAGGCGCTGGCGTTCACGCTCGAGACCTACGCGGCGCTCGGCGCCGCCGGCTCGCGTCGTCCGGGACGCGACGCGGTCAACCGCGGCGCCCGCCTGACCAAGCGGGTCGCGGACGAGCTCGTCCCCTACGAGGCGTCCGCCCCGGAGCCGTCGCAGAAGCCCGGCGCGGTCGAGCAGATCCTCGCGTCCGACGCACCGGGCGACGCCGCGCCCGCCTATCCGAAGTCGAGCTTCGGGGACCGCATGCGCACCCTCGCGTTCATGCTCGCCCAGCCGTTCGGGACCCGCGTGGCCGGGGTCAGCACGAGCGGCGGCTTCGACACCCACGACGGCCAGGCCGCCGCGCTGGATCGCCTGCTCGCCGACGTGTCGCAGTCGCTGGCGGCGTTCCAGCTCGACATCGAGCAGCGCGGACTCGGGGACCGGGTGATGGTCCTCGTGTGGAGCGAGTTCGGTCGCCGCGTGAAGAGCAACGCCTCGCTCGGCACCGATCACGGGGCCGGAGGCATCGCGTGGGTGATGGGCAACCAGGCCCGTCCGGGCGTCCTGACCGAGTACCCGTCGCTGACCGATCTCGACAGGCTGCGCAACCTCAAGGTCACCATCGACTTCCGCCAGGTGTACGCGAGCCTGCTCGACCAGTGGCTGCAGGTGGACGCCGGCGCCATCATCCCGCGCGCCGGTGAGTTGCAGCGGATCGGGCTCGTACGATGAGCGCCCGCCGAGCGACGACCGCCGCGATGGCCGTGGCGGCTGCCGTCGCGGCGACCGTCGCAGCCCACGCCCCGGGCGTCGCTTCCGGCTCCGGCGCCTCGACGGCGCGCAGCGCTCCGTCGACCGCCGTCGGCGTGGACCTCGACGAGTTCGACGTCGTCGTGTACCGCCGGCGTGCCCCCCAGGGCACCGTGCGCTTCAACGTGACGAACCACGGCGAGGACCCGCACGATCTCGTCGTCATCGACGCCAAGGGGCGGCGCCGCGGCACCGTCGGCGTCCTGCAGCCGGCCGAGCGACGGACGCTGCGGCTGACCCTGCGCACGCGCGGCGTCTACCGCCTGGTCTGCACGCTGGGCAATCACGAGCAGCGCGGCATGCTCGCCCGCATGCGCATCACGAAGGCCACGCAGCGACGCGCATCGAGATCCGGGCGCTGAGCACGGCCTCCTCGAACAGGCCGTGTCCCGTGCTGACGACTCCAGGCGTCGCTCGGACGTCGCACCCCGTACGGCGGCGCCGCGCGCTCAGGTGAAGATGATCTCCCCGCCCGCCGCCATCTCGTAGAACTCGCCGACCGTGATCACCTCGTCGACCTGGTCGACGAAGTCCGACTCCTCGAGCTTGAACATCTCCACGGTGGCCTTGCATGCGTACAGGCCACCGCCGGAGTCGGAGATCATCTCGACGAACTCCGGGATGGGCGGGATGTCGAGCTTCTCCATCTGGCGCTGCATCATCCGCGTGGCGAGGGCCGACACGCCCGGGACGGCTCCCAGCAGGCTGGGGATGTGCATGCCCGGGTTGCCGACGGTCGCGACCTTGATGGACGCCTGACGGTCCTTGCGGATCGCGTCGAGCCCGAAGAACGTGAAGAACACGTTGGCCTCGATGCCCTCCATGCGCGCGCCGTTCGCCATGATCAGCGCGGGATAGATGCCCTCGAGAGACCCTTTGGAGACGACGATCGCCACCTTGGTGATCGGCGCGGGCTGGGCCGCCGCGTCGGTGGTCGGCTGGTCGACGATCTCGGTCATGTGGTGCTCCTCAGATGCAGCCGCGGGGCTTGGGGATGCCGGCGATCTTGGCTGCGAGCTTCGCCGGGCCCTTGGGGAACAGGGCGTAGAGCTCCTTGATCGGGACCCCGGACAGCTTGCCGAGCGAGCGGATGCTCGGTGCGCTGCCGGTCTCGAGGTACGCCGTGCGCATGAAGTCGATCACGAGCCAGTGGCGGTCGTTGAGCGCCGCGACGCCGTTCTCCGACGCGATCTCGTCGGCCATCTCCCGGGTCCACTGCTCGGGCTTCAGGAAGAAGCCCTCCGCGTCGCGTTCGACGTCGAGGGTCGATGGGCTCATCGTGGTGTCCCTTGGTCGGCGCCCGTGAGGGCGGGGTCCTTGGCGGCGTGCTGCATCTGCGCGCTGATGCCGGGGATGTCGTGGCCCGGGAGCAGCGCGTGCCAGTAGACCCACTGGAACAGCAGCTTGGCGATGTGGTTCATCCGCGACTCCTTCAGCAGCGGGAGGGGCCCGACGTGTGCGTCCGGGTACCGGCCGGGCAGGGGTTCCCTGTCGTAGTTGAAGTCGATGAGGAGCGCCTTGTGGAAGCCCGTCTCGATGAAGCAGTTCGAGTGACCGTCGAACGTGGCTTCCAGGTCCTCACCTGCGAGGAAGTGCTGGATGTTGGCGACGACGGTGTCCCCCTCGAAGTGCGTCACCGAGCCCGCCTTGGAGGCCGGGAGGTTCGTCGCGTCGCCGATGGCGAACACGTTGTCCGCGGCACGGGCCTGCAGGGTTCGGGGATCGGTCGGCACGAACCCGAACTCGTCGCCGAGCCCCGGCGAGCGTCCGACGTAGGACGGTCCGCCGTGGAGCGGGATCGTCACGAGCAGGTCGAAGGGCACCTCCCGCTCGTCGTAGCTGACCAGGCGGCCGTGTTCGGCGTCGACCTCGCCCGTGGCGAACTCGGTGACGACCTCGATGCCCTTGTCGGCCAGCAGGCTGCTCAGGCGCTCCGAGGCGACCGGCTTGGTGAAGGCGCCGTCCAGGCACGTGACGTACGTCAGCTCCACGTCGTCCCGGACGCCGCGCTGGTGCAGGTACCAGTCGAGGAGGAAGCAGAACTCCAGCGGCGCCACCGGGCACTTGATCGGCATGTCGATCGGGTTGACCACGATCCGGCCGCGGTCGAAGCCCTGGAGCGCCGTGTGCAGCGCCTGCGCGGACTCGGCCTCGAAGAAGGTGAAGACGTTCCGTCCCCAGCCGGGGCCCGGGAGCCCTTCCGTCTCCTCCGGCTGCAGGACGGCGCCCGAAGCCACCACGAGGACGTCGTAGTCGACCGTCGACCCGTCGTCGAGATGGACGCGGTTGCCGGGGAGATCGACCTGCTCGACCTCCGCGATACGGAAGTCGATGCCGTCGTGCAGCTGTGCACGCCGCGAGCGGACGAGCTCGGTCGACTCCGCCAGCCCGAACGGGACGAACAGCAGCCCGGGCTGGTAGACGTGGCGGTCGTCACGGTCGACGACCACGATCTCGACATCGTCGTCGCACGCGCGGCGCAGGCGGTTGGCGGTCAGGGTGCCGCCGGTTCCGGCACCGAGGATGACTATGCGGGTGGGCACTGGTCCGAGCATCCCGCCGCGGAGGGCTTCCCCGCATCCGCGTTGTACCGTGAGCCCGATGGGGACTTTCTACGTGCACCGCGCGACGAGATGCGTCCGTAGGTGACTGCCGACCGCCGCCTGACGCTCGCCGTCGTCTCGGCCGGGACGGCGATGCTGCTGCTCGACGTGACCGTGGTGAACGTCGCGCTGCCCGCGATCCGCGCGGATCTCGACACGAGCTTCGCCGA
>NZ_JBFIGP010000231.1:0-6122 GCF_041602235.1 Paraconexibacter sp.
GACTACCTCGCCGCCTCGCTGACGAACGTCGTGCTGACGGTCGGGCTCACCGTCACGCTCGTCGTCGGTCTCGACGGTGGCGCGACCGCCTACGTGCTCGGCAACTACCTCGCCTCGACCGTCGTCCTGCTGGGGGTGTGGTGGCTGCTGCGCGACCGGGTGCGGTTCCTGCCGACCGGGATCGCCGAGCGGCTGCGGGTGCCCCTCGCCTTCGGCCTGCCGACGGTGCCCGCCGAGGCGACGGTCTTCCTGCTGAACGTCGTCGACCGGGCGTACCTGCTGCGGGTGGAGTCGCCCGCCGCGGCGGGCGTGTACGCGGTGGCGGTCAAGCTGGCGACGGCGGTGATCGTCGCCGTCCGCGGGTTCCAGGCGGCCTGGCCGCCGCTGGCCTACAGCATCGCCGACCCGCAGGAGGCGCGACGCCTGTACGCGTTCGTGACGACGATGTACGTCGCGGTGACCGGCACCGCGGTCGTCGCCCTGACGCTGCTGTCCCGTCAGGTCGTCGACCTCCTCGCCGCCGACGCGTTCGCGGAGGCCCACGAGGCCCTGCCGTGGCTGGCGCTGGGCTGGGCCCTCTACGGCCTGAACCTCGTCTTCATCACGATCGCCGGTCGTGCCAAGGTGACGACGCGCAACTTCCCGGCCGCGCTGGCGGGCGTGGTCGTGAACGTCGTGACCCTGGTGCTGCTCGTCCCCCCGCTCGGGGTCGCCGGCGCGGGCATCGCGCTGTGCGTGGCGTACGTCGTCATGGTGGCGACGATCCACCTGCTGACGAGACGGCTGTTCGTGGTTCCGTTCGAGTGGCGTCGCCTCGCACTGCTGGTCACCGTCCTCACGGGGGTCGCGGTCGGCGGCGAGCTCGTGCTGCCCACCGACGGCGTGGAGGCCTGGGTCACGCGCACGGCTGCGATCGGGTTGGTCCCGGTCCTGCTGGTGCTCACCCGGTTCCTCACGCCCGAGGAGCGGGAGCGCCTGCGGAGCCTGCGCCGCCGCTGAGCGGCCTCAGCCCCCGGCGTCCAGCCGGCGGTTGAAGGCCTCCGCCGCCTCGCGGATCCCTTCGCCACGCCCCGGCCGCAAGGTCGCCCGGACGTGGGTGGCGTAGCGCCGCGGATCGTGTCCCGGCAGGACCAGCGCAGCCACCGTGCGTACCGCGTAGGGGAAGGCGGTGAGCCAGCGCACGAGCCAGGCGACCCCGGCGCCGTGGTGCTTGCGCAGGTACTTGTCGCGGTTGCGCGACAGCTCGACGATCCTGCGCTCCGGGACGCTGTCGGTCGAGAGCTGCTCGTGGTGGACCGACCGGGCGGACGGCACGTAGAGCGTGTGCCAGCCGTGCTGCGCCATGCGCTTCTGCACGTCGACCTCGTCGGAGTAGACGAAGAAGTCCGGGTCCCACCAGCCGGCCTCCTCGACGGCCTCGCGACGGACGAGCATGGTGCAGGACTGCGCCCAGTCGACGCGCCGCGTTGCGGCGCCCTTGGACTGCACGGTGGTGAGGCGGTGCAGGAACAGGGCGCCGGCCAGCGCGGTCCACACGGAGGGAAACCGCCAGGCGGACGGCTGCTGCCAGCCCTCGGGGCGCAGCAGCGCCGCCGCCGCGGCCCCGGCGCGCGGGTCGGCGTCGAGCGCGTCGAGCAGCGCCCGGGTCGCGCCCGGTTGCAGCTCGGCGTCCTCGTTGAGGAGCAGGCAGAGCGGCGCCCGCGATCTCGCGACGACCGCGTTGACGTTGGCCGACACCCCTTCCCGGCGCTCCAGGCGGATCAGCTCGTCGACCGTCGGGTGCGCGGCGGCGGCGTCGGCCGACCCGTCCTGCGAGGCGTTGTCGAGGAGGATCACCTCCGTCGCCACCGCGTCGCCGAGCGCCTCGCGCTCGCGGGCGATCGCGTCCAGCCCGCGGAGCAGGAGCTCCCGCTGGTTGGTGTTGACGACGCAGAAGCTGAGGTCGATCGGGGCGGTCACGCGCAGGACAGGCTACGACGCCTGGCGCGGACAACGATAATCGTGCCCGTGCGCGTCCACGTGGTCGACCCGTCGGCCTTCACCCCGCCGTACGACCACGCCCTGTGCGGGGCCCTCGCGGCCCGGGGTCTCGACGTCGTGCTGGAGACCAGCCGCTTCCCCTACGGCGACGCGCCGTGGAACGACGGCGCCGCGGGCCGCGCCGGCTACGAGCTGCGCGAAGGCTTCTACAGGCACGGCACGGCCCTGCCCGGGCCGCTGCGCCTGACGGCCAAGCTCGCCCAGCACGGACCGGGCATGCGGGCCGTGGCGCGGCGCGCCCGTCGCGAGCGCGCCGACGTCCTCCACTTCCAGTGGCTGCCGGTGCAGCACGTCGATGGGCTGCTGCTGCCCCGCGACCGCCCCCTCGTGCTGACCGCCCACGACGTGCTCCCGCGCGAGCCGCGGACCGGCCAGCTCGCGGCGCAGAAGCGCCTGTACCACCGGGTCGACGCGATCGTCGTCCACTCCGAGCACGGGCGCGACCGCCTCGTCGCCGAGGCCGACGTCCCGCACGACAAGATCACGGTGATCCCGCACGGCGCGTTCACGCACCTCGCGGACCTCGCCGCCGCCGACCCGCCGCCCGCGCTGCCGCCCGAGGTCGGTGAGAGCGGGCGCGGTGTGCCCGTGGCGCTCTTCTTCGGGCTGCTCCGGGAGTACAAGGGCCTGGACGTGCTCCTCGACGCGTGGGCGCTCGTCCGCCGGGCCGGCACGGAGGCCGAGCTGTGGATCGCCGGGATGCCGCGCATGGACACGCGGGCCTTGCACGCGCAGGCCGGCGCTGCCGGGGGCGTGAGGTTCGTCGAGCGGTTCGTCAGCGACCGCGAGGCGGCCGCGCTGCTCGCGCGGGCCGACGTGGTGGTGCTGCCGTACCGGGAGATCGAGCAGTCCGGCGTCCTCTTCAGCGCGATCGGCATGGGCAAGGCGATCGCGCTCTCCGCGGTCGGCGGGTTCCCGGAGGTCGCCGCGGAGGGGGCGGCGACGCTCGTGCCGCACGCCGACCCGGCCGCGCTCGCCACGACGCTCGGCCGGCTGCTCGGGGATCGCGACGAACGGCAGCGTCTTCAGGACGGGGCCCGCGCCGTCGGCACGGGCCGTTACGCCTGGTCCGCGGTCGCCGAGCAGCACGAGGCGCTGTACCGGCGGCTGCTGGGGTGAGCGACCCGGCGCGCACCTCCCGCGCGCCTCGGACACAATGCGCGCAGTGCGTGCCGTCGCCGCCATCGCCTTCTGGGCCTCCGCCTCGCTGCTCGCCTTCGCCCAGGTCGGCTACCCGATCACGTTGTGGCTGCGCGAGCGGGTGCTCGGTCGTGGCGACGGTGAGGGCGCTCCACCGGACGCCGACCCCGACGACGATCTGCCGTCGGTCACCCTGATCGTCGCCGCGTACCGCGAGGAGGACGTCATCGCGGCCAAGGTCGCGAACGCCCGGGCGCTGGACTACCCGCAGGACCGCCTGACGGTCGTGGTCAGCTGCGACGGGTCCCCGGACGACACGCCGCAGCGCGCGCGGGACGCGGGCGCCGACCTGGTGCTCGAGAACCCGCGGGGCGGGAAGATCGCCAGCCAGGACGCGGCGGTCGCCCGCGCGAGCTCCGACATCGTCGCGTTCTCCGACGCCAACGCGATGTGGGAGCCCGACGCGCTGCGCCGGCTCGTCGCGCCGTTCGCGGACCCGCAGGTCGGCTACGTCTGCGGGAACGTCACGTTCACGAGCGACGCGGCCGACCCGGACGCCACGAACCAGGAGGGCGTCTACTGGCGGTACGAGATGTGGCTGCGCGCGATGGAGTCTCGGCTGCACTCGGTCACGGGCGGCAACGGCGCGATCTACGCGACCCGTCGCGGTGCCTACGTGGTCGTGGACCCGATCATGGGGCACGACCTGAGTTTCCCGTTCACCTTCGTCCAGAACGGCTGGCGCGCGGTGTACGCGCCGGACGCGCGCGCCCGCGAGCTGATGGTGCCCTCGATCGAGGGCGAGTTCGCGCGCAAGCGGCGCATGATGAGCCACGCCTGGCCGATCGTCCTGCGCGGGGGGCTGCTGCGGCTGGACCGCGTGCCGCCGCGGTACGCCTTCGCCCTCTTCGGGCACCGTGTCCTGCGGTACGCGTCGCCGTTCCTGCACGTGAAGGCCCTCGTCGCGGGCATCGCGTGGGTCCTCGGAGGCGGCGGCGCGGTGGCTCGCCTGCTCCTCGCCGCCCAGCTGTCGCTGCTGGGCGCCGCACTGGCCGCGGGCCGCGTGCCCGCGAAGCCGCTGTTGATCGCGCGGTACTACGTGCTCACGACCGCCTCGATCGCCTTCGGGCTCCTGGACCACCTGCGCCACGGCACCCAGGCGGGTTGGGCGCCACCGGAGGGCACGCGCTGATGCCCGAGCCGCTGCGCCGCATCTTCGACGTGCTGGTCGCCGGGACCGTGCTGCTGCTCAGCGCGCCGGTCGTGGCGCTCGCGGCGCTCCTCGTCCGGCTGGAGACGCCGGGCGCGGTGATCTACCGGCAGCGTCGCGTGGGACAGCACGGGCACGAGTTCGACGTGCTGAAGCTCCGCACCATGGTCGACGGTGCCGAGTTCCAGGGGGCGGGCCTCGCGGTCGACAAGGGCGACGCCCGCATCACCCGGGTCGGCGCGGTGCTCCGCGCGACCTCGATCGACGAGCTGCCGAACCTCGTGAACGTGCTGCGCGGGGAGATGGCCATCATCGGACCACGACCGACGCTCCCCGGCCAGGTGGCGCAGTACACCGAGCGTCAGCGGGGCCGTCTGGCGCTGCGCCCGGGCATCACGGGCTGGGCGCAGGTCAACGGCCGCGCCTCCCTGCCGTGGTCGCAGCGGATCGAGCTGGACCTCTGGTACATCGAGCACGCGTCGCTGCTCGTCGACCTGAAGATCCTCTGGCGCACCGCGCTCATGGTCGTCGGCATCGACCGCTCCGGCACCTACAAGGGCGAGTCGGGCGGCTGGGACGGCCCGTCCGCCGACTGAGGTCAATCGGTCCAGAAGCCGTGATCGAGCTCGCCGTCGCCTTCGTGACGCGGGCCGAACACCAGCAGCTCGAGCCCGTCCGGCCCGGCCTCGAACGCACGCTTCACGGCCGGGGCGATGCGGATCGCGTCGTAGGTCCGGAGGTCGCGGATCTCGTCGTCGAGCTTGACCCGGCCACTGCCGGCGAGCACCAGCGCGATCTCCTCGGCATCGACGTGCCGGTGGCCGAACGGCTGGCGCTTGCCGGGCTTGAGGCGCTGCAGCGCCAGGCCCGTGGTGGTGGCGCCGAGCTCCTCGCGCGGGAAGATGAACTGGCCGAGGGCGTCGATGCCGTACTCGGGCGCGCTGTCCTTCGCCTCGAGGAGATTCGTGATCGTGTAGTCGCTCATCGGGCGAACGTACCCGATGCGCGAGCGCTAGTCGCCGCGCGACGCCTGCCGGTCGGAGAGCTCCTGGGAGAGCGCGTCGAGGGCTGCGCGCAGCTCGTCGATCCGGTCCTCCACCGCCACCACGAGGTCGTCCTCGGGGTCGTCGCTGGCCGCCGCGGCCTCGCGCTCGATCTCGCGCTGGGCGCGGTGGTCGGCGGCCCGTGCCTCCTCCATCGAGTTGAGCACGATCCCGATGAACAGGTTGAAGACCAGGAACGACGCGAGCAGGACGTAGGAGATGAAGAAGGGCACGGTCCAGCCCGAGAGCTCCTGGCCCATCTCCAGGTTGTCGGGCAGGTTCTCCAGCGTGAGCATCACGAAGAAGGTGAGCATCGACTGCGCGACGTCGCCGTAGTTCTCCGGGTCGTGCGTGTCGAAGATCAGCCACCCGGCCATGCCGTAGACGTACACCAGCAGGGCCGTGCCGACGGCGAGCGAGGCGACGCCCGGGACCGACTTGCCCACCGCAGTGACGATCACGCGCAGGTCGGGCAGGAAGCGCACCACGCGGACCACGCGCGCGAGGCGCACGATGCGCAGCAGCGATGCGTTGAGCCCGGGGATGAAGCTCGCGGCGACGACGACGAAGTCGAAGCTGTTCCAACCGCTCGCGAAGAACGTCCGGGCCTGCCAGCGGACCGCCGTGAGGCGGATGAGCAGCTCGACGGTGAACGCACCGAGGAACACCTTGTCGAGGACGCGCAGGAC
>NZ_JBFIGP010000232.1:0-6122 GCF_041602235.1 Paraconexibacter sp.
CCAGGCCAGCGCCTGACCGTAGTGGCGTGCCCGCTCGCGGAGTCGTCCCTCCCGACGGCAGAGCTCGGCGAGCGCCAGGGGCTCGGCGCGCGCTAGCGCCCGCGCGGTGCGCAGCGCGGCCACCGCGGCATCGACGTCGCCTGCCAGCTGGGCGGCGTGCGCCACGGTGCCGGCCAGTTCCCGCCGTGCCGCGTCCGGCAGGTCGGGCAGGTGCCGCGCGCTGTCCATCGCGAGCCGGAAGAACTGCATCGCTTCGACGGGCGCGCCGTTGTCCAGCGCCCGGCGACCGGCCGCGGTCGAGGACTCCCAGGCCCGGTCCCACCGCTGGGCCGCGTGCTCGTGGACCGCCAGCAGCTCGGCCTCGGCCTCGGAGCCGTCACCGCGTAGCCCGACGGTGCGCAGCAGGTCCGCCGCGCGGGCGTGGAGGGTCCGCCGCAGCCGGAACGGCAGGGCGTTGTAGGCCGCGTCGCGCAGCAGCGCGTGCCGGAAGCGCAGGCGCCCCTGGCCCTCCTCCACCAGGAAGGCGTCGAGCCGGCGGATCCGCTCGTGGACGAGGGCCGGATCGTCGTCGACGAGCGCCTCGAGCAAGGGGACCGAGACGGACACGCCGAGGATCGACGCCTCGCGCAGCACCGCCCGGTCGGCCGGGTCGAGCTGGTCGATGCGGGCGCCGATCAAGCCCTCCAGAGTGTCCGGCATCTCCGCGGTGTCGCCGCCGGCTCGGACGGCGACGAGCAGCTCGTTGAGGAACAGCGGGTTCCCGCCACCGCGGTCGAGCAAGCGGGTCATCGCCTCCTGGCCGAGCGCATCCCCCTCCGGGAGCGAGGCGATCAGCAGCTGACGCGCCTGGGCCTGGTCCAGGGGAACGAGCTCGATCACGGTGCTGCTCGGCAGCCCCGCGAGCGTGAGGCGCGGCGTTCCCGGCCGCCGCGTCAGGAGCACCATGCGCGGTCCGTTGCGCAACACCCGGAGCAGGAACGCGAGCAGGTCGGCGGACGCCTCGTCGAGCCAGTGGGCGTCCTCCAGCAGCAGCAGGGCCGGCTCAGCGCCGAGGAGCGACTGCAGGAGCCGGCTGGTCACGGCGTGCAGACGGGCACGAGCGAACTCCGGCGCGAGCGCTGCGGTGCGCTCCGTCGCCTCGAGCCGCAGCCCGAGCGGGATGCCGAGCAGCGGAAGCCACTCCTCGAGCTCCGGCAGATCCTGGGCGACCGTGGCGCGCAGCACCGACTCGGTCTCCTCGTCCGGCCCTTCGGGCGGCAGGCCCAGGAGGTCTCGTAGCGCGGGCCGTACCGCGAAGTAGGGGCTGTAGATGCCGTAGGGACCGGCGGCGATCGTCACCACGCGGAAGCCGCGAGCCTCGGCGAGCGTCGCCTGCACCAGCCGGCTCTTGCCGATGCCGGGCTCCCCGACCAGCTCCACGCCCGCCGGCCGGCCCGCGCTCGCCTCCCCGAGCGCCGCGACGAGCGTCGCGAGCTCGGTCTCGCGCCCGATCAGCGGGACGTCCTCCACGAGCGCCGGAGCGCGTTCGCCCACCGGGGCGCCGACCACCGCGGCGTGCAGCGGGTCACGCTTGCCCTTCACCGAGAACGGTGGGAGGGGGTCGAGCGCGAACAGCAGGCGCGTCCGGTCCAGGACGGTGGTGGTCGCCAGGACGCCGGACACCGGCGCCTTGCCCATGACCCGCGCCGCGGTGTTCGTCGCGTCGCCCATCACCGTCCACGTCCGCCGCCACGACGTGCCGACGTCCCCGACGTAGGCGCGGCCGCGGTGCACGCCCACGCGGATCGCCAGCGGACTCGCGAGATCCACGACGCTCCGGGCCACGTGGAGCATGTTGTCCTCGTCGAACTCGGTTGCCCGGGGGGCGCCCGCGACGAGGATGATCTTGCCCGCGTCGCGGTCGACGTCGGTGCTCACGAGCGTCACGCCGTACTCGCCGCACTGGTGCTGGACGCGGTCCACGAGATCGTCGAGGGCCTCGCCGAGCCGGTCCGCGCCGCCGTCGCCGATCACCGCGTCGCTCCCGCGGAACTGCACGAACCCGATCGTCACCAGACGGTGCTCGGCCTCACGTCCGCGAGCCGCCTCCTCCTCGGGGCCGGACGCCGGGCGCAGCGGTGGGCGCGGCGCGAGTCCGAGCTGCGCGAGCGAGCCGCGCAGCAGCGGGCCCCCGACGCCGTCGCTCTCCACCCGCCGGCCGACGGCCGCGCTCGGCAGCGCAGCGGCGGTGGCGTCGGAGATCACCACCTCGCCCGCGCTCGCCATGCCCTCCAGGGCGCAGGTCAGCGAGGCGGTCGGTCCGGCAACGACCAGCGTCGGAGGCCCGCGCCCCACGACGAACAGGTCGACGGGACCGGAGGCGACGCCGGCGCTGACCCGCAGCGAGACGCGCCCGGCGTCGGTGAGGAAGTTGCGGAACGGTCGCATCCCGGCCTGGATCCGCAGGGCGGCGGCCGCCGCCCTCGCCTCGTGGCCGTCGTCGGTGAAGAGCGTCAGCAGTGCGTCGCCCCCGAACGTCAGGACGTCACCGCCCCAGGCGCGGAGGTCGTCCAGCATGCCCCCGAAGACCGTTCCGACGATCTCCGTGAGCTCCTCCGCCCCGATCGGGCCGCGCGCGGCGAGCCGCTCGGACAGCTTGGTGAAGCCGCTGACGTCGACCATCAGCAGGCTGCCGTCGACCGCGCGGTGCTGCCGCTGCGCGCCGTCCGTCGGCCACCGCTGGATGATCTCCGGGCGGTACGGGTCCCCGTGCACGCCGTCCATTCTTCCTGGGACGGCGGGGCTTGTGGAAACGATGTGCGACGTCAGGCGAGCATGTCGCGCAGCCGGCCGGGCTCCCGGACCGGCTCGCGGCAGGCGAAGCGCTCGCAGACGTAGGCCGTGGCCGCCCCGTCGAGGACGCGGCGGTCGCGCAGCAGCGGCACGCTGCGCGCCTGCGGCCCGGACGGATCGCCGTCACCGACCGCGAGGACGACGTCGGGGCGGTACCGCTCCCGCACGACGCCGGTGAGCGCGGCGACCGCGTCCGCCGGTCCGACGATCGCGACCTCTCGCACCGGGTGGGTGTGGAAGTGCAGCGCCTGGAGCAGGTGGCCGAAGGCCGCCGGGTGCTGCGGGGCGACGGTGTGCAGGAGGGCGAGGTGTCCCACCGCGGCCGCCTCGTAGCGGTGCTCGCCGGTCATCGCGGCGAGCCGAAGCAGGCCGAAGGTCGCGGCGGACCCGCCGGCCGGGATGGGGGCGTCCTCGAGATCCTTGCGTCGGGCGACGAGGGCCTCGTGGTCGTCGGCCACGCTGAAGAACCCGCCGCGCTCCGCGTCGACGAACCGGTCCAGCAGCACGTCGGCGAGCCCCCGGGCGGCGTCGAAGAACCGCGGTTCGCCGCCCGCCTCGTACAACGTCAGCAGCGCCTCGAGCAGGAACGCGTGATCCTCGAGGTACGCGCGGTACCTCGCGCGACCGCGGCTGTAGGTCCGCAGCAGGCGGCCCTCGTCGTCCACCAGCACACGCAGGACGAAGTCGGCGGTCTCCCTCGCCGCCGACAGGAGGTCCTCACGCCCCAGGACCGCGCCGGCCTCCGCCAGCGCGGAGATCATCAGGGCGTTCCACGCCGTCAGTCGCTTGTCGTCCAGTCCGGGCCGCACGCGGTCCGATCGCGCCTCCAGCAGCTTCGCCCGGATGCGCGCACGCACGCGGGCCTCCGGCTCCGGACCCCTGGACTCGAGGACGTTGCGGCCCGTCAGCTCCGGGTGGTGCGGGTCGACGAAGTTCCCCCGCTCCGTCGCACCGAGCCAGGCGATGCCCTCCTCGGCGTCGTCCCCGAGGGCGTCCCGCAGCTCCGCCACCGTCCAGACGTAGAACGTGCCCTCGCGGCCGTCGCTGTCCGCGTCCAGGGCGGCGTGGAACCCCCCGTCGTCGGCCCGCATCTCCCGCAGCGCCCAGTCGAGCGTCTCCTCGCACGTGCGGCGCAGGAGATCGTCGCCGGTCACCTGCCAGGCGTGCAGGTAGCACCGCGCGAGCAGCGCGTTGTCGTAGAGCATCTTCTCGAAGTGGGGAACCGTCCAGGAGCGGTCGACGCTGTAGCGCGCGAAGCCCCCGCCGATCTGGTCGTTGATGCCGCCGCCGGCCATCGCCTTGAGCGTGTAGACGCTCATCGTCGTCTCGCCCAGACGCAGCAGCAGCTCGATCGTCGACGCGGACGGGAACTTCGGGGCCGACCCCCAGCCGCCCTCGACGCTGTCGAAGGTCTCGCGCAGGCGCGCCACGACGCCGTCGAGGGCCTCGGGGCCGATCGGATCGGCGGACGGCGCCAGGAACGCGCCGCCGGAGATCCGCGACACCATGCGCTGAGCCTGCTCGTCGATCTCGTCGCGCTTGGTGGCCCAGATCTCCGCGATCGCCTCCAGCACCTGGACCCAGCCGGGCATCTCGCCGCGAGGCTCGGGCGGGAAGTAGGTCCCGCCGTAGAACGGCACGTGCTCGGGGGTCAGGAAGACGTTGAGCGGCCAGCCGCCGTGCCCCGTCATCGCCTGCACCGCGTCCATGTAGATCGCGTCGACGTCCGGCCGCTCCTCGCGGTCCACCTTCACGCACACGAAGTGGCGGTTCATCACCTCGGCGATCCGCGCGTCCTCGAAGCACTCGTGCGCCATGACGTGGCACCAGTGGCAGGCGCTGTAGCCGATGGACAGCAGGAGCGGGCGCTGCTCCTCCCGCGCCCGCCGCCACGCCTCCTCACCCCACGGGAGCCAGTCGACAGGGTTGTCGCGGTGCTGGAGGAGGTACGGCGAGGTCTCGTGCTGGAGGGCGTTGGGCACGGCTCGCAGCGTCGCAGGTCGGAGGGCGAGCCTGCCGGAGACGTGCCGGGGACCTCAGCGAGCGAGCCCGCCCAGCGGCCGGGCCTTCCGGGGCAGCGGACCGACCGGTCCGTCCGCCGCGACCGCCCCGGCCGACGCCGCGGTGGCCTTCGCCTTGACGCTCACCTTCCTGCCGCCGAGGCGCCCGCGCACGCGGCCCGACGAGCTCACCGTCACCCTCCCGCGTGCCGCCGCCGAGCCGCTGACGGTGAACTTCGCCGTGCCGCGGTCCGGCAGGTAGCCGGTGATCCTCACGCCCGGCACGTACTCGATCCCCCGGAACCGCGTTCCCGCCAGCGTCACCTGGGCGTACCCGCCGCGAAGACCGCCGGTCTGCGAGCCGGGCAGGAGACCGGTTCCGGCAGCCAGCGCATCGCCGATGAACTGCCGTCGCACGTCGGTCATCGAGGCGATGAGCGCGTTGACCGTGCGGGTGGCCTTCGTGCGACCCGTGACGCGACGCAACCGCGTCGGCGGCGTCGGGGTCGGGACGAAGGGATTGGAGATCCTCGGACACGCGGAGACCCGCGACCCGCCGAGGAACGTGGTGACGGCGCGCGCAGCGCAGTCGCGCGGCTCGCTGCCCAGCACCGAGTGGCCCGCGAACGGCACCTTCAGGACCTGCGCGCCGGGAATCCCCGCGGCGACGGCCTGGCCCGTGAGCAGCGGCGTACGGAGGTCGGTGGAGCCCTCGAGGACCAGCGTCCTGACCGCAGGGACCGCTCCCCCCGGAACCGGCGTGGCGGAGGCGACCGGCCAGCTCGCGCACGGCACGATCATCTCCGCGTTGAGCGCCACGGTGCGGCTGAACGGCGCGTAGTTCCGGGTCGGCAGCGCCGCGATCGCGGCGCGGGCCTGGGAGATCCGGGTCGAGCGGGACGCGAAGCGGTCACCGGGGAAGAACGACTCCTCGCACCGTGTCGCGAGGAACAGCGCGTCGTTGTCCGGGAGCGACAGCTGCTGCGTCGCAACCCCGGTCAGGCCCTGTGCCCGCACGGCGAGCCGCGTCAGCGGGGTCCGGTCGCCGTCCAGGAACGCGCGCATGGAGCCCGGGAGCTCCGCGCGCAGCGTGGGGTTGAGATCCCCGGCGAGCAGCACGTCGAACAGGTCCTGCTCCCCGATCCGGAAGGTCACGCGGCTACCGTCCGGCGCGGTGACCCGGCCCTTCACGCGGCCCTTGGCGAGCTTGCGCGCCGTCCGGCTGAGGATCCTGGTGACCGACTGGCGCAGTCCCCGGCAGGCCGATCCCGAGCACAGCTCGCGCAGCAC
>NZ_JBFIGP010000233.1:0-6118 GCF_041602235.1 Paraconexibacter sp.
CGCCTTCTCCAGGGCGAACACCACCTGGGCGGCCGAACCGGGCTGCATCGCATCGGCGGAGACCAGGTCGTCGGCCCCCGCGGCGAAGGCGTGGCGTGTGAACCCGTTGGCGACCCCGTCGAAGAACACGACGTGCGTCCGCTCGGGGCGCTGCTCGGCGGCCCCGCGGATGAACTCCAGCAGCTCCGGCGACGGGGTCCGGCAGACGATCACGATCGGGTCCCGGGTCTGGGCCAGATCGGGCAGGCTCTCGGTGGCGGCCCGGACGAACCCGGTGATCGTCAACCCCGGCTCCTGACAGAGGAGCTGGATCGCCTGGAAGTCCAGCCCCTGCTCCAGGGCGACTGCCGCTCGCACCTCGCCGGACATCAGCCGGGGCCCGCCGGTGTGCCGGGGGAGGGAGCGGGCTTGGCGCCCCGGGACGCCGCCGTCCCGACCACCGGGCGCGACCCGCTGGACATGAGGCTCTCGATCGTCACCGGGGGCACGCGGTTCTCCACCGCGCCCGTCGGGGGACGCAGCACCATCCAGACCTTGCCGTTGTCCGATGCGAACGCGAGCTGGGCGGCCTGCTTGCCGACCATGCGCAGCGTGACGACCGACATGTCGGCGGCAGCCCCCTCGCCGTCCGCGCCAGGGGGCGTGCGCAGCACCTCGATGTTCGTGGCGATCTGCTTGAGGACAGGGACCGGGTCGCCGTTGGCGCCCTTGAGGGTCAGGCTGGCGTAGACGTCGACGTGGTCGCCGGGCTCCGCCTGCCCGACGAGTCCGTGCGCGGCATCGAGCGGGATCGAGATCCCGCGGACGCTGCCGGTGAGCTTGGTCGTGAGGTTCGTCGCGTCCGCCGGCTTGAACGCGCTCGCGGTCAGCTGCTCGCCCGGATAGATGTCAGCCTTCGCGACCTGCCCGCGGATCTCGGAGATGCTCGTGAGCGCACCCTCGCTCACGGCGGCGGCGCGGATGTCGGCCGGGCGGGCGATCCGGCCCGCGGCGATCGCCTCGCCGGAGCTGCCCTTCGGGATCAGCCGATCGGCGACGATCACGCTCACGGGCGCCGGGGCGACGCCGTCCGCCGTCCCGGACCGGGAGCCCAGCGCGACGAACACCAGGATCCCGGCGAGGACCGCGGCCGCGAAGGCGACGGCCAGCGCGCGCGGCGGGGCTGAGGGCGAGGTCTTCATGACGATGCGTGGTGTGGACAAGCCGTGTCTCCGGGAGCGAGGGCGTTCGAACCGCGTGGGGAACGACATCCGCCCCGCGTCCCGAGCCGGCTGGCTCGAGGCACGGGGAGGACGGTTGCGGCTGCCCGTCGGCGGGTCGACGGTGCAGCCGCTCCTCGCTAGAGGCTGGTGATGATGTCGTTGAAGGTGCCGCTGATGCCGCCGGACAGCGCGGTCAGAGCGACGACGAGCACGATCGAGACCAGCGAGATGATCAGCGCGTACTCGACGAGGGTCTGGCCCTCTTCGGCAGCGACGTCGACGCGGGCGTTCAGCCACGTCATGAGCGTGTTGAGCATGTACTACCCCCCAGTGGGTTATGTGATGGATATGTGCCGCCTGCCATCGGTGCCGCGACCCTGCCCGGCCCACCTGCTCGACCGGGTACGCGCAGTGCCCGCACCGATGCCCCCGACACGAGAGGCAACCTAGGTGCGGCGTGCGCGACAGGCTCCCCCTATCGGTCTAGTCCTGACCTGACCTTCCGTCCGGTGTCCGTAAGGCGCTCTGCCACGATGCTTCGCGAGTGCCTCGTACTCGGGACAGCACGAGCGGCGTGCAGACCGTCCGGACCCCGGAGGGAGCCGTGCTCTGTGCCAGATGCAGCGTCGCGGCCACGCCGCGTACGCGGCTTCGCGGCCTTCTCGGCCGGACGCTCGCCCCGGACGAAGGCCTGCTGATCCGCCCCACCAACGCGATCCACATGTTCTTCATGGCCTACCCGATCGACGTCGTCTTCCTGGACCGCGACAGCCGGGTCCTCCGGGTGGTGGAGGCGCTCGCGCCGTGGCGCGCCGCGGCCTGCCGGCGGGCGCGGTCGGTGCTGGAGCTGCCCGCGGGCGCATGCGCACGGGTGGGCGTCGGCCCCGATGACGTCCTGACGTTCACCCCCTCCGAGCGCCCGGCGTGAGCGTCGACCTCGAGCCTCCGGTCCTCACGAGCCGTCGGAGCCTGGACGTCATCGTCGCCTCCGACGACCGCAACTTCCTGCGGTTCGCCGGCGCGGTGCTCGACAACGGCGGCCACCGTACGGTGCGCAGCACCGTGGTGCCGCAGCGGATCGATCTGCTCACGCGGCTGCATCGGCCGCACGTCCTGGTGCTCGACGCCGACCAGAAGGCCGTCGTGGTTGCCGAGGTGTGCTCGATGCTGATGGCCCGCGGCCGGACCATCGCGATGGTGTTCGTCGGCGACCACAGCTCCACGCCCCCGAACCTCCCGGTCGTTGCGCGCTGGGGCTCCCCGGACCACCTCCTGCTCGCCGTCGAGCGCGCGGGGGACTCCGGGGAGTGGACGAACGTTGCCGGCGCCGCGCCGTCGCCGCTCTAGCCTGGAAGGGGTATGCCAATGCGCGTTCTCATCGCTGACGACCACCCGCTGATCCTGCAGTCGCTGAAGGCGGCCGTCGACTCCGCCGAGGACTTCGAGGTGATCGCCGAGACCGACTCGGGGCCCCACGTGCTGCCGCTCGTGAACCGCACGCGGCCGGACCTGGTCCTCATGGACGTCCAGATGCCCGGCATGGACGGGCTGCAGTGCCTGGACCTGATCCGGGAACGGCACCCCGACACCAAGGTGGTGCTCATCTCCGCCGGGGGCGACCCCGCGCAGGTGCAGGTCGCGCTGCGGCGCGGCGCGGCGGGCTACCTCCGCAAGAGCATCGCGCCCGCCGAGATCCCGTCGGCGCTCCGCCACGCGGTGACGGGCGACGCGTACTTCCCGATCGGCGGCACCGAGAGCGCCGAGGAGCACATCGCTCGCACGGCGGGACTCACCACCCGGGAGCTCGAGATCCTCAAGTCACTCGCCGTCGGCATGTCGAACAAGCAGATCAGCGCCGAGCACTTCGTCACCGAGCAGACCGTGAAGTTCCACCTGAGCAACATCTACCGCAAGCTGTCGGTCTCCAACCGGGCCGAGGCGGTGCGCTTCGCGCTGGAGCAGGGGCTCGTCACACGTCGCGACGCCGGCCCGGGCTGATCAGGCCGCAGCGGGCCGCCGCACGGCGGCCTCGGGCGCGACCTCGATCAGCGCCGGCAGCGGCAGGCGCGCCGCCCGGGCGAGCGCCAGCTGCACGGTGGTCCCGACCCCCGGTCGGCTCAGGATGTCGCAGTGGCCCTCCATCATCCGGATGCGCTCGATCATCCCCACCAGGCCCAGGCGCCCGCGGCTGGCCGCGTCCGGGAGCATGTGCGCGACGTCGAAGCCGACGCCGTCGTCACGCACGAACGCGTCGATGCTCGCGGCCGTCACCGTGACCGACACCGTGACCGCGCGGGCGAAGCTGTGCTCGCGGGCGTTGGCGAGCGCCTCGCCGATCACGCGCAGGACCGTCACCCGCTCGGCGTCGCTCAGCGTCGCCGGATCGCCGTGGAGGTGGAGGACCGGCTCGACACCGGTGCGGAGGGCGAACCCGCGGGTCAGCGCCTGCAGCGCCTCGGCGAACGGGCGCCGCAGCAGCGCGCTGGACTCCAGCGTTCCGGCCAGCTCACGCAGCTCCGTGGTCGTCGCCTCCGCGATCGCGAGGACGTCGTCGAGGAGCGGGCGGGGGTCGGTCCTGCCACGGCTCGCCGTGCAGCAGGCCACGGGCACGTCGCCGAGCGCGTCGCGCACGCGGTGCAGCTCGGCACACAGCAGCGCGAGATCCTGCATCGGGCCGTCGTGGAGGTCGAACGCGACGCGGCTCAGGCGGCGCTCCGCACCGCTGGCGGCGGCGGCGTGCTGGGCGACGGCCCCGTCCAGCAGCGCCGCCCGCTCGAAGACCAGCCCGAGCTGCATGGCCGACCGCTCGGCGAGCGGACGCGCGAGCCCCGCGACGTCCTCACTGCCGGCCCAGGTCAGGGCGGCGCACGGCGTGCCGAAGGCCGTGATCGGCACCGCCGTGTCGCACCGCTCCCCACGCAGCACCGCCAGGGCGCCGTCGCGCATCCGGGCCTCGTGGGGGCCGATCTCCCCGGCCATGGCCGTCAGCCCGACCTCGCCGGCATCTTCCACCTGCCAGATCGCGGTGGCCTCGAGCCGGGCGCTCGCGGCCAGCAACGTCGCATGCGCCGCCGTGGCGTGCGCCCGCGGGACGGCCGCGATCTCGGGAGCCGCGAGAGCGAGCATGCCGAGCCACAGCGGGTCGAGGCCGTGCAGCTCGTGCGCGTCGGCGACGAGATCGGTGATCACGCGCACCGACACGTCGGGATCCACGGCGAGCACGGCGATGACCGCGGCGACCGTGACCTCGGCGCCGTGCCCCTCCAACCACCTGGTCACGACCTCGCCCCCGAGGTCGTGTTTCCGGCATGGAACCTCATGTTGCTGCCCCCTGAGTTGTTACGGCCGTGCGCTGCCGGAACCCCCGCTGAACTTCTATCCAGCCGGTCGAAACCCTTTCAAGTAGTGGTTTGTACATGACCGGCCGTGATCGCGCATCCGACCGGTGGTCCAAGCGAACCGGACGGAGTCCCCACCGAGCCCCCGTACCGCGACACCGTCCGCACGCCGGGGAACACCGCGTTCGGCGTCGCCCCGTACGATCCGCACCGATGCCCGAGAACGACGAGCGCGACCCGAGCCCGGAGAGCGCGGCGGCTCCCCGGGAGCAGGCCGCGCCGGCCGCGCGGTCGGTGGCGGTCGTGCGACGCATCGACTCCCAGCCTCTGCTCCTGCGGCTCGCGTCCGGCCTGCGCCGCCGCCTCCCCGGGGACGACAGGTTCGGCGACCCCCTGTCGGTCGCCGGCAGCGCTCCGGCCGAGGTCGTCGGTCGCCAGGTCCAGGTCCTCAGCCCCGAACGCCCGAGCGTCGCCAGGGAGATCGGCCTGGGAGCCCTCCAGGTGTGGCAGGCCCTGTCGGAGTCCGCCGGCCGCGGGCGCGGCGACCGCGAGGTCACCATGCTCTTCACGGACCTCGTGGGCTTCTCCGCGTGGGCGCTACGGGCGGGGGACGAAGCCGCCGTCCGGCTCCTGCGGGAGGTGGGGATCATCGTCGAGGGCGCCGTGGCCGAGCACCGCGGCACGCTCGTGAAGCGGATGGGCGATGGGCTCATGGCCGTGTTCCTGGACCCGGAGTCGGCGGTCCGCGCGGCCTTGGACGCCTCCGATCGGCTCGCCACCGTCGAGGTCGAGGGATACACGCCACGGATGCGGGCGGGCGCGCACGTCGGCCGACCCCGCCATCTCGGGGGTGACTACCTCGGCGTCGACGTGAACATCGCGGCCCGCGTCGCCGATCAGGCCGGCGCCGGCGAGGTGCTGGTGTCCGCAGCCACCCTGGCGCACCTGGAGGCCGACGCGTACCGCGTGGGACGCGCCAAGCGGCTGAAGGCCTCCGGCGCACCCAAGGACCTGCGGGTGCACACGATCAGAAGGTCGTCCTGAGACGTGTCCCCTCTGCTGAGCGTCGTCATCCCCGCCTTCAACGAGGAGGCCACCATCGAGGGCGTGGTCCGGCGCGTGCTGGCGCTCGACCTCGACGTCGAGATCCTCGCGGTCGACGACGGCTCGACCGACAGAACGCCCGAGATCCTGGCCGCGCTCGCCACGGAGTACCCCGACCGCGTGCAGCCCCTCGTCCAACCGGTCAACCGGGGCAAGGGCGCCGCCGTGCGCGTCGGCATCGCCGCGACGACCGGGGAGATCGTCCTCATCCAGGACGCCGACCTCGAGTACGACCCCGCCGACATCCCGTCGATCCTGCAGCCCCTGCTCGACGGACACGCCGACGTCGTCTACGGCACGCGCCTGCGCGGCGGGCACCCCCAGCGGGCCCACCTGTTCTGGCACTACGCGGGCAACCGCTTCCTGTCGCTGACGACCAACGTCCTCTTCAACACGACGATCAGCGACATGGAGGTCGGCTACAAGGCCTTCCGCGGTCCCCTGATCCGTGGCATCCGCCTGGTCAGCGACGAC
>NZ_JBFIGP010000234.1:0-6117 GCF_041602235.1 Paraconexibacter sp.
CAGCCGCGGCCGCGGATCGTCGGTGACGACATCACGCACGGCTCGCAGGCCGAGGCGGCGGTGCGCGTGTTCGATCGTGGCATCGTGCGCGGCATCGACATCGACGTGACGCAGGCGTTCCAGTCCTCGGTCGCAAGCGTGACGGGGCTGCGTCTGGAGGGGGCCGGAGCGCTCGCGGAACAGGTTCGCGTCACCGCGACGGGGACGGCAGCGGGGTTCGCGCGGGGTGCCGATGTGTCGGACGGGGCGACGCTGCGGGACAGCCGTGTCCGCGCGAGCGGCCCAGCCCGCGACCGGGTGCTGGGTCTTCTCACGGGTCGCGCGACGATCGTCGGCGCGACCGTGGTCTCGGACGGGACCGGGATGTTCACCTCGGCGTGCGCGGACCGAGCCGATGCGGTCACGGCCACGGTGCACAACTCCATCGTCCGGGGCGGGTCCGAGGGGACCGACCGCGACGTCGTCGCGCAGGCACCGCAGACGTGCAGCACGATCGAGGGGTCGCCCACCGAGACGAGCGCGGTCACCGTCAGCAGTTCGAACTTCCGTCCCGACCGGTCGTCCGGCGCGATCACGTCCGGGTCGGGCAATCAGACGGTCGCCCCGGCCCTCGATGCATCCCTGGCGCAGGTGCCGGGGTCGCCGACGATCGACGCGGGCACCGCCGATCCGCGGCAGGGCGACGCCGACGCCGACGGCGACCCGCGCGTCGCCGGGGCGGCGGTCGACATCGGCGGGGACGAGTTCGCCGCTGCGCCGGCGCCCCCGTCGGGCGCGGCGCCCGCCCCGCAGACCGGGGCGCCCGCGGGCGGAGCACCGTCGGGCCCGGCGCCCGGACCGACGGATCCGGCACCAGCTCAGGTGCCCGCCCCCGACCGCCTCGCCCCGAGCCTCGGCAAGGTGTCGCTGACCCCCACCACGGTCAGGCGCCGGCGCGGCACGGTCCTGAAGCTGACGCTCTCGGAGCCCGCGACGGTCGTGGTGCGTATCGAGCAGGTCCGCCGGGGACGCCGGGCCGGGAAGGCGTGTTCCCTGCGGGCCCGGCGCGGCAAGCGCTGCACCGTGACCCGACTGCAGCGCACGATCACGACGAGGCGGTCCAGCGGCCCGGCGCGGATCACGGTGCCGACGAGGAGCGCAGCGAAGGTCCTCGCGGTCGGCTCCTACCGGCTGGTGATCACGGCGACGGACGCCGCCGGCAACCGGTCGGCGAAGCGGACGGTCTCGTTCACGGTCCGCCGGTAGCGGCGCCGCTCAGCCGGCGGGGTCCTGCTCGCCCCGCCGGTGCACGAGCCGTGACAGCACCACCTGCGATCGCGTGCGGACGACGGTGCCGTCGGACTGCAGCCCGCGGATGAGCCGCTCGAGGTCCGCGTTGTCGCGTGTGCGCACACGCGCGAGGGCGTCGGCCTCGCCGGTGACGCTCCAGGCCTCGACGACCTCCGGGACCGCGCGGAGCGACGCCGCGACCTCGTCGAGGGTGACGCCCGGACCGTAGAACAGCTCGATGAGCGCCTCCGCGCCGTAGCCGAGCGCCTGCTGGTCCACGACCGCGGTGAACCCGCGCAGGGTGCCCTCCCGGCGCAGCCGGTCCACGCGGCGCTTCACCGCGGGGGCCGACAGCGACACACGTCGCGCGATGTCGTCGTAGGTCCTGCGCCCATCATCGGTCAGGAGCGCAAGAATCTGGCGGTCGACTTCGTCCATGCGCAGGATTCTGACGCAGATTGCAGCGGGATAGGCATTGAGCGCCGTCGGGGGTCGTCCGTACCCTTCAGCCATGTCGCTCGTGCACGCCCCTGCCCACGTCGCCCGCGTCCTGTTCGACGAGGCGCACGGCGAAGCGTGGACCATCTCCCGGGAACGGGCGGCGGTGCTGCAGCCCGCCCATCCCCAGGACTCCTCCTACGCGGAGGCCGCGCAGGCCCTGGCGGGCCGCGAGCTCGACGTCGTCGCGCACAGCGACGGCCCGCTGGACGCCACCGCGCTCGCCGGGGTCGACGTCCTCGTGATCGCCCACCCGTCGGAGGCCAAGTGGGAGAAGACCGACGGCCGCTCACCCGTGTTCACCGCGGCGGAGATCGACGCGATCGAGGCATGGGTGCGCGGAGGCGGCGGCCTCGTCGTGCTCGGCGAGACCGAGCAGGACAAGTACGGCTCGAACCTCGGGGAGCTCGTGGGCCGGTTCGGCCTGGGCTTCGCGAACGCCACGGTCTACGACTACGCCCACCAGCACGACGGCAACCCGGCCTGGGTCCTCGCCGAGCGCGGGCCGGGGCGCACGGCCGTCGCGGGCGCGGACCTGCTGGCGCGCGTCGAGACGGCAGCCTTCTACCGCTCCGGCGCGCTGGAGCTGCGCAACGGCGCGACGCCGATCCTGCGCACGAGCGCCACCGCCGATCCGGCCGCGGCGCCCGTCATGGCCGTCACGACGGCCGGCGCAGGTCGCGTGGCGGTGTTCGCCGACAGCGACCTGTTCGGCGACGACTGCATCGGCGACCTCGATCACCGCACGCTGTGGATCGACACCATCACGTGGGCGGCGCACGCCGCGTTCGCGCGGGCCGGGGGAGAGCCCGACCACGGCCCGGTCCTCGCCGACCCGCGCTGGCGGACGCTGAAGGCCGAGGTGGACGCGCTGCGGCTGCTGCAGGAGCCCGACGGCAGCGTCGACACGGCCAGGCACGATCGCGGCGACCTCACCGACCGCGTGGGTCGCATCGCGGACGCCGTGCGCGGCCTGCGCCCGCGCTTCCCGCACCAGGCGGCGTACGTCGACGCGGTGATCGCGGATCTGCACCGCTGGGTGCAGGAGGACTTCGCGCGTCCGGACTTCTCGACCGCGTTGCACGAGTTCCGTCCCGACCTGCACCGCCGCGACGGGATCCAGCATCTCGTGCTGTTCCCGATGTACACCCAGAACGGCTCCCGCGACACCCGCTTCGAGGCCCTCGTCGTCGAGGTCCCGTGGCCGCAGTGGCTCGCCGAGCTCGAGGCCGGCCGCTACGACAACCCGAAGTTCGTGCCGGTGACGTTCGTGGACCGCACCGCCGGCTACGACAGCGAGTGCGCGGTGCTGTTCCCGGAGACCTTCGCGACCGCGGCCCCGCCCGAGAACCACTTCGGCGCGATCTTCTGCGACCGCGAGGCCGAGCGCTTCCGCCGCATCTGCGGGGCCGCGACCGAGATCCTCGGCGTGAACCTGCCCGCCGACGCGGCGGCGCTGCTGGCCTCGCCGCGCATCTCCCAGGAGGCGTTCGTCCTGTGGGACCTCATCCACGACCGCGCCCACAGCCGGGGCGACCTGCCGTTCGACCCGTTCATGATCCGACAGCGCATGCCGTACTGGATGTACTCGCTGGAGGAGCTCCGCTGTGATCTCACCGCGTTCTCCGAGGCGGTGACGCTCGAGCGCGAGGGCTTCGCCTTCGCCCGCCACGTGCAGACGGCGATCCTCTTCGACCGGCTCTTCCGCTTCCCCGTCACCGGAACGCGCGTGCGCAACTACGACGGGCTCGGCGGTCAGCTGCTGTTCGCGTTCCTGCACGAGCGGGGCACCATCCGCTGGACCGACAACCGCCTGACGATCGACTGGAAGGACGTCGCCGACGGTGTCGTCGCGCTTCGTGAGAAGGTGGAGGCCCTGTACCGCACCGGCATCGATCTCCCGAAGGTCCGTTACTGGATGACCGCCCACGATCTCGTCAGCACCTACGTCGCCCCGAACGTCACGTCCGTCTGGGCGGGCGGTGCCGTCGCGCTGCGCGATGAGCCCGACCCGAAGCGGTGGATCGACGCCGTGCAGGACGACGAGTTCCCGCTCAGCGTCTTCTACACGCAGCTGCAGCCCAAGCTCGAGCCCGCGCTCGCCGGCGGGAGCCGCGCATGAGCGACGCCAACGCGGGACCCCTCGAGGGCCGGGTCATCGCGATCGCGGGAGCGACCGGGGGCCTGGGGCCGAGCGTGGCGCGCGCCTGCGCCGCCGCCGGCGCCACGATCGCGCTCGCCGACCGCGACGCCGGCAAGCTCGATGAGCTGGTCGCGGACCTGGAACTGCCGCAGTACCGCGTGGACTCCCACGTCGTCGACCTGCTCGACGAGGAGGCGACCCGGGCCTGGTGCGCCGCCCTGGTGGCGCGCTTCGGCAGCGTCTCGGGTGTCGCGCATCTCGTGGGCGGCTGGCGCGGCGGGGAGCCGCTGGAGACCGCGCCGCTCGAGGACTGGGCCTTCCTGCACGACCTGCTCGTGCGCACCGTCCAGCACACCAGCCGGGCGTTCAGCGCCTCGCTGCTGGCGTCGGGCCACGGTCGCTTCGTGCTCGTCAGCAGCAAGCAGGCGCAGGCGCCGACCCACACCAACGCCGCCTACGCCGCCGCGAAGGCGGCCGCCGAGGCGTGGACCCTGGCGCTGGCCGACGGCTTCGCCACCGCGACCGCGGAGGGCTCGGGCAAGGCGACCGCCAACGTCGTGGTCGTGGACGCGATCGCCACGCCCGCGATGCGGGAGGGCAAGGGGGAGGACGCCTTCCGCACCTTCACGGACGCCGAGGATCTCGCGTCGGCGATCTGCGGCGTGTGCGGTGACGGCGCCAGCGCGATGAACGGCCAGCGGGTGCAGTTGCACGGCGGGTCGCGGCGGTGACGGCGTTCGCCAGCGACAACTACGCGGGCGCCCATCCCGCGGTGATGGCGCAGGTCGCGAAGGCCAACGAGGCCGGGCACGTCGTCGCCTACGGCGGGGATCCCGTGACCGCGGAGGCGACGGAGCTCGTGCGCGAGCACCTCGGGTCCGACGCCGAGGTCTTCTTCGTCTGGGGCGGCACGGCCGCGAACGTCCTGTGCCTGGAGTCCCTGGCGCCCCTGCACCATCAGGCGGTGGTGTGCGCCGAGAGCGCGCACATCTACGTCGACGAGGGCGGGGCGCCGGAGCGGCTGCTGAGCCGCAAGCTCCTGCCGGTCGCCACCCCGGACGGCAAGCTCACGCCGGAGCTGGTGGCCTCGCGGCTGATCCGGTTCGGCGACTGGCACGCGGTGCAGCCGAAGGTCATCTCGATCACGCAGTCCACCGAGCTGGGCACGCGCTACACCCACGCGGAGATCCGCGCGCTGGCCGACGTCGCCCACGAGCGCGGCATGCTGCTGCATCTCGACGGGGCCCGCATCATGAACGCCGCGGCGGGCATGGGGTGCTCGCTGCGGGAGGCGACCCGCGACCTGGGCGTCGACGCGCTCTCGCTGGGTCTGACCAAGAACGGTGGCCTGGGGGCCGAGGCGGTCGTCCTGTGGGACGCCGCGCACGCCGAGGGCTTCCAGTGGCGGCGCAAGTCCGCGATGCAGCTGGCGAGCAAGCACCGCTATCTGGCGGCGCAGGCGATCGGGCTGCTGCAGGACGACCTGTGGCGTCGCAGCGCGCTGCACGCCAACGCGATGGCGCAGCGCCTGGCCGCCGGTGTCCGGGAGGTGCCCAGGGTGCGCGTGACCCAGGAGGTCCAGGCGAACTCGGTGTTCGCCGTGTTGCCCGTCCCGCTGCGCGACGCCCTCTACGCCGAGGGCTTCATCTTCTACGTGTGGGACGAGGGCGCGGGCGAGGTCCGCTGGATGTGCTCCTGGGACACGACCGAGGCGGACGTCGACGCGTTCGTCGACGCGGTGGCGCGACACGGTCACGCACAGGCGTGAGCGGCGCCCCGCGACGGTCCGGAAACCCGTAGATCCGCCCGCGTCGACAGCTGCAGCGGGTATCGCTGTTGCGACAGTACGCTGCACTTGTCTTTCTGGCGCGCGGGCACTAGGTTGCCGCCTGTCCGATGGCGCGGGGCTCTCGGACAGGCCCGTTCCCGGGCACTATCTGCGGGAGATCAGATGCGGTTCAAGGTCCAGGCTCGGTGCGTTGCCCGCATCGTCGGTGTCGCCACGGTGGTTGCACTCGCCTCGGCGACGCCCGCCCACGCGCAGCTCGGCGGCATCGTCAAGAAGCCGACGTCCGCGGTCAGCACCGCGGTCTCGGGCACGGCCGCGACCGCCCTGCCGTCCACGGGTGCCGTGCTCTCCGGCGACCAGGGGCTGCTGCCCACCGCCTCGCAGTTGCTCTGTCCCACGGCGCAGAGCCTGGCGGACA
>NZ_JBFIGP010000235.1:0-6116 GCF_041602235.1 Paraconexibacter sp.
CCGAGGTCCTCGGAGGCGCTGCGCGACCGGTACAGCTCGAAGTACTCGGCGGCGTCGAGGTCGCCCGCCGCGATCGCGTCGACGGCCTGCTTGGCGGTGAGGTCGATCATGTCGGTCATCGTGGATCAGGCCTGCGGGCTGGGGACGCGGAACCCGTCGTCGGCGATGTCCGGGGCCTGCGCGAACGCGACGTCGCGCGGGAGCGACGGCTGGGGCACGTCCGGCCGCAGCGCGCTGTCGACCTCGACGACGTGCGCGGTCGGCGGCACGTCGGTGAGGTCGAGCTCCTCGATCGTCTCGATGTGGCCGAGGATCTTCGACAGCTCGGCGGCCGCCGTGGCGACCTCGTCGTCGTTGAGTTCGAGCCGCGCGAGCCGCGCGACGTGGAGGACCTGCTCGCGATCGATCATGCGAGCCGGAGGCTACGCCACCGGCGGCGCGGGCCGCGGCTCGAGTTCGGGGGCGGCGCTGTACGGCGCGTCCATCCGCTCGTCCCGCATCGTGATCCACCCACCCGCGGCACAGAGCACGACGCCCAGGAGCGTCAGGTAGGCCCCGAGCTGCATCGAGGCGAAGCTGTCCCCGAGACCTCCGTCGGGCTGGAACAGGGCCACGCGAAGGGCCGTCACGACCGCCGCGATGATCCCGAAGAAGGCCGTGGCGACCGTGACCGACATGGTCAGCCCGACCGGCTCCAGCGTGACCGTGAGGACGACGAGCGCGATCGCGAGCGCCGCGACGATCACGAGCAGGGCGACGAGCAGCCAGCCGGCCGAGGAGAAGCCCGACTCCGAGACCCGGACGACGCCGTCGGCGGCCGAGCCGCTCGGCACGGCGCCGACCGTGAGCTCCACCCAGTCCAGGAACAAGGAGGTGATCAGCACGACCGCGCCGATCGCGGCGGTGATCTCCCCCAGACGCAGACGGTGCAGGTGCATCGGCCGAACCCTACGCCGCGACGGCCGCGGCAGCCCGTGCAGCGATCAGCGTGTTCTCCAGCAGGCAGGCGATCGTCATCGGCCCGACCCCGCCCGGCACCGGTGTGATCGCCGAGGCCACCTCGACGGCCGCGTCGAAGTCGACGTCCCCCGTGAGGGTGGGCGGCGGGCCGGTCAGCCGATTCATGCCGACGTCGATGACCACCGCTCCCGGCTTGATCCAGTCGCCCTTCACCAGGTGCGCGACGCCGACCGCGGCGATGAGCACGTCGGCCCGGCGACACACCTCGCCGAGGTCGCGCGTGCGCGAGTGGCACGTCGTCACGGTGGCGTTGGCCTGCAGCAGCAGCTGGGCCATGGGCTTGCCGAAGAGGTTCGAGCGGCCGATGACGACGCACTCGGCGCCGGACAGGGAGGCCTGCGCCTCCTCCAGCAGCAGCATCGTGCCCGTCGGGGTGCACGGTCGCAGTCCGGGCATCCCGAGCGCCAGGCGACCCGCGGAGGCGATCGTCAACCCGTCGACGTCCTTGCCCGCGTCGATCCGGTTGGTGACCTCGACGCCATCGAGGTGGCCGGGCACCGGGAGCTGGCAGAGGATGCCGCTGACCGCGGGGTCGGCGTTCAGCTCGTCGATCAGCGCGAGCACGTCCGCCCGCGGCGCGTCGGCGTCGAGGCGGTGGTCGAAGCCCTTGATCCCGACCTCGGCACACGCCTTCTGCTTGCCGCCGACGTAGACCGCCGACGCCGGGTCGTCCCCGATGAGGATCGTCGCCAGCCCCGGCGGCGTGCCGTGCTGCTCGGTGAACGCGGCGACCTCGGTCGCCACGCGGGCACGGACCTTCGCCGCGACCGCCTTGCCGTCGATGATGCGAGCGCTCATACGCCCGGGCAGGCTACGCGACCCGCGACGCTCAACGCTTCTCGATCGGGGCGTACTCGGCCATCAGCTTGCGCTCCGACCCGTCCTTCGCGAACCGGATCACGACGATCCCGCCGGGCTCGACCGCGGTGACGACACCTTCCCCGAAGGCTCCGTGGACGACGTCGTCACCGGTGGCGAAGCGCGTGGCACCCCCGGCCCCCGAGCCCGCCGCGCCCCGGTCGGCCTCGATCGCGGCGGTGCCGGCCGCCGCCGATCCCCAGGACATCGCGCGCGGTCGCGTCGGGGCGCCGGAGCCGACCACCTGGCCGCCACGCATGCCGCCGTAGGATGGCTGGGGCCCCTCCTCGTCGAGCAGGTCGGTCGGGATCTCGGCCAGGAACCGCGACGGGAGCCCGTAGGTGGTGGAGCCGAAGACCGCCCGGCGCCGGGCGTAGGTCAGGTACAGGTCGCGCATCGCCCGCGTGATCCCGACGTAGCAGAGGCGCCGCTCCTCCTCGAGCGTCCCTTCCTCGACGGAGCGCGAGTGCGGGAAGACGCCTTCCTCGCACCCGACGATGAACACGATCGGGTACTCCAGCCCCTTGGCGTTGTGCAGGGTCATGAGGGTGACGAGGTGCTCGTCGTCCTTGCGGCTGTCGGCGTCAGCGACGAGCGAGACGGACTGCAGGAAGGCGCCGAGGTCGCGCTCGCCCTCCTGCGCGGTCGCGTCGAACTCGTGCGCCACCTCGATGAGCTGCTCGAGGTTCTCGATCCGGCCCTGCGCCTCGATCGTGCGCTCGGCCTCCAGCCACTCGAAGTACCCCGACTCGTGCAGCACCGCGCTCAGGAGGTCGCCGATCGGGACGCCCGTCCCTGCGCGGTCGCGCAACGACCCCATCGTGCTCATGAAACGCCCGAACGCCTTCACCGCCGCGGCGCCCAGCCCGGGCACACCGGCCGGCTCCTGCGCCGCCTCCCAGACGCTGATGCCCATGGTGTCGGCGTGCGCGACCACGCGCGACAGGGAGGTCTGGCCGATCCCGCGCCGGGGGGAGTTCACGATCCGCGTGAAGGACACGACGTCCTGCGGGTTGGCCAGCACCTGCAGGTAGGCGACCGCGTCCTTGATCTCGGCGCGCTCGTAGAACTTGGTGCCGCCGATCACCTGGTAGCCGATCTCGCGCCGGACGAGCGTGTCCTCGAGCACCCGCGACATCGCGTTGGTCCGGTAGAAGACCGCGATCTCCGCACGGGAGACGCCCTCGTCGACGAGTCGCTCGATCTCACCCACCACGAAGCGGGCCTCGGCGTGCTCGTCGTCGAGCTCGCGGACCTTGATGGGGTCGCCGCCGTCCAGCTCGGTGAACAGCGTCTTGTGCATCTGCGCCCGGTTGTGGGCGATCACCGCGTTGGCGGCGTCGAGGATCGTCTGCGTCGAGCGGTAGTTCTGCTCGAGCTTGACGACGGTGGCGTCCGGGAAGTCGTCCTGGAAGTCGAGGATGTTGCGGATGTCCGCGCCGCGGAAGCCGTAGACGGACTGCGCGTCGTCGCCGACGACCATCAGGTTGCGATGCCCGTCCTCGCCGCCCGCCAGGAGCTGCAACCACCGGTACTGCGCGTGGTTGGTGTCCTGGTACTCGTCGACCAGCACGTAGCGGAAGGCGGCCGCGTACCGGGCGCGCACCTCCGGGAACAGCTCGAGCACGTTGACCGCCCGCACCAGGAGATCGTCGAAGTCCATCGCGTTCATGCGATGCATCTCGGTCTCGTAGTGGCGGTAGACGTCCGCGACGGTCTGCTCGAAGTAGCCGCCCACGAGCTGCGCGTAGGCGTCGGCGTCGCGCAGCTTGTTCTTCGCGTCGGAGATCTGGTGATGGACGGCCGCGGGTGTGAAGCGCTTGGGATCGATGTCGAGATCGTCCAGGCACTTCTTCACCATGCGCCGCGTGTCGGCCTGGTCGTAGATCGTGAACGACCGGGTGTATCCCAACCGGGGTGCCTCGGCCCGCAGCATCCGCACGCAGGCCGAGTGGAAGGTGAGCACCCACATCGCGCGCGTCGAGCGACCGAGCAGCAACTCGACCCGCTCGCGCATCTCCTGCGCGGCCTTGTTGGTGAACGTGATCGCGAGGATCTCCCCGGGACGGGCCACCCCCGAGCGCACGAGGTGCGCGATGCGGTGCGTCAGGACCCGGGTCTTCCCCGAACCGGCGCCCGCGAGCACGAGCAGCGGCCCCTCGGCGTGCTCGACCGCGGCCTGCTGCGCGGGGTTCAGACCGGCGAGAAGGGCCGTGAGGTCGGCGGGCGGCGGCGCGTCGGGCATCGCCTTCGAGGATAGGCCCAGCGGCGGCGTGTCGGAGAACTACGGTGGTGCTCGACCGCCATTTGGTGTTACCTGTAGTACATGGGACAGGGATGGGCGCCAGGGGTGGCGGTCGCGTGCGTGATGTCGATGCTGTTCGTTCCCGCCGCCGGCGGGGCGACGGATCCCTCGAAGTGTCCGGGGGCCGATGTCCGCACGACGCCGGAGAACACCGTGCAGGCACGGGAGGCGGTGCTGTGCCTGCTCCAGCAGGAGCGGACCAGCCGCGGCCTCCCCCGCTTCGCCGTGCGGTCCTCGCTCACCCGGGCCGCCTCGGGCCACGCGCGCGACATGGTGCGCAACGGCTTCTTCAGCCACACCTCCAGCAACGGCAGGTCGCTGTGCGACCGCGTGCGCTCCGCCAAGTACCTCCGCGGCTCGAAGCGCCGCTACCACCTCGGTGAGGCGCTCGGTTACGGCTGGAACCGCAGCTCGACGCCCGAGGTCTTGACGGAGAACCTCATGCGCTCCCGCGCGCACCGCCGGCTCCTGCTGAAACGCGACTTCCGGGAGCTCGGCATCGCCCTCGTGTACGGGCTGCCCAGGCGCGATACCGACCGTCCGGGAGCGACCATCGTGCTCGACCTCGGCCGGCGCGTCGCCAACAGCTCCAAGTCGTTCAAAGGTGCCAAGACCTGCGTGAGTTCGCGCAAGAGCTCTCGCTGAGCGCCGCCTCTGCACAGGTTTCCGGGTGATACCGCCACGTCCTCGTCATGGCGCTCAAGTCCTGACCGGCAGCCAGCATCCTGCCGGGTATGGCAGGGAACCGGTTGGGGGCCGGGTGCCGGGCAGCAGTCGTGCTCGCATTCTTGATGCTCATTCACACATCGACCGCAGCTTGGGGGGCAAGCTCGGCGTCATCATCGTCGTGCACGGGAGCAACGGCATCAGCATCGAGCGACATGGGGAAGGCGGATCTCGTGAAGGTCCGCAAGGCGGTCGCGTGCCTGGTGAACCAGGAGCGCAAGAAGCGCCGGCTGCGGGCCTACCGCGAGAACTACCGGCTGCGGCGCGCCGCGCTGCGACACAGCCGCGACATGGTGCGGCGGTCCTACTTCGCCCACCGGTCGCCGGGAGGCTCGACGGCCGACATGCGGATCCGGCGCAGCGGCTACATGCGCAAGGCCCGGAGATGGTCCGTCGGTGAGGCGCTCGCGTGGGGCAACGGGGACGAGGCGAGCCCCAAGCGCCTCGTGGCGGCGTTGATGAAGAGCAAGAGCCACCGTTCGCTGCTCCTGGACCGCAACTTCCGCGAGGTCGGGATCGGCGTCGTGCTGGGCGCTCCGGTGGCACGCGACGGAGGCCCGCCGGCGCTGACGCTGGCCCTCGAGTTCGGCATCACGAAGCGCCGCTGAGCGTCGGGCCGCGTACGCTGCGGCCCGTGAGGTTCTGCGACGCGATACGGGCGAGCTGCGCGCAGATCGCCGCCTCGGCCCAGGCCGTCCGGATCGACCCGGACGGCCTCGAGCGCTTCGCGACGGTCGAGCGCATCGACCCGGTCCCGCTGGACCCCGAGCGCCACCACCTCGACGGTCCTCCCGAGGAGGTCGCCCGCTACCTCCTCACGCTCGACACGATCAACTTCGGATCCGGCTGGTTCCCGACGCTCCGCAAGCGCGTGGACCGCGCCGGGCGCCCCGTGTCCGGGTACTTCACGGTCGCCTGGGGGCTGGCCGACCGGTTCCGTGCGGCCGGAGCCTGGAGCAACGACGAGCTGCGGGCGATGCGGACGGAGACGATCGCGGACGTTCTCGGACAGCGCCCGGACCACGAGCTGATGGCGCTGTACGCGCAGGCGCTGCGCGACCTCGGACGGTTCCTCGGTGACCGGGACGTCCTCGCGGTCGTCGCCCAGGCGGGTGGCTCGGCGGACCGTCTCGCCCGTGCGCTGGCGGAGGGCATGGCCCTGTTCGCCGATCCCGGGTTCGCCAAGCGGGCGCAGATCGTGCCCAAC